>JARKSE010000021.1 GCA_029974315.1 Paludibacteraceae bacterium | reverse complement strand
AAAGCTCAAATCTTGGTAAAAGCGCATTTTTACAATTGAGCGCTGCGATTCAGGTAACAAATTAAGTAATTTAACCATATCTTTGAGCGTTTCTTCGTACACAATACAATCCTGAATATTGTCGTCGTAGAGTTTGGCGTTGTTCAAAATATCATATTCTTCGTTATCATCTTTTGAGAACGTGTTTTCGCTCTCTTTACGACGATAATGATCAATCACTAAGTTGTGGGCGATACGTGACATCCATGCAAAGAATTTGCCTGAATCAACATAGCGTCCTTGCTTGATGTTGGTAATCACTTTAATAAACGTTTCTTGAAAAATGTCTTCCGTCAAATCGCGATTGCGGGTGATATTAAAAATATACCCAAACAGGCGGTCTTTGTGACGCAACAGTAGAATTTCAAACGCTTGATTACAGCCTTGCTCGTAACGTTTGACCAATTGCTCATCGGTCAAAGATTGTAGTGGTTTCATTACCTTGTTGTTTTAGTGAATCAAAGTAATAATGTTACGATAGGCTTATAGATTTAGTGTGAAACAAATAGATTTATGGAGCAAAGATAGTGGAATTATATTAGATTCCAACTTTTTTCAATAAAAAATTGTTTTTAGAGCTTTCATTAGTTGTTGTTGTGTTGTCGTATTAACTCTTTTTTACTATCTTTGGCTCTTCAAAAATAGAACTATTTATGAAGAAAAATTGGGCTTATCGCTTTTTGGAATCACGAGGATGGAAAATTCTTGATGATCTAGAAATACCTTCTAAAAGCGTAATTTGTGTGGCTCCACACACTAGTAATTGGGATTTTGTGTACGGTATTCTATTCAAAATAGCGGTGAATTTAGATGCTCATTTTTTTATGAAAAAAGAGTGGTTTCGTTTCCCTTTGGGTGGTTTGATGCGTAGTTTGGGTGGTGTGCCTGTGGATAGGGGTAAAAACACTGCAATGACTGACCAAATAGCGGAAGAGTTCACAAAACATGATACGTTTCATATTGCCATTACGCCCGAAGGTACGCGTAAAGCTGTTTCTGACTGGAAAAAAGGCTTTTACATCATTGCTCAAAAGGCTGGCGTACCTATTGTATTGACGTATATTGATTTTGCTAAAAAAGAAATAGGGTATGGAAAGATTTTCCAACCAACTGGTAATATGGAGAGCGATATGGCTGAAATAAAAGCCTTTTTTAGAACTAAAGTGGGTAAAATACCTGAAAATTTTGGGATATAGTACTTTGTGACTCTTTTAAAATAAAAACACCTTGCAAAATCTGATTTGTAAGGTGTTTTTATTGTTTCTGTTATTACGCTGATTAATTCATTTTTTCTGCAATCTTTTCAGCGCATAGTTCGCCATCCATGGCTGAAGATGTAATGCCACCTGCATAACCAGAACCTTCGCCACACGGGTAAAGTCCTTTTATTTCGATGTGTTCTAGCGTTTCAGCATTACGTGGAATGCGTATAGGCGATGATGAACGACTTTCAACACCTACAATCACGGCATCGTTAGTCAGAAAGCCTCGCATTTTCTGATCGAAGGCTTTAAATCCTTCTTGTAGGCGTTTACCAATGCGTGGCGGTAGCCATTCGTGCAGAGGCGATGATACAATCCCTGGAAGATAAGAACAAGGTGGTAAATCGGTAGATAAACGACCGTTGACAAAGTCCTTGAGGCGTTGTGCTGGTGCTGTTTGCAAACCACCGCCGTTGTGTTCCCAAGCCAAACGTTCTAAGTCTTCTTGAAAACGTAATCCACATAGTGCACCAAATTGGGCATATTCGGTTAAATCTTCGGGGCGTATTTCTACCACCATGCCCGAATTGGCAAATGGAGAACTGCGGTGCGAAGCCGACATGCCATTAACTACAATTTGTTGGTCGGCTGTGGCTGAAGGTACAATATGGCCACCAGGACACATGCAAAAAGAGTATACGCCACGTCCGTCTACTTGGTTAACAAGTGCGTATGATGCGGCTGGCAAGTAGGGATTACGTATTTTGCTATGATATTGAATTTCATCGATTAAAGATTGAGAATGTTCAATTCTTACTCCCATAGCAAATCCCTTCGCTTTTAATTTTATACCTTGTTGGTATAATACGTGGTAAATATCACGGGCGGAATGACCTGTGGCTAAAATGACGTTATTGGATTTGTAAATTTCGCCGTTTTCGGTTTTAACGCCTTGTATTTGATGGTCAGTAATTAACAATTCAACCACTTTATGGTCGAAGTGTATCTCGCCACCACAATCGATGATGCGTTGTCGCATGTTTTTTATGACAACAGGCAGTCGATCGGTACCAATGTGTGGATGTGCTTCAAAGAGAATTTCATCTTGCGCACCATGTTGATGGAATATTTCGAAAATACGTTGTGTATTACCGCGTTTTTTGGAGCGTGTGTAGAGTTTTCCGTCCGAAAAAGTGCCTGCACCGCCTTCGCCAAAGCAGTAATTAGATTCTACGTTTAACGCTGTGTTGCGGTTGAGTTGCGCAATGTCTTTCTTGCGTTCTGAAACCTCTTTGCCGCGTTCGAGTACAATTGGGCGTAAGCCTAATTCAATTAAGCGCAAAGCGGCAAATAAACCAGCAGGGCCAGAACCCACAATGATGACTGCAGGTTTCTTCGAAACGTCGCCATAATGAAACGTATTTTCGTATCGATATGCGGGGCGTTCGTCGCCTAAAAATACGCGTACTTTGAGCAGTACAAGTGGTTGTCTACTTCTCGAATCGATGGATTTTTTAACCAGCTGAATATGCGAAATCTCGTTAATGTGAATCTTTAACTTGTTTGCTATAACCTTTTTTAATTCAGATTCTTCCGAAGATTCTTTTGGTGTTAATGTGAGTTGTAATTCAGTCATATAGTCATACGCTTTTTAAACGATTTATACGCAAGTTATTGGGGACACAATAACGGTCAATGCCACAAAAAATGCGTGTACAAAGTTAGCTATTTTTGCGCTAATCTGGTCGAAAAATTTATACTTGTGTCGTATAGGTCGTAACTAATGATTATCTTTGCGACAAATTTATAAAAATGGTAGAAATAGGGAATACGGTGGTGAGCTTCGATTTGTTCGAACAGCAGTTCTGTTGCGACTTAGGAATTTGTCGTGGTGAGTGTTGTATCGAAGGTGATGCTGGCGCACCGTTGGAGCTTGACGAAGTCGCTCAGTTGGAAGAGGCTTTGCCTGCTGTGTGGAACGATTTGTCGGAGGCTAGCAAAGCCGTCATTGATGCCCAAGGTGTGGCTTATGTGGATGCTGACGGCGATATGGTGACATCCATCGTTAATGGGCGTGAATGTGTGTTTACTTATACCGATGCGGCCGATGGCATTTGCAAATGTGCCCTTGAAAAAGCCTATCGCGAGGGGCGAACTAGTTTTTATAAACCGATATCGTGTCACTTGTATCCTGTTCGATTGGAACACTATAAACGCTTTACAGCGGTTAATTATCACCGTTGGGATGTGTGTGCCTGTGCCGAGCGAAATGGGAAGCAGTTGAAATTACCTGTGTATAAATTTTTAAAAGTGCCATTAATTCGCAAATTTGGGGAGGCTTGGTATAACGAATTAGAGCAAGCTGCCGCTGCTTACGAGGCAGAATTTAAACGATGACCTTACTTGAAATTGTTTTGATTGCTGTGGGCTTAGCCATGGATTGTTTTGCAGTAGCTATTGCGAGCAGCGTGTCGTATGGTCATTATAATTGGCCTAAAATGCTACGAATGGGCTTCTTTTTTGGTCTTTTTCAAGGTGTAATGCCTTTGTTGGGTTGGCTCGCTGGTGTGAGTTTTGCCGCTCAAATAACGGCCATTGATCATTGGTTAGCTTTTGTGATTCTTGGTTACTTAGGTGTCAAAATGGGTGTCGAAGGTTTTAAAAAAACCGATAATGATACTTGTTGTCATAAAAATACGCCGTTTGGATCGTTTAAAATGCTGATTACACTTTCGTTTGCAACAAGTATTGATGCGCTAGCTACTGGTTTGATTTTTGTGCCTATGGGACATTTAATTTATACGGCATCGGGCATTATAGCTTTGGTAAGTTTGGTGTTTACCATTATAGGCTGTATTATTGGCATTACCTTTGGTAAACGATTTAAAATAAATGTAGAGCTTATAGGCGGACTTATTCTGTTTGCCATAGGCACTAAAATATTAGTAGAACATTTATTGGTGGGTTGTTAATCACAAAAATTTACACATATCATCTGTAATAGCATGAAATTGATTCATTTAAAACATCACGATATTGACAAAGCGGCTTGGGATGCGACTGTGGGAGAAGCTTTGGTGCGTCTGCCTTATGCCTTTTCGTGGTTTTT
>JARKSE010000193.1 GCA_029974315.1 Paludibacteraceae bacterium | reverse complement strand
AGTTATTTTAAGTCAAGCCGGTGAAGCTATTTGTTTTAGTCGTTCCGTGATTCCTTATTTAAGAGGTGTTGAAAAATCACAATGGGCAGCGGCGCATACCTATTATAAACACATTGGTATTTATGCTTACCGTACCGATATATTGGCTCAAATAACCAAGATGACTCAAACGCCCATAGAAAAAGCAGAATCGTTGGAGCAGTTGCGCTGGCTCGAAAATGGGCTACATATTCACGTTGCCATTACACACTCCGATAATCATTCGATTGATACGCCTGAAGATTTACAACGTGTGGTAGAACTTATGAAATAGGAACCTTTAAAATTTTAAAATATGAAATACAAACGAATTTTACTCAAATTAAGCGGTGAATCGCTGATGGGCAACAAACAACAAGGTATTGATGAACAACGCTTAGAAGAATACGCGCAACAAATTGCTGATGTTGTAAAACGAGGCATTCAAGTTGGCATTGTTATCGGTGGAGGCAATATCTTTCGTGGATTGAGTGGTGCAGGGCGCGGTTTTGACCGCGTAAAAGGTGATCAAATGGGTATGTTGGCAACTGTTATCAACAGTTTAGCCTTGAGTTCAGCTTTAGAGAAAATTGGTGTAAAAGCCCGTGTTTTGACAGCCGTTTGCATGGAACCAATAGGCGAATTTTATAGTAAACAAAAAGCCATAGAAACATTGGAGCGTGGCGAAGTGGCTATTTTTTCAGCAGGAACAGGCAATCCCTATTTTACTACCGATACAGGTTCTGCTTTGCGAGGTATTGAAATTGAAGCCGATGTGATGTTAAAAGGCACGCGTGTCGATGGTATTTATACAGCCGATCCTGAAAAGGACCCTAAAGCTGTTAAGTTTACTGACATAACTTATGATGAAATTTACACAAGAGGTTTGAAAGTGATGGATTTAACGGCTACAACTATGTGTAAAGAGAATAATTTGCCGATAGTTGTATTCGACATGGATACGTTGGGCAATCTATTAAAAGTGGTTAAAGGAGAACAAGTTGGAACATTTGTTCATAATTAAATCCATTTTTTCTTGTTTTTTAAATATAAAAACTTAAATTTGTAGCAGTTTTGTAAAAACTTAATTTTTTGAGATTTTTAAACCTATTTTTAACCGTAAATACAAATTAAAGCATGAAAATCATTTCTGTAATGCAAAGAATTGTTCTGGTGCTGATGTTTATTTTTGGCTCTATGAGTGTCTTTGCGCAACAAGTATTAGTACGAGGTGTTGTGAAGGATGCCTCTGGTGAACCTATCATTGGGGCAAGTTTGCTCGAAATAGGAACCACAAATGGTACAGTAACCGATTTTGATGGGAATTTTGAGTTAAAAGTCACAGCTAATGCTAAATTACAAATTAGCTACTTGGGTTATCAAACTCAAGAGTTACTTGCCAACAGTAAAGCTCCCATGGTAGTTGTTCTTCAAGAAGATTCCTATGCCTTGAGTGAAGTTGTCGCCATTGGCTATGGTTCTCAAAAGAAAAAGGAGGTAACAGGATCTGTTGCTTCTGTTAAAGCTGAAGATTTTAATGCTGGTGTCAAAACTAACCCTGTAGGTTTGCTGCAAGGTAAAGTGGCTGGATTGAATATTATTAAAACTTCGAGCGATCCTACAAGCACGGGTTACAATATTCAGATACGTGGTTTCTCTACGTTGGACAAAGGCGCAGGAACTTCTCCGTTGTTTATCGTTGATGGTGTTCCTGTAAGTAGCATTGATAACATTTCTCCCGAAGAAATTGCGTCTATGGACGTTTTAAAAGACGGTTCGGCAGCCGCTATTTATGGTACCCGTGGTACCAATGGTGTTATTATTATC
>JARKSE010000185.1 GCA_029974315.1 Paludibacteraceae bacterium | reverse complement strand
AATCAATTGGTTCCATAAACTGTCTGCCAATACTGTAATGAATAATATTGTCGTGCTGTAACCGTCCTATTATCATAGCAGGGTGAGTATTGAATTTTTTAGCAAATTCAATAATGTCATTTTCGTACAATGGTTGTTTCTGCAGAACTTCTTTTTCCTGTTCATGAGTAAATGTGTGTTTTATGGCAAACTGGTTAGCTTCTTCTTCTTTTTTGGGGTCGGCAGCGGCAAAATCAACATTTTCGAGCGAGATGTATTTTTTACCATGCAGGATGATATGTCCTAATTTATGGAAGAAGGTAAACCAAAAGTTGTCGTTTCGCTTGTAACGTGCAGTAAGCTGTATTAACGGTGTATCGTTTAACCATCTTGTAGAACCGCTTAAAGGAACTTTAGGCAATTTGGGAGTAAACAATGAAACTACACCTGCTTGTAAACAAAGTTCCTGCAATTTTGGAAAGAAATTGGCAGGTTGCTTCACCATTAGCTGACGCATGACAGGTATGTTGCTTTTTAGTTTTTTTACATCAAAAACAGGTGCATTGATTTGCTTTGCCTGTAACTCACCTTGCCGTAACCAGGCCGAAATAGCATGAGGTTCGCGCGTATGTTTAAGCGAAGTATACGCTGCAACTTTGAGTTCCGACTCCATATATAGTTTCTCCCAGGCTATATGCGAGGCAACACCAAAATAACTTAACAGATTGACTGTTTTTTCTTCGACATTCCGAGTGGGTGCAACCCAATTTAGTTTTGCCATTTCGGCATACGGAAATTCCTTTGCCCATTCTGCTGCTGCGGCAATAGCTTCAGCATACCTTTTACGGGCAATAAATTCATTAAATCGGGCCTGTTTATTAATCCAAAAGCTGGCAGGTATTTTCGTCACATTTTCAAAAAGCACTGCCATTTCAGGGGTTAAAGAACTTTCTTCGTTTAAAACGGCAATAATAGTTTTTTCAGGCTTGCCGGTACGTAAGGCAAACTCTTTAATTCCCATACCCATTTCTTCCAGTTTCTCACGAAGGGTTTCAGCAGGATGAAAAACAATTGTTGGAATGTATTGATTGATTGCCATGGTTTTATCTTTTGATTTTTTTGTCATGATAGTCAGTAATTTCAATCACGGAAAGTTCCACAAGTTGAACTAAATCTATTTGTTCTTCTGATTGAACAAGTTCATCAGGAATAATCGGTTTGTAAATTAACCTTGATGGTTGCTCTAAATTACATGCCCATTGACCGCTTCTGTTTTCGGTTAATGGATGGTGATGACCAGGTAAATAAAATAAAACCGAAAAATTTTCTGCATAATACAAATCGTTAAGTCTTTTATGTAAGAGTATAGCCTGATTGTT
>JARKSE010000169.1 GCA_029974315.1 Paludibacteraceae bacterium | reverse complement strand
CAAACTACAACACAAACACCTGAAAAACTCTATACTTATAATTACGAAATTCCAACAGGAACAACAGTTACTTTATCGGACATAATGGGTATTGCGGCAACAGCAACGGGCAAAGCATTTATTGGAGTGGCTGGAGTTGATTTTGACCTTAAATATTTGGATGGTGACAGCGTGGACGGAGTTACTCAGGCGGCAACATCCGACGCAAACGAAAGCGGCCCACATGGTCAAAGAAACCTTGATAGTGGTGGCTCTTCACAAATGGAAATTGCTTATGAAAGTCAAAATCCAATTATTTACAGAAAACACGAATTAGCACAAAGCTACACGGCTATAACAGGCAGCGTAGCGATTTTGAAAATCGAATTTATTTACATTTAAAATTTTTATAAAACATGGGTGGTACATCTAATAACAATTCAGGTAAAAATGAAATTCCTGCAAAACTGACAGGTAATTTGCACCTTGACTTAGGCCCAACGGCTGGAACTGTTGACTTAAAAGGCAATGGTGTTTTGGGCGAAACTTTCACGCTTGCGGCTTTGAAAACAGCAGTTGCGACACTTGCACCAGTCTATCCAGATGCAACAGCATTTTTGGCAACAGACAATTTTGTCGAAGTCGAAGCTGACTTAGACTATGTAGGTGGTGAAGGTTTCCATTTGGGTGACGTAGGAGCACCAGTTGTTGCTACAACTGAAGATGCAGCCTACAAAAACAACAATGGTTGGACTGACATCGACGCCGGCGGTGGCCGTCAAGACGGCAAAGATGGAGTTACAATTGATCCAAGCACATTCCAAGAAATTTGGGTTGCTAATGGTTCAGTGGTTACGCTCCATATCACATTCCAAAAGGCATAATGAGTTTTGGTTATTAAATTGGTCTGCATCTTAACGGGTGCAGACTTTTAAAAATTTGTCAATGAGATTATTTTTATTTATACTTCTTTTCCCGTTGTGGATATTCGGTCAAAACAATAGTGTTGGTGGTGGCGATCCATTCAGACCATACAGAACTGAATGCACAGACTGTTCAAATTGCGGCGTTCAAATACCAGCAGGTTATGTTGGTTATGATTTCGATATTCCAAACGATTACGCACCTGCAACAAGTGCTTAGAATCTGTATTTGCATTTATTTTATTTAAATACAACTGCATATTATTACCCACCTGCAACAAGTAGCCCAACCACTCCAATAGTTTTAGCAGGAAATCAAAGCACTATCCAAACATTTATAAATAGTTGTTTAGTTGCTGAAGGATTCAATGCAAATGATATAATTTTAATTGTAAATAGTGACAAT
>JARKSE010000190.1 GCA_029974315.1 Paludibacteraceae bacterium | reverse complement strand
ATCACGTATTATTCTCACACCAGAACACGCAAAACGTTTACTGTTGGCTATGGAAGATAATATCGCAAAATACGAATCGCAAAACGGAAAAATTAAAGTAGAAGCTGGCAATCAACCACCAATTCCAATGTTTGGAGGTGGTGAAGCATAATTCATCTATTTTGATAGTTTAAAAACAGATTTTATACTTTCCCGTGTTACAAACCGTCAAACAGTATATGCAGGAGCAGTTGATGCCCGACACTAACACAAAACTGTTGGTTGCTGTGAGTGGTGGTGTCGATTCTGTTGTGCTGTTTGACGTTCTTTTTCGCCTTGGTTATCAATGCGTTGTAGCGCACTGTAATTTTCATCTCAGAGGAAGTGAATCAGATGAAGATATGCGCTTTGTAGAAAAATTAGTAACACATTATCAAGTGCCGTTGCATACGGCTCATTTTAACACAACCCAAATAGCTGAAGAGCGTAAAATATCTATTGAAATGGCGGCACGTGAACTACGTTATACGTGGTTTAAAGAGCTTCTTATATCTGAACAATGTGGTGCAATTGCCATTGCGCATCATGCAGATGACTCTGTAGAAACGTTTTTTCTTAATTTGGCAAGAGGAACAGGCATTAAAGGCTTGCTTGGAATTCGAGCAAAAAATGAGGAGGTTATTCGTCCACTACTTCGCTGCAAACGTTCACAAATAGAAACCTACGCCCACGAACATGGATTAGATTTTAGAACAGATAGCACAAACAGCGACACGATTTATGTTCGTAATAAAATTCGTCACCACATTATCCCGCCATTTCAAGAAATTAATCCTTCGTTCATTGATACAATGCATAAGAACATCAAAAATTTACAAGATGTTTCTGATATTTACACCTACTTCATCGAAAAATTGCGCAGTAATTTATGCCAAAAGAAAAATGACATTACACAGATTTCGATCAGTGATTTACAAAAAATCCCAGCATTTGACACAATTCTTTTTGAGTTATTACAAACCTACAACTTTAATTCTGCTACAGTAAACAATATCACGCAAAGCCTCAATGGATTGTCTGGTAAAGAATTTTATTCGCCAACGCACCGTGCCATTATCAATAGAAATACACTGGACATAGAAAAGATACAGGTACTTACCGATGAAGTATACACAATAGATAATGGCTGTAGAGAAATTACCAAACCTATAAAACTAAGATTTGAACTATTTGACGGCATTCCAGAGATAAACAAAGAGAAACAGTATGCATTTTTAGATGCCGACAAAATAGTTTTCCCTTTAGTTTTACGCCATTGGCAACAAGGCGATACGTTCGTGCCATTTGGTATGACCCAAACAAAAAAGGTGAGCGATTTTTTTATCAATGAAAAAATAAGTCGTTTAATGAAAGATAAGTTGTGGATTTTAACCTCACAAAACACAATTGTTTGGATTGTTGGTCAACGTATTGATAACCGCTTTCGTGTAAGCAAAAAAACAAAATCAACACTTATTATCAACTACATGAAATAAACAGACCAATTAATTCGTTTAATAACTATTTTACACACAAATATCAACTCAAATTATTATTATGAAAAAAATTCTATTTCTTACTGCTTTTGCCATGGTTTTAGTGGGCTGTGGACATCAAAAAAGCGCAAGTAAAACGCACAAAACTTCTACTGTTGTAGAAACGTTGCCAGAACACATCAACTTTTCTACGTCTTTCAGAGCTTTTTGGGATGAGTTTTACAAAGACACTAAAGGCGCTAAAACGCTCGAAAAGTATGTACCATCAGAGGCTTTTCAAACCAACCCGGCAATTTCTAACGTAAATGACGTTTTTGTTCTATCCGGGTATTTAACTGTTACGCCAGAATTTGACCAAACTGCTTTTGAAGCATTAGGTGGCACTTTGACACAACTAGATGCAAGCACCATGACATTTACAATGCCACTAACTAAACTACCCGAAATGATTCAATTACAAGGTATTGAATCGGTAGAAGCAGCTATTAAAGTATTTAGACGTAAGTAAATCAAAATTTAATTTTCAAATCTATAAACTATGAAAAAGAGTTATACTTTAATCGCAACACTTTGTTTGTCAGTAATCATGTTGGCACAAAGTCCAAAACTATCGAACTATTCACGAAGTTTTATTGATGCCAATAAAAATGCACAAAGCGAACAACAACGTACAAGTTTCCGTAAGCATTACGGTATAAAAGTTGTTTCAGAAGAAGAATTTGTATCTGCTTACATTCATTTTAATGATGTATCGGGTAAAACTGTTTTAGAAAATTATGGAGTTACTATCGTAAGTGATTTTGGCGAAATTATTACAGCACGCATACCTGTAAGTCAATTAGAAGCGCTTAGTAACGAAGCGGCTATTAAATTGATCGAAGTAGGTACGCCTGTTCGTAAAAAAATGTCATTAGCACGCTCGGCTGCTTCTGTTGATAAAGTACAAGCTGGTACCAATTTATCACATCCATTTCTTGGAACTAATGTAGTTGTTGGAATTGTTGATGGTGGTTTTCAATACAATCATATCACGTTTTACGATTTAGAAAATAGCTCTGAATTGCGGGTAAAACGTGTGTGGAATCAAAATAATAACAGAACATACACTACACAATCAGCTATAGAAAGTGCTAAATATGATAACACTAGCGATGACTCCGGGCATGGTACACACGTAGCTGGCATTGCTGCTGGTTCCTATTCAGGAAATAACTACTACGGCATTGCTAAAGATGCGGATATCGTCATAGTGAGTATGGGCGAATCAAATACCGATATTTCTAATGGTGTAAAATATGTTTATGATTATGCTACTGAAGTTGGAAAACCAGCTGTTGTAAACCTCAGTTTAGGCACGCACGTCGGGCCACACGATGGAACTTCCACATTCGACAGAACTTGTGATGCAATGCAGGGTCCTGGTCGTTTGTTAGTGGGTGCAGCCAGCAACGAAGGCGACCAAAAATTGTATTTAGAACGTACATTAGCTACCAATGGAACCGCTACAGAAACTATCACATTTGATAGCAGTTATGGATATGATGGTTATTATCAAGAAATTGATATTTGGGGCGATGCAAATCAAACTTATACTGTACAAGTGATTATAACCAATAGCACAGGTACTACTACACTTTGGAGCAGTGACGTGATAAATGCCACTTCGACAACAACAAAAACATATACATCATTTAACTCTGCAGCCACAGGCTTTATTGGCTTATATGCAAACAAAGACCCTAACAATAATAAAGGAAATGTCTTTTTAGCAACACACAACAGTAGTTGGACAACAGGCTTTCAACTCAATGACACTAATAAGTTAAAAGTAGTTTTTACAGCTACCACAGCGGGAACTATCCGCTCTTGGGCTGATGGTTACGGCTCAACTTGGGCAAATGGCTCAACTACATCTACTATTGGCGAAATTGGGGGAACTGGTAAAAAAATTATCACAGCAGGTGCTTATACAACGAACGCCCGTTACACTGGTTCTTACTTAAATAGAATTACCTACTTCTCGAGCAAAGG
>JARKSE010000113.1 GCA_029974315.1 Paludibacteraceae bacterium | reverse complement strand
GGAAGGGTATTTTTTACAGTTCAGGCAAAAGAAAACCAAAGGCGTTGAGGTTTTGCCAATTTCAGAACAGGCGTTTAAACTATTGGGCGAACGCAAAGAACCCACCGAACAAGTATTTAAAGGTTTGATTTATTCAGCATATTTGAATGTACACCTAAAGCAATGGATTTTAAGAGCAGGCATAACAAAGGATATTACCTTTCATTGTTTCCGCCACACCTTCGCCACCTTGCAACTTTCACTCGGTACTGATATTTACACGGTTTCCAAAATGTTAGGACATAGGGAACTAAGAACAACCCAAATTTACGCTAAGATTGTGGACGACACCAAACGCAAAGCAGCCGACAAAATTAAATTAGATATGTAATGAGAAAAGTAAAATTCATATTGACAGTTTTAGTAATGGTATTATTTACCCGTCCCCACCGTTGGGAATGGGAATACAGAAAATTAAAAGAGGATTCCCAAAGGAACAAACATTAACCACTTAAAGCATAAAGGACAAATGAAAAAAGATACAAGGTTTTGGCTTACAACTTTTTTTGAGGAACAGGAACAAACCAAACCCGAATACAAAAGTTTTAAAATAGAAATTGAAAACAACGGCTGTTTTAAAGTAAAAACAGAAACGGACACCATAAAGATTTACACCCCTGAATTAGCCGTTATTTTCACCTCAAAGGAATTGCCATCCCTAAATATGGACACCCAAACAGAAACCAATATAAACGGTTGGGAATACCTCAAAACATACATTGAAGCATACAAAGAGGGCGAACAATATTTTGAAACTGAATTTAAAGTTTCCCCGAACACCCTTTACGGGGCAAACGCTGAACAGTATGTAAGGGATATTCACTTAAACTTTTTTCACGTTAAGCATACGGGAGCAAATGAGGGCTGGGGCTATGTAAAAAAACAATACCCCATTATTTTAACCCATAAAGCTGTAAAAGAATTTGGCTACTATTCAGGCATAGTAAACAAGGTTGAGGAACAAGTAAAAAAATACCCCCGACTGTTTGCAACATTTGATAAATGCGAACACAATTTACCACCTCAACCGATAAAAACAAAACAACCAACTGAAGAAAAGACGTTAAGCGACCTGATTACACACCAAAAGAGCGTTGAAATTGTAGAAGGTATAAAAATTCAATACAACAACATTAAAGGTAAACGGTTGAAATTGTTATTGTTGGCATTACAGGAATTAAATTTATTGCCAAAAGAACGGATTGCACAAAAGTTTTACGATTGCTGCAAGGCTGAATTTGGTTGGAATGTAGCCAGTT
>JARKSE010000099.1 GCA_029974315.1 Paludibacteraceae bacterium | reverse complement strand
AAATTGTCTACGTTTCGCAAGCTTTCTGTATCAAACTCGAAATTTTTGAATGAGAAATAGTGATTAAATCGTTTTGGCATGTCATCTGCCACAACAACATCAGAACCACAATTCAAATTCTTTTTATAACCTTTGATTTTGAATGCTGTTGCATCACCTATCATTGATATATCCGTAATTTGATTTGTGTTATCACTGGAATAAGTAGTGCTTATTTCACTTCGATTGAACACCCAAGCTTCGACTTCGATGCCGGGTGTTGGCATATTACAATCACTTGTAATATCTCTGAATATTTTAGTTTCGCAAGTCATTATTGTGCTTTTTTAAGAATTACATTATACGTGTATCTGTTTTTTTGCGTAGAATCAATACCTACCGCTCTAATTCTAACATACGGAGCATTTACGTCTTTAATATCCATTTTACCCTTAACCACAGCATCTGAACTTGAAATTTCAACTGTGTCGATTTGATACCACGTTGCATAGTCATAAGATTTCTCTAAAATGTAATTTACTTTCGTATAACCGCTTATTTTTGTTGCCGTTACTTGAAAGGACGCTTTTTCACAATAAGGCGAAACGTAGAATGCAGTGTTTACTGTTTGGTCTTTTGTGATAGTGTCATTTATTCCTGCACCTTTTACAATGTTTGCAGAATTTTTTACTACTGTTTGTCCGTAACTTAATGAAGCCACTAACAAAATTGCTATTAATCCAAATAATTTTTTCATGTGTTTATTTTTTATAAGTTAAAAATAGGGGGCTTTTATACCCCCGTTTATTTTAGTATGCTGCAACTACCATGTAATCCTCAACTACTTTTGCGTCAAGTGAGAAGCCATAAGCCATATATGTAGCTCTTTCTTTTTTCTCATACCAAACTTCCATTTCGTTGAAGTCATTTTCGTTCAATGTCGCAATTGGTAAGTTCATTGGAGTAGACAATACAACCAAGTTAGGTAACCAATAAGCATTGTCGGTAGTATTATTTACAAAATAAGCTTGTGAAGTAATATCTATGATAGTATTCATGTTTACTACTTTTTTTCCGTTCCAACGAATTTGGCTCAAACCGTCCGTAGTATATTCAATTGTAAAGTTTTCACCTTTCGATTGTAAATATTGTCGGTAATTTTCCCACAATGAATTTGAAGTATAGAAAATTGCCTCGGGGTCAGCTTTCAAACGTGCATCAGCTTTCGCCCACATCTCTTCAAATATTTGAACAGCATAACCGCTCGATAAGTTCAATTGCCCCGCAATAGTATTCAATGAATTTTCATTGATAGTAACTCGCTCGATTGTACCAGCTGTTACGCCTGCAAAAATTTGTGCTAAAATTCCATCGAAATAATCGAAGAATTTTTTATTGCCCACAGCTTTTAAACCTGCAACCGAAGTAGTAGCAGCAGC
>JARKSE010000062.1 GCA_029974315.1 Paludibacteraceae bacterium | reverse complement strand
TATTTGTGAATTAAAAAAATCAGAAACGGACAAACCAAGTGCTTTTGCAATCTTTTCTATATTAACTGCTGAAACGTTTCGTTTTCCTTGCTCAATACTTGCAATATAAGTTCTGTCACGCTCGCATTCAAATGAAAATTTTTCTTGGCTTAACCCTTTTGAAATCCGTAACTCCCGAAGTCTTATTCCTATTTTCTTTTTAATATCCATACTAAAACTGAAAATACAAATATATATATATGTCGATTTTCATACAACGGACTATAAGTAACAACTTAAAGATAAAAATAAGGATATCATTAGAGAGAGCAGAAATAAAACACAATAAAATCAAAAACAATAGATTTGTCACTATATGAGTTGGCAAAACTGTATATTTTTATTTGAAAATTTTGTATCTTTGCAGCTTAAATAAAAAAAAGAAAAACATGAATATTTCTACAGAACTTATTTTACTCGTTGGTTCAGCACTATTTTTCATTAGTATGTTGGTTGGACAGGCTGGCAACCGTTTTGGAGTACCAGTTTTATTACTTTTCCTCCTTGTTGGTATGGTGTTCGGTTCCGACGGATTTGGACTCAAATTTGAAAACATACAGATGGCACAAACTATAGGCTCGGTTTGTTTGGCTATCATTCTCTTTTCGGGTGGATTGGATACGCGATTTTCAGAAATTAAACCTGTCATTGGTCCCGGAGTTGTACTTGCGACATTGGGCGTATTGTTGACAGCTATTTTTACAGGCTTGTTTACTTACTGGATGACCGACAGTCTATTTCCCGCATTAGGATTAGGTTTTCTTTCATCTATGCTTTTGGCTTCAACTGTGTCGTCAACCGACTCGGCTTCGGTTTTCGCCATTTTACGTTCTAAGGGCTTAACATTGAAAAACAACTTACGTCCAATGCTTGAATTGGAAAGTGGTAGTAATGACCCCATGGCCTATTTGCTCACTGTTATGTTTATTGATATTATTCAATATGGAGATAATCCCAACTATTTGATGGTAAGTTTAAATGTATTGATTCAGCTGATAGTAGGTACAGGGATGGGAATTCTGCTAGGACGTTTAGCAGTTCGTATTATCAATAAGCTTAAAATGGATAACGATTCGTTCTACCCTATTATGCTACTTGTTTTCGGGATATTTATATTTTCTGCCACCTATTTTTTAAAAGGGAACGGTTATTTGGCAGTGTATATCGCAGGTTTAGTTATCGGAAATTCTCGCTTTGCACACAAACGCTCTTCCATGAGATTTATGGATGGTTTTGCGTGGATGAGTCAAATTTTGTTATTCCTGACACTCGGTTTATTAGTTAACCCAAGTGAATTGGTTGATGTTTTAGTTCCCGCACTCATTATCTCTGTTTTTATGATTCTATTTGCACGTCCTCTCACGGTATTTTTATGTCTAATTCCTTTCCGAAAAGTTGGTTTTAAAGATAAACTTTATGTATCGTGGGTGGGATTACGTGGTGCAGTGCCTATTATTTTTGCAATTTTACCTTTGGCAACTGACGTTCCAAACGCACAAGTGATTTTCAATATTGTATTTGTACTTACACTAGTTTCACTCTTAACACAAGGTACTACTCTACCTGCTGTGGCACGCTTACTCGGATTAGCAGAAAAACCAAAGCAATATAAACCTTTAAAAAATTTTGACATTGACTTTTCAGAAGAGATAAAATCGGCCATGACAGAGATTTTAATTACCGAAGAGACGCTAAAACATGGCAAAAACTTAATGGAAATGCCTTTGCCTGATAAAACATTGGCTGTAATGGTGAAACGTGGTAAAAAATACTTTGTTCCAACTGGACAGACAGAATTGCACGCCAATGATGTGTTGTTGGTGATTTCTGATGACGAAAAAGCATTAAAAGAAACTTATAAAAGTATTGGAATCTCAGATTTTTCATATCGAAAAAATCAGTAAAAAAATAATTGTATAAATTAAGAAGTGACTGATATGGAAACCAATTCAGCTCCAAAAGAGAAGAAAAAACTAAACATTAGAGCTATAATTGCTCTAGTAATTGCATTAGCAGTCGCTATTTTAGTACAAAACTATTGCGGTACAAAACCTTTTAGAAAATCAACTAACTATCGAGCAAATTGCTAATATTTTACAATTGACTCCCGAAGAAGTAAAGAAAATCAGTAAGCGGAAGAAACCTAATTGAAAATATAATTTTGTATTCTAAAATATTGTTAGTAATTGTGCGAACAATAAAGTTATATGGAAAAGCAAAAACTTAACACAGAACAAGAACAATTAGCCCGCTTTGCCAAAGCGCTGGGGCATCCTATCCGTATAGCTATTTTGCAGATGTTGGCTAAGCAGACTTGCTGCTATCACGGCGATATGTCCGAAGTGTTGCCCATTGCCAAAAGCACCCTTTCGCAGCATTTAAATGAGTTGAAGGAAGCGGGATTGATACAGGGAACAATCACTTTGCCGACCGTTAAATATTGCATCGACCGCAAAAACTGGGAATTAGCCAAGACATTGTTTGATAACCTCTTTCAAAATGTAAATCATTTTGATGAATGTTGATATTTTTTTTGCCTTAAATGTTCGTATTATTGCGAACTGTTTATATTTTCACGAACAAATGAATAATAAAAAGAAAATTCTCGTACTCTGCACCGGAAACAGTTGCCGGAGCCAAATAGCCGAAGGTTACTTGCGCCATTTTGCAGGAGATAAAGCCGAAGTGTACAGCGCAGGCGTGGAAACACACGGAGTAAATCCGCGTGCTATTGCTGTCATGAAAGAAGAAGGCATTGATATTTCGGGGCACACTTCGAATAATGTAAATGAATATGGCGACATTGATTTCGACTTTGTTATTACCGTTTGCGACAATGCCCGCGAGCGTTGCCCTTATTTTCCTGCCAAAGCGGTGAAGTTCCATCAAAACTTTCCCGACCCTGCCAAAGCACAAGGAACGGAAACAGAAATCACAGATGAGTTCCACCATGTACGCCAAATGATAAAAGAATACTGTAAACAATTTGTAGAACAGAATATCACCAAGCAAGCAAAAGCAGAAGTCGCGCTAAGTAAATTTGAAGAAGGTTACCATTGCGCCCAATCGGTTGTCTATGCTTTTGCAGACGAAGTAAATATTGACAAAAATACTCTGATGTCAATATCAACAGGATTTGGCGCAGGTATAGGCAGGAAACAAGAAGTTTGCGGAGCCGTTTCGGGAGCAATCATCATATTGGGTGCTAAATACGGACGAAAGGAAAATGAACTAATCGGTAAAACCGAAACAACATATAATAAGACCCAAGAATTTATTGATGAGTTTACGAAAGAAAAAGGCACAATAAAATGTTCTGAATTATTGCAAGGTTGCAACTTGCAGACAGAGGAAGGACAAAAACTATTCAAAGAGAAAGATTTAAAACATGAAGTATGTTCCAAATGTATCGAACTCGCCTGTAAAATCCTGCAAAAAGGCATTTTATAAAAATATTCTAAACATAATACTAAGTAAATCATGAGAAATGTAATTATTATTTTATTGTTTTTGGCTTCATTTTCGGCTTGTAGCCAGTCCGGCAACAAAACAGTGGACAATAAAGTATCGGAAACGGTAATCGCCCCAAGTGATACCACTATTGTCAATGTATATTATTTTCATGGCAAACAGCGTTGCCAAACCTGTGTAGCGGTTGGCGAAATTGCAAAAGAAACCGTAGAAAAAGATTTTGCAGGAAACAACGAAGTACGCTTTACAGAGATAAATGTAAGCGATAAAGTCAACGAAGCATTGGCAGAAAAATACGAAGTATCCTGGAATGCTCTGATTATAGCCAAGGGAGATAAATCGGTAGAAATTACAGAACAAGCCTTTGCCAACGCCTTAAGTAATCCCGAATCACTTAAAAACCTGATAATAGAAGAAGTAAACAGAAAACTGTAACTCATTAAATTTCAAAAACAGATGAAAAAAGGAATTATTTTATTGATGCTGACTCTTATTTCGGTTGGCTCATTCGCACAAAAAAATCAAGTTCAAGTTCTTTACTTCAAGGCACAATTGGCTTGCTGCAAGGCGGCTGCTTGTAATAATTTAGAGAATGAAGTGAAAAGCATTATCGAAAAGCATTTTGCAGGAAAAGCCGTTTCATTCAAACAAGTTGCTTTAGCCGACGAAGCCAATAAAGAACTGATAGAAAAGTATAATGCCAAATCGCAAACAGTAGTATTGGTAACGACCAATAAAAAGAAAGAAACATCGGTCGATGTGTCGGATATTGTTCGCAAATACACAAGAAGCGGCGATAAAGAAACCTTCGAAAACGAATTAGTTGCCAAAATTAACGAGAGCCTTAAATAATGGAGTTCCTGCAACATATTGTTGACAGCACCGATATTCCGCTGCTCTCCGCTTTTATTCTCGGTCTGATGACCGCAATCAGCCCTTGCCCATTGGCAATGAATATTACCGCCACGGCTTACCTGAGCAAAGATATTGCCGATAAAAGGCGCGTATTGTTCAACGGATTGTTTTACACACTTGGGCGCATGTTTAGTTACACCGCATTGGCAACCATTATTTATTTAGGAGCAAGTAAATTTCATGTATCAAAATGGCTTCAGCAGTTAGACGGCATTTGGATTGGCGTTGCCCTTTTGATTATCGGCATATTAATGCTCGATGTGGTTAAACTTAACATCCCGCTTTTTCAAAAACTGACAACCCGCATAAGCCAAAGGGAGATAAAGCGCAATTATTGGAATTCATTTTTATTGGGCGTACTCTTTGCCTTGGCATTTTGCCCATATAGCGCCGTGCTGTATTTTGGCGGACTTATCCCGATAACGCTTGCAAGTGGCGAAGGACTATTGTTGCCCCCTGTATTTGCTATTGCCACAGGATTGCCTGTCATTATTATTGCGTGGTTGTTGGCATATAGCGTTGCGAATATCGGCAGGTTTTACAATAGCATGAAATCTTTTGAAAAATGGTTCAGGCGTATCGTTGCCGCTATTTTTATCATTGTGGGAATTTATTATATCGTAATTAATATCTAAGAAAAATCGAAATATGAAAATAGAAGTATTAGGTACAGGCTGTAGCAGTTGCAAGGCTTTGTACGAAAAAATAGTAAAAGTGGCTGCCGAAATTCAGAGTTCCGCCACCATAAACAAGGTCGAAGACATTACCGAAATAATGAAATATAATGTAATGGCAACCCCTGCGGTGGTTATTGACGGAAAAGTAGTCATGCAAGGCAGTCTTCCAAAGGAAAGCCAAATCAAAGAATGGCTCTCAAATACCAATATTTTAGATAAAAAGGAATTGGTAAAACAGCGTTACAACGATTTGGCATTAGTGTCCGATGCCAAGTCAAAATGTTGCTGTAATCCCTATGCAGCCGAGTTGCCCTCTAAAAAGGTTTATACAATCATGAGCGAGGATTACAGCAAACTGAAAGGTTACGAACCAGATGCCGACTTGGGTGTAGGTTGCGGATTGCCGACCCAATATGCACGCATACAAAAAGGCGACACGGTTGTCGATTTGGGTTCAGGTGCAGGTAACGATTGCTTTATTGCCCGCGAAGAAACAGGTGAAACTGGTCGGGTTATCGGTATCGACTTTGCCCCTCAAATGCTTGCCAAAGCAAGGAATAACGCAACTAAAAGAGGTTTTACGAATGTTGAGTTCTTAGAGGGCGATATTGAAAACATGCCTTTGGCTGATAATACGGCTGATGTAGTGGTAAGTAATTGTGTCTTGAATTTATTGCCCGAAAAAGATAAGATATTCAGAGAAATTTATCGTGTACTGAAACCTAACGGACATTTCTGTATTTCGGATGTTGTGCTGAACGGACATTTCCCGAAAGAATTTACCGACAACGCCGCGATGTATGCAGGTTGTATCGCAAGTGCCATTCAACGCGAAGATTATTTGGGTGAAATAGAGAAAGCTGGCTTTATCGATATAAAAGTAGAACGGACTAAAACGGTAACTATTCCCGATGAAGTATTGGAAGAACATTTGGATGCAACCACCATCCAAAAATACAAAGCAGGAAATGTGGGTATTTATTCTATTACGGTGACAGGGAAACGCCCGGTTCTATAATACAGTTGTATTTTGTAATTGAAAAATTAAAAATAGTCGAGTGTGGAATTCTGCACGCGACTATTTTCTTTTTATGCGGGTTTTCCTATTTCAATAGTTGTGTGCAAATTGTGTGTACATAAAAAGAAAAAAGACTTACAAGAAATTGTAAGTCTTTGATTATCAAGTGGGCGTTGACGGATTCGAACCGCCGACCCTCTGCTTGTAAGGCAGATGCTCTGAACCAGCTGAGCTAAACGCCCTATAATATTTTTGTAAAGAATAGTTCAGTAAAACTCCTTTCGGAAGTGGGCGTTGACGGATTCGAACCGCAGACCCTCTGCTTGTAAGGCAGATGCTCTGAACCAGCTGAGCTAAACGCCCGAACTATTACTTTCACAAAAGTGGTGCAAAGGTAATACAAAATTTAATATACACAAAACCCTTTTTCGTTTTTTTTAAATAATTTCAGCCACAACGAAATTACTACCACCAATAAAGATAAAATCACGTTCGGAAGCACTCCTTTTAGCAGCTTCTAACGCCTCATTTACACTACTGTAAGTACTACCTAACAAACCAAACTCAGCTGCTTGAACTTGAAGTCCCTTTTCGTCTAAAGCACGAGGAATTTGTGCTTTCGTAAAATAATACGTTGCGTTTTTAGGCAACAACGACAATATATGATCGACTTTTTTATCACTTACTACGCCAAACACAATGTGCAAGCGTTCAAATGATTGTTGCGCCAATTGCTCTACTACAAAACGAACTCCACCTTCATTATGCCCCGTATCGCACACAATAGTAGGCTTAGTTCCCAACACTTGCCAACGTCCTTGTAAACCAGTACGCTCCACAACTTCTAAAAAACCTAGTTCGATATCTGCTTCAGTAATACGAAAACCTAGTTTTTGTAATTGCCTCAGTGCTACTAATACCGTACGACTGTTTTTGATTTGATAATTACCTTTTAAAGCAGATAACGGCACATTTTTTCCTGCCATTATTTCATCGGCAAATAATATTGGTGCATTTTTATCACGTGCTATTTGTACAAACACAGGAGCTAATTCTGGTTGAGTTTCACCAATTATAACGGGCGTATTCGGTTTTATAATACCCGCCTTTTCTACTGCAATTTTTTCTAATGTGTCGCCTAATAAATCGGTGTGATCAAGACTAATATTTGTAATAACGGATAGTACTGGAGAAATAATATTGGTGCAATCCAAACGACCGCCCAATCCTACTTCTATCACGGCTACATCAACTTGTTGTTGCGCAAAATACTGGAATGCCAAAGCTGTGGTTAGTTCAAAAAAAGAGGGTTGCAACTCCTCCACTAACGCTTGATGCGCTTCTACAAAATCAACAACAGTTTGTTCCGAAATCATAGTGCCATTCACACGAATGCGTTCGCGAAAATCGCGTAAATGCGGCGATGTGTACAAACCCACCTTATAACCAGCGCATTGCAACACGGAAGCTAACAGATGCGAGGTAGAACCTTTGCCATTGGTACCAGCCACATGAATGGTTTTATAGGCTCGATGTGGATGGTTGAAAACCGCATCAAGTGCCACAGTATTTTCCAATCCCGATTTGTAAGCCTTAGCACCGTGTTGCTGAAACATTGGCGCTTGACGATACAAGTAATCTATAGCTTCTGAATAATTCATGCATTTTTTTGTTAAAATTGAACAAAAGTAATCAAAAATATCGTACATTTACAGATTGAATGTAATCCGTTGGAACGAAAATAGAATATAATACTGATAATTAAATAATTATATTAAATTAGGTGTGCTTAATTCTGCTTAATTCACTACCTTAAAACAGATAAAATCATGAAAAAGAATTTTGTTTTAGACACAAATGTTATTTTACACGATTACAAATGTCTTAATAATTTTGAAGAAAACGACATTTACTTACCCATCATTGTACTTGAAGAGTTAGACCATTTCAAAAAAGGCAATGAACAACTGAATTTTAACGCACGTCAATTTTCACGTGAGCTAGATGATTTAGTGGACGACACTTTATTCTCAAAGGGTGCCAGTTTGGGTGAAGGTAGAGGAAACCTCTTTGTTTTAGCTAAAAGTGTTTTTCCAAAAGAACTCCAAGAAACATTTATGGAAAAAACGTCGGATCACATGATTTTAGGCGCAACACTTCAATTAGCTCAAGAACATCCTGAAACAAAAACAATATTAGTTACAAAAGATATCAACTTACGCATAAAAGCGCGGGCATTAGGGATTTTAGCCGAAGATTACATTACGGATAAAGTAACCAATATGGACGTGTTCGACCAAGGTGAAGTGGTTTTTGACGATGTTAGTCCAGAATTGATCGATAAACTATATGCTTCGCACGAAGGCGTTGATATTGATGAGTTTAGCTTTAAGTTCGACGTTGAACCCAACGATTGCTTTGTGCTAAAAAGCAGTAGATCAAGTGCTTTAGCACGTTATATTCCATCAGAAGAAAAAGTAAAACGTGTTGAGAAATTACGTGCTTTTGGCATTGAGCCACGCAATGCGGAGCAAGCTTTTGCTATGGAAATACTTCTTGACGATCGTATACAACTCGTGGCTTTAACTGGGCGTTCGGGAACTGGAAAAACGTTATTAGCATTGGCAGCAGCTCTACACAAACATGAAGAGTATAAACAAATCTTATTAGCACGTCCTATTGTAGCATTGGGCAATAAAGATTTAGGAGCTCTTCCCGGTGATGCTCAAGAAAAAGTTGCACCTTACATGCAACCCTTATTTGACAATCTTAACGTTATCAAAAACAACTTTTCATATCAGGGCAAAGAGATGGCTATACTCGATGAGTTGCAAAAAAACAAACGACTTGTAATTGAAGCGTTAGCCTTTATCCGCGGACGTAGTTTAAGCGAAACCTATTTCATTATTGACGAAGCACAAAATCTTACACCACACGAAATAAAAACCATCATTACACGTGCTGGAGAAGGCACTAAAATTATATTCACTGGCGATATTTATCAAATAGACTCGCCGTATTTAGACATGCAGTCAAACGGTTTAGTGTACATGATTGACCGCATGAAAGGTCAGGATTTATTTGCACACGTCAATCTGATTAAAGGTGAGCGTAGCCAACTATCGGAATTAGCAAGCAACTTACTATAAGTATGGCGCAAGAGATTCGGATTGATAAATGGCTGTGGACAGTACGCTTATTCAAAACACGCAGTTTAGCGACAGAAGCATGCAAAAAAGGAAAAGTTTTTGTAGATAATACACCAGCTAAACCATCACGTACAGTAAAAATTGGCGATATTATTCAAATCCATCGTAATCCGGTTGTATATTCGTTTAAAGTACTAAACATCAGTCCGAATAGAATGGGAGCCAAATTAGTACCAGAATTTATGGCACACATAACGACTCCAGACCAATTAGCTTTGATAGAACTACTCAAACTCGACAAAAGGAACAATCGCGCTAAAGGAACAGGAAGACCTACAAAAAAAGAGCGTCGTAGTTTAGACGAATTTATAAACGAACAGCCCTTTTTTATTGATGAAGAGTGGGGATTTGATAGTGAAATATAGAAAAAAACAGATAATAACTTAGCAAACAACAGGTTTTGCTCTAAAACAAAAATTAACATGGAACAACCAAAAAATCAATTAAACATCGAACTTTCGGCTGAAGTTGCTGAGGGTATTTATTCAAATTTAGCGATTATCTCACACTCATCATCTGAGTTTATTGTGGATTTTATTCGTATTATGCCTGGAACGCCGAAAGCGAATGTCAAATCACGTATTATTCTCACACCAGAACACGCAAAACGTTTACTGTTGGCTATGGAAGATAATATCGCAAAATACGAATCGCAAAACGGAAAAATTAAAGTAGAAGCTGGCAATCAACCACCAATTCCAATGTTTGGAGGTGG
>JARKSE010000061.1 GCA_029974315.1 Paludibacteraceae bacterium | reverse complement strand
AAACGTACCAATGCATTTGTAGTCCAATAATTACTTTTCTCATCAATATCTTTTGGCTCACAAGCCACTAAAAGCATCATAAGAGATGCCAAAAATAAGAATGGAATTTGTTTTTTCATAATTTTAAATTTTAATGTTTATATTCATTTTTACCATTAAGAGCAAAAAAGCATTATTTAAATCTTTGAACTATTTTTCGCAAAGATATAATCATATTTGTAGTGTCAAAAATACAAGTTTTATGGTTCATAAGTCTTTTAAAAATCGAAGTAAAAGTTAGTTTTTAATTTTTCGATAACTTCCCTCTATGATTAACATTCCCGGCAAGACTTCTCCTCCGCTTACTTTTTTAAATTGAGTAGCAGTCAGTTCAGAGCCCACCTCTTGTTCATTAAAAGCCATATAACGATTGTCCCAAATTTTACCTTTTTCGGGTCTCAATGTAGCTACATATTTATAAGAAGTTCGTTGAGTTTCGGGGTCAAGCAAACGTTGAACCACTTGAAATTTACTCTTTTCGGTAATCCCTTCTTTTAATCCGATTTTTGCAGAATAACCAACAATTCTCCCTTTTTCATTAGTAACAACATCGTAAATAGGAGTTTTAACCTTAAAATCTTCATATTTAAGTTGCAATGCCGCAATGTTTTTATCCATGGAACGCGTACAAACTATTTTTACTAAATCTTTACGGTCATATTTGCCTTTTAAAACAGATTTAGCATCAAATTCGTATTCGTGCTCTACGTACTTAAACTTAAACAAGTCTTTATCCAGTAAAAATGCTTCTATTTTTTCGGGATTTGAAACGGAAGTATAGTAGTCATTGTAAAAAACAGCAGCAATAGAGTCATTCCATTGTAATTGATAAAGATAAGAGTGGGTTTTTACCGTAAAGCCTGTAAAACTATCAGCAATATTACCTCCTACTTTTGCTAATTGCCTTCCCGAACTTCCACCCAAAAAAGCATCTATCAGTCCTCCCACAATTGACAAACCAATTTTAGCTGCGGCGGCTTTTTCTTCGGCTGTTACATAAGTAATGTCATTCACCAATATAAAAGTGTTATTTAGCAACTCTTCGCCGGCATCGGACAATAGAGCTAATCCACGCGCCGACTGCTGAGCTAAGGCAACATCAATTTCATTAGCATTGTATTGTCCGCGCTCTTGAATCAGGGACATATCGAACACATAATCGTTCGGCGCAATTTCGTGAAAATTAAACCATTTTGCGACAGCAATTTTACCGCAATCCAAATTATTTAATATAGCCTCTATGGCTAAACCGTTTTTAAGTACATCGCGAGATGATAAATTTTTTCCGTATTCGGCTTTAATCAAACCCGTTTTTTTTCTTTGTACACCGGTAATACTATCGTTTGATATAACACGTATACCAAAATTATGGTCATCGTACTTATCAGGAGTGGGAATACTGTCAAAAGCCTCATAAATATCTTGTCCAAATTCGTCTTCAGAATGAAAAATCATCATAGTTGCCAACGAACTACGATTATATTCTCGTATCTGACCGGTATTTTGTGCCGATACAAAACCAGCGATTAGCCATAGAGTTGCTAATAAAACACTATAATGCTTTATCATCTCAACCAAGCAATATTAGTAGTGCTGGGTTGCTGACCTTGTCCAAAGGCAATTCCAACCTCTCTGAAAGCATTTATACGTTGAGCTTCTAAATCGACACCATCTTGCCACTTTTTCATTTCAAATTTCCAATCATCAAGCACTTTACCTTTTATTTCAGCATAAAGTTGTTGTGCCTCACCATAACAAGTGGCATCAGGATATATTTGGCTCAAATATTCTGCTGCGGCTTCAGCCCCTTCAGAATTTTGTTGCGACATCCAAGTTGTTTTTGCCATTGCAAGATTTACATCACATAAATAATTGATATACTGTTGGTAAATTTCTATCGAAAGGGCTAAAGCTTGATTGTATTTTTCGCATTCGCTTGGAATTGATGTTAACAGATACAAAGCCTCTTCATATTGTTTTTTGAGTGCCAGAGCTTTTGCCTGTGACAGAATTGTTTCGGCTTGCGAATTGTAATAATCAATGATTTTTGCCTTCCCTTCATCAATAAATTTTAACAACACCGGAGAATTTACATTGATGCTTTTAATGGCATTCATATAACTTTTAGTCTCATTTGTTCCAACACCCTTAACCTCAACAGATGCTGTAGAAAAAACCTTTTTATCAAAGTAATCGGCAATATAAAAAGTCATTTCTAATGTTTGAGCAATCTGCACAGGAGCCGATGGTATAATATCTTTTGTTAATGGAGTGGGAATTACCGTTATAAAAAAGCGATTGAGTAAATCTCCCGAAGCTATACCGTTTTTAGTAATCAAAGTGTTGAGTTTATTAATCACTTGCACTTTTGCACCTGCCGGAACCACTTCAGGGGCATCTTCAACAATTACTTTCAAGGAAATAGACGACCCTTTCGTGCTTGCTTGTTGGGAATAGCTCATTAAAGCTGTTCCGAAACAAATTAATAATAATGCTATCTTTTTCATATTATTTTTCTCCTATAACTAAAATTGTTTTACCTAATCCTCTATTCATTATTTTTGACGTAAGATTATATGGTTCTTGTCGTAAAAACCTGCGCAAATCACGTGCAAACGATTCTGTATCCATAGCGGTGCCATTGGGTTTATACAGAGGGATGCGAACTTGTTCGTAACTAATATAGTTCTCTGAACCATCCATTTTTGTAAAACGTCCTTGTACGGTGTTTTGAGCCATCCAGTCATCAATAATTTCGGTTAATTCTCTATTGTCGAATTCGCTTTCAAGGTCAATTCCTGAACCATTGTCAAACACACGAATTTCAAGAGCTACTTCTCTACCATTTGAAAACAAATCGTCAAAATAACTTTGCAAGCGATTGTTGAAATTATCAATATTTGCCAACACAGCTTCTTCTAAAAGAACAGCTACATCGGCACTGAAAGAAGGCGCACTTGACCCCGATGCACCACCAATACTCTTATTGGTGTAAGAATCTTTTGCTTCCATGATATAGGTCAAAGTTTGCTTTGGACCTTGAGTTTTTATTGCCCAAGACAAATCTATTATAATATCCGCCTTAGCAGTACGCCGCAAACGATCAACAGGGTTTTCAGCTAACGATGCTCCCGATGTTTTACTCGTTGTCATATTATCTTCGGCAACACTTTGAGTAATAGATTTAATGGTCTGCTCCAAATCTTTTAACGGAAAACCGCGTTCTGCCATTAACGAGTTTATTTTTGATATGGCAAGTTTAAGATCTATATCGTTCTGGAGCGCTGCCAAATAATCAGGAATAACTACTGTAGTTCCTTGATTATCGTAAGATGTAACATACTCATTTTGATTACACCAAACATCGCTTGGCACAACCATAATGGTAGGCTTCTTTGCTTGCGAAAAAGTCGCAAGAGAACATAAAACTGTCGCTATGATAAAAAATATCCTTTTCATAGTATTAATAATTATTTAATTTTAAAATATTATCCTCTATCAATTTTTGTCTAAGTTTTGCACGCCACACACAAACGGTTGTTTCACTAACTGTTTGTGCCTGAGTACGGTCATAACGTGTGGTAAAAACACGCTTTTCTTTAATGGAGCTAAATTTAGTAAAAGGTCCATTGTCTGCGAAAAAAACATCAAAATAATCTTGATATTTTTCTCTGGCATTTACCTCTAACAATAGAGGTTTCAAAGCTTGTAAATTACCCGATGCAGGCTGAACACCTGTAAAAATAATGTCAAAAACTGCTTGTTTGTGAGCTTGAACATAGGCATCGGCGGCATTACGAGCGCGTCCCCAAGAACGTAACGTATAAGAACCGTCCAGTTCACTTCCAATAAGCGTGGTTTTGTAATCATAATACGTTTGTGATTTGTGCGAGCCACAAGCGGAAAAGATAAAAAGCAACACGCCAAAATAAAATACTCTTTTTAATTTCATAATTATCTAATTTTTAAAATCCGGAACCTAAAGATTTAACAACACCTGCAGCTTCTAAAGCTTTTCTCAAGTCGTCTTTGGCAACAGATACTACAACGCCGACTTTATACTCCTTACCAATCTTAACAATTTCTCGTGTACCTTCCGTAAGGGTTACATACTTCATATACTCGCCGCCATCTTTGAAAAACTCTTTAAAATAAGCAGCTTTTTCATATTCAACACCCGGAGTTTTTGCCAATGGGCGTTGCGAAACACAGCCTGATTTCCCGACATAACCTTTAAAAATGACACCATGTACAGCATTCTTCTTCGATTGTTCTGCTGCCACATTTGCTTTTTTTGAGAAACTCCAGACTTTAACCAAATAAAATCCTTCTGTGCCATTGTTCACACACTCCAGCTCATAACGAAAACGCTCGGTTTCTTTATTTGCCTTGGATTTAGGTCCTCCAAAAACCACAAAAACAGGTAGGAGGCACATTACAAAAAACGATAAGACTCTCTTCATAAGCTCATTAATTTTAAAGTTATTTTGAAAAAAAGAAATATAAAAACACATTATGCAAATTAACATATAATATTTGGTATTTGCAAGAAAATAAGTCATTAAATTAAGTAGTCTTAAAAACTCAAAAAATCTCAGGATGTTAAAATATGAAGCAAACTATTTGCAAACAAATAAGATGTAGCAAGATTGCAAGCCACAATGCTTGTACCCACTACTTTACAGTCAATAAGCGTCAGCGTGCCACCGGTTAAGCCCTGCGTGCTGAGGTCGCCCAAATAGGCACCCGTTTGTGCGTTAATAACGCTGATTTTCGATGTTTCGGTAATAACATACAATTTCCCTGAACCGTAGTCCATATTACGTATTTTAGTGAAATCGGTTGCCCAATTCGCACTTTGACCTGAAGTTTGGCTGTAGTTCCAAATTTGAGTGAAAGTTATCGGAGCCGTTTTAGCCGTTCCGGTAACATTTACGGTTTTGTCAGCCGCACCCGTACTCTTCAATGTAATAGTGGCCGAATGCGTTCCGACAGCCGTAGGTGTATAAGTTACCGTAACGGTGCCGCCTGTCTTTGCCAACGAAGCGGGCGAAACGGTAAACATATTATTATTTGAGGTA
>JARKSE010000035.1 GCA_029974315.1 Paludibacteraceae bacterium | reverse complement strand
TTCCCTGCCGAACGCAGCGCAGAAGACAGTTATTTTCTTTTGTGCTGTTTGTTATATGCACAACGCACGGCTCAAACTGACCAACCGTTCTACCATTACCTATTGCAGGATAACTCTTTAAGTCGGCAAGTTAATGCCACACGTTACCTTCAAAAATTGTCCGTTGCCAAGCGTATTTTAGATGATTCAAAAAAACATGGTTTTTACGACAACTATCGCCACGAATTAGACTACATCTATCTGAAAAAAGGTTACCTTATGGCAACGATGAACTATCTTTGGAATGTGCAGAAACCACAAATTGACGTCATTAACAAAATTAATCGTACTTTGGCAGAAAATGTACCTGACTACACTACTAATCCCTATTTTTTAAAACAACCGCCACTTCGCATATTGATTTTTTTATTGCATAAAATGCCGCGCACTGCCACAAAATTAATACCGATGATTATCAACATTTTCAATATAACAGTCTGATTATGAAATCCGAACTTAATGGCATACGCCTTAAAATATTTACTCGTTCGTTCGATTTGCGGTTATATAGTTATGCACGCGAACTTTTTCGTTGTTTCAATGTTCCTATTGTTCGACTGACAGACCAAACTGCCGATGGCTATTTTTACACGATGCTGAAAGACACGGAATGCGATGTTGCCATTAACATTGATGAAGATGCGTTTGTTGTAAACCCCGAAGCGGTGATTGACTTAGTTGAATTTGTCATTGCAAACGGTTATGCCAATGCCGGTTGTCCCGATGGTGGCGGCGGTTGTCCACGTTCTGGCAACCCATTGATAACGAATCCATTTTTTAATGTGTTCAATTTAGAACTTATTCGTACTAAATTTACTTCTAAAAAGCAAATTCAAACGTTCAATTATGAAACGGTAAAATCTGAAATGATAGCAAAATTTCCAAAGGAAATACTCCAATCTACTTATGACTTTGATAGATGGGATTACGAACCCTATTATCCATTTTTCTTCTGGTTGGCTTACAATTTTAAAACTTATTATTTGCCAAGTCAGAAGCATCAAGATGGTATTTCTACCATTTTATATAATCACCAAAATCTACCAATTTGTTATCACGCTTGGATGGCGCGTTTTTATAGCATGTCGTCATTTGTGGTACGATTTATCCAAAAGGGTGCAGGCAAACAAAAATTGCGTATTGATAATCTCATACGTGAATCGTATGCTGTTCGTGGAGTACAAGTACTCTCTTTTTCTGTCGGCGATAGATTGATGTTTCGACTTGATAAATTAGTACGTTGGTGCATCAAAGTGCCACAACGCGTTATGGGCTGGCCTCGTAAGTGGGCGAAATGGTATCGTCGCTGGGAACGTAAACGTCAAGGTGCTATCTAGTAAAAAAAGCTTGATAAGTAATTTATCAAGCTTTTTTTATGGTTGGTAGCCGTTTAGGCTTCCTTATTCTTTTTGACTACTTTAAATACTTCGTAGCCTACTACGCTTACAATGGTAATTCCCATAATGATAATAAAAATTAGAGAGAGTGTATTACCTTTTTCCACACTGTCAGGTTGGAATTCAAAGCGAATATGGTGGTCGCCGGCTGGTACATTGAGCGCGCGTAAAACATAATTCACGCGGAAATGTTCTACAAACTGTCCGTCAATATAAGCTTTCCATCCGTAAGGATAATAGATTTCAGAAAATACTACAACTCCAGGTGTAGTAGATGACGATTGATATTCGAGTTCTTTAGGCGTATATTTTGTTAGTTGTATAGTGTTAGTTGTGTTTGACGTAGGTTTAAATTCGGAAATAAATGATTCAAACCTTACATCAACAACTGCCGTATTGTTAATGTTGATTGTATTCAATGCATCACACTCTTCGTCTGGTGTATTTGCAACCACTAAAGAATCTACAAACCAAGCGTTGCCTAGTGCATCAGGATTGTGTTGTGGAACTATATCTCCATTATTGTTACGTACAATAAAATATTTTGTGTTGAGCATATTTAGAACGCTCATATTCATATTTTTAGACGAAATATGTTCATCAATTAAATCTTGATAACGACGTAATTTAGCTGCAGAATAACCTCCGACTGATTTCAAATAGTATGAAGTACGTGCTTCGTTAAATGTGTTAGTGGTTAAATTTAAAACCCTGAAGTGGCTAGGATCTTGCAATAATAGTTTTTCATAGGGTTGCATTGTAAATGCTTGGTCACGTTTTCTTACGGGTACAAAATTATCATCGTTGCAAAAACGTTTGTTAACAGGCCACATATCTACTATAATTAAACCAGTTAGAATAAGTCCAAACCACATGGTTTTGAGTTTATCTTGGATGAACAGATAGATTAAACCTGCACCCAATAAAACAAATAGAAGTGAACGCCAAGCATCTGCTTGTAGCATTGAAGCACGTTGAGCTACAATGGCGTTATAAATCCAATCAGGTAGTTGTGTCGTTAGTTGCACATCGTTTGGCGAAGTAAAGCTTAATATACTTTTGCCAAAAAGTGCAAAAAAGAGCGCAAAGCCTCCTGTAATGCCAGTTGCTATATATAAACTTTTAAGTAATTTTTCTTTTGAAATTGCTTTGTTAGCTATCTCTCTTAGGGCTAAAAAACCTAATAAAGGCATGGTGATTTCTGCTACAATTAAGATAGATGAAACGGCTCTAAATTTATTGTATAAAGGGAAATAGTTAAAGAAAAATTCCGTCAATGGCATAAAATTATGTCCCCACGATAAAAATATAGAAAACAAAGTGGCAACTAATAAAGCCCATTTGTAAGGTCCTTTTACAATCAATAAACTAAGAATAAATAGTAAGCAAACGATAGCTCCGATATATACAGGTCCAGAAGTAAAAGGTTGTGTTCCCCAATATGTAGGTGCAGCTTTACAAAACTCAGCAGCCGATGAGCGAGGAACTCCATTGGCAACTAATTCTTTATAAAGTATTGATTCTTTCCCAACATTGTAGCCCGAAGAACCGCCCATATAGTTAGGAATTAAGAAGGTCATAGTTTCATCAATGCCATAGCTCCAAGCTGTAGCATATTCTAAATCAAGTCCATTGCCAGAAGTTGGTTTTTTATCGCTTTTAGTGAGTTCTGTGTGTCCTCCACGCATGGTTTGTTCCGCGTATTCTTGATTAGCAAATACGTTGGCGCTACCAATACCCATACCAATGCCAAATGACACGGCAAATAAGAGTGTAGCAAGCAGTAAATCTTTATAACGTTTTTCTTTAATATGAATGTAGAGTTCGGCAAAAAACAGAATGCCTATGAGCATACAAATATAGTAACCCATTTGGGGGTGGAGAAAAAATCCCATGGGAATAAAAAACATGGTAAATATGCTACCCCAGCCATATCTTTTTTGATAGATGAGTAGAAAACCTACGAGAACCATCGTCATCCATGTGATAGCAGTACATTTACCATGATGCGATGCTGCTATAATTATGAAAAAATAGGACGAAAAGGCGATAGCAAAAGCTCCTGCTAGACTTATCCATTTATTAATTTTGAATGAACGAAGCAGTGTGAAAAAACTGATAAGGTAAAATAGTACAATAAAGATAGCATTACGATGTCCCCAGTGGAAAAATTTATAGAACGGTTGTAAAATTATGGTCGACAAATAACGCCCCCCACCTATCTGATAGTTGGGCATACCACTAAACATGGAGCCTGTCCACCATGTATAATCACCAGTTTCTTCGTGATAAACAGCACCTTCGCGCGATGCAGCAGTACCATTTACATTGTCGCCAGCAAAAATAATTTTCCCCTCCAATGCCGGAGCGCAGTACATTGTAGCTGCTATAATAAAAATAAATAAGATGCCTAAATTCGGTAGAAATTTACCTTTAAAGTCTAATTTTTTCATGATTTTTTATCTCTTTTTGTAATATGATGTTTGCTCCAAATCATCTGGAGTAATTTTTTTATCTCTATTGAAATTCCCCAGTAATAGACTGCTGCTAATCCGGCGATACATAAAACGGATGTACGTAGTATGGCTTCTGCTATTTGCCAAGTTAAACTTGCAGATACACTTAAAAAATATGGTGTAAGGTATGTTGTCCAAACGTAGTTAATGGCGAATAGTCCTAAAGTTACAGCTACAATTTTAAGTTGTTTGGTTGAAAATGGAGAAGTGTTAATTTTCCATTTTACCAACGCTAATAGTAAAACAAAATAGATGATATATGCTATTAATGATGCCGCCGCAGCTCCATTCATACCCCAAATAGGAATGAAGAGATTATTTAATACTATGGCGATTAATGTGAGTATAAACGTGAATATCAATGATAAATAATAGTATTTTGAATAACTCAAAACGGATATTCCTACACTAAATGTTGAATTGATAAGTTTGGATAAACCTAAAATAAATACGACCCATTTTGCACTGCTATATTCGGCTCCGTTGGGTAAAATAGCGAAGAAAAGATCGATATTTATCCAGATGATTAAAAAGATAAATGAACCCGCTAAAAGTTGGTGCAGAGATACATTTTTACATAATAAATCAGCACCTTTTATGTCGCCGTCTTTGACAGTTTGTGAAATTTGGGGTTGTGTAATAGCTCCTAAAGAACGATAAGGAATTTCTATAATCGCCGCAATAAATGTTGCAATGGCAAATACTCCTGTGTAATTTAATCCCAATTGTGCACTAATGAAAAACGTATTGATACTGGGCGTAATAGCCCCACCAAGCGCTGCTGTTATTAGAAAAAGTGTGTATAGTAGATAATCTTTTCTGAGTGATTTCGTAATGTGTTTAAAGTCTGGTTTTAACGATATTCTATTTAATGAAAATAGATAAATAATGTTGATAAGCGTGGCTATCGCATAAACTGAACACAGCGCAATTACAAAACCATCGAGGCTCACTAATTTAAACGCATACATGAGATATACAGCTAACGACAGTACTCGAACAATGACCTCTCGCACTAATTTAGGCACTACAATTCGCATCAGTACATTGGCGTTTGTTTCAAAAACAGCCATGTAGAGCATGAAAAAAGTTAGCGGTAAAACGAAGTAGTAGTAATCGACAAAAAGTGGCGATTTTTCGGAAAAAACGTTTTCAATCGATGGTTTGAGAATTAGGTAAAGAATTCCAAAAATAAGAAATCCTATAAATGGAATGACTAATGACCAAAAGAAAAAACCATGATCTTTCTTTTTTTCATCTTTAAAATAAGGATAATAACGAATGATAGATGAGCTTGTACCCAATTGAGCTAATCCCGAAAGTAGAATAGAAGCATCTATTAAAACACGAGTCAATCCAATTTCTTCCGCAGTTAAGAAACGCGTAAGCACAAAGAATGTGGTAAAAAAGCCAATAGCTATTCCCACATAATTCACAATAGTACCTTTGATGGATTGTCGGATAATAATGCCCATAAAGCTAATTTAAGCGTACAAAGATAACCATAAAATATAAATAACGATTAAAGTGTAGTTTAGAAAATTGCGAATCATTGCTTTGATAAAAAAACACGAGCCACAACAATTATTGTGGCTCGTATCATAAATAGGTATGTTTTACTATTTCAGTTGACTTAGAAAACGCTCTGCTTCCATAGCTGCTTTACAGCCACTTCCCGCAGCTACCACCGCTTGGCGATAGTTAGAATCTGCCACATCACCCGCAGCGAAAACACCTGGAACGTTTGTTTTAGGCGTGTCAAGCGGATAGGTTTTTATATAACCTTCAGGAGTCGTTTCAACAAATGGTTTGAATACTTCAGAGTTTGGATGATGACCGATAGCTAAAAAGAATCCATCGATTTTAATGTCTACATGCTCTTCATCACTTTCGCCTTTACGTTTTACTAAGTGAGCACCTTCAACGTATTGGTCACCAAATAGACCGACTGTGTTATGTTCAAACAAAATTTCAATATTTGGAGTTTTCATAACTCTGTCTTGCATAATCTTAGATGCTCGTAAGTAAGGTTTACGAACAACGAGATAAACTTTTTCACACAAGCCAGCCAAGTAGATCGCTTCTTCGCACGCTGTATCACCGCCGCCAACTACTGCTACACGTTTGTTACGATAAAAGAATCCGTCGCATGTGGCACAAGCTGAAACGCCTTTACCTGCGTATTTGTTTTCATCAGGTAAACCAAGATATTTCGCTGATGCACCTGTAGCAATAATTACGGTGTCAGCTTCAATGGTTTTCTCATTATCTACAACAACCTTATGAGGATGTGTTGAGAAATCTACTGATGTGATGATTCCAAAACGAATATCTGTACCGAAGCGTTCTGCTTGAGCACGAAAATCTGCCATCATCATGTTGCCGTCAATTCCTTTTGGATAACCAGGGAAATTTTCAATTTCGGTAGTAGTGGTTAACTGACCACCAGGTTGTATGCCCTCATACAAAACAGGGGTTAAATTCGCACGACCAGCATAAATTGCTGCCGTATAACCAGCAGGCCCAGAGCCTATAATTAAGCATTTTACATGTTCATTCATAATTGTAAATTTTATCTGATTTCTTTTTACAAAAATAACTCTTTTTTTTGACATTTCATAGCGTCACTGAGTGACAGCACAAATTAAAAAAATCATAATGTTTGAGTTGCTTGCTCATTTGCATTTTAAACCTTACCTTTGTAGCATAAAACAGAACTTTTATGGAGTTATTTTTAGATCTATTTAAAGATAGTTACTTTGCTTTATTTGTCATAATAGCCTTGGGTTATATGATTGGTAAAGTGAAGATTTTTGGTATCTCTTTGGATGTGTCTGCCATTATCTTTGTAGCTTTGATATTTGGACATTTTGGGGTGACCATTGATCCCATTATTCAAGATATCGGAATAGTGCTCTTTATTTTTACTATTGGGATTCAAGCAGGTCCTGGTTTTTTTGATTCACTCAAGAAGCATGGTGTAAAATTAGCTTCGTTGGCTATGATACTTATCCTTGTTGCTGCGCTTGTTGCTGTAGTGTGTCAATATTTGTTTGATTTTGATCCTGCTATTGCTGCAGGACTTCTGGCTGGAGCATTAACAAGTACACCGGGTTTAGCATCTGCTACCGACCAATTTGGTAGTTTGTCGTCTATTGGTTATGGTGTAGCGTATCCGTTTGGTGTTATAGGCGTTATTTTGTTTTTACGTTTATTACCTAAGCTGATGCGTGCTGATTTAGCTAAAGAAGAAGAACTGTGGGAGGCTGAGATGCATTCAAATACGCCATTATTAGTAGCTCAAAACTTTAGAGTTACCAATGACAATATAGATGGTAAAACGCTTGGAGAACTGCGTTTTAGACACATGACTGACGCTGTGGTGTCGCGTGTAATGCACGGTGTGGAAGCTGTGACTCCTTCTCCGAAAACCATATTGTATAAAGGCGATTTAATACGTGTTGTTGGTACAGAAGAATCGATAGAAAAGGTAAAGTTATTAATTGGCCAGCCTGTTGAGCAAGAGATTCCGTTGAGTGGCAACTACGATGTGCAAACCGTATTGGTAACTAATAAAGATGTTGTTAGTAAAACACTTCTGCAACTAAACCTACAATCCAATTATGATGCTACAGTCACGCGGATTCGTAGAAGTGGTATTGATATTAAACCTTCACCCAATGCTAAAATTCGTTTTGGTGATAAACTTGTGGTAGCGTGTAGTAAAGAAAATATGGAACAAGTGTTCCATCTATTTGGTAATGATGCAAAACGCCTTTCAGATACAGACATTTTCCCCATTGCATTGGGTATTGTGTTAGGTGTTTTAATTGGTAAATTTACCTTTTTAGGATTGACAGGCGGTGTGCTTATTGTAGCTCTAATTTTGAGTCGTATTGGGAAAACAGGTCCTATATTATGGACTATGTCAAGTGCGTCAAATTTGCTATTACGTGAATTAGGCTTGATCTTTTTTTTATCTGTAGTTGGTACGCAAGCAGGAACAACTTTAGTTGAAACTTATTTACAGTACGGATATCAGTTATTTTTAGTAGGTTTGATGATTACGCTAATTCCGATGATAATAACGGCTTTGATAGCCAGAACTGTTTATAAAACCAACTTGTTAACTTTGCTTGGGGCATTGGCTGGTGGTATGACGAGTACGCCAGGATTAGCAGCCATTTCACCAATGACCAAATCTAATGCTCCGCAAATTGCCTATGCTACCGTATATCCAATATCTATGGTTCTGTTGGTGTTGGTAGTTAAACTTTTAGCTTTATTTACTTGATTGTAAAAAAATATTTTCAGATAACTTAAACTCATCTATTTAAACAATGAAAAAAAGTGCATTACAAATCGCAAGGGCTTCATATCAGCCTAAATTACCAGCTTCACTCAAAGGTGGAGTAGTACTTACAGAAGGTGCAAAAACTCAATCAGTTGCAGATCAGGATGATATTAAGGAGTTATTCCCCAATACGTATGGTATGCCAACAATTAAATTTGAGGCAGGTGCTAAAAAATCGTATCCAAAAGTTAATGTTGGAGTAATTCTTTCAGGTGGCCAAGCTCCCGGTGGACACAATGTTATTGCTGGTTTATTCGATGGATTAAAAAAATTGAATCCCGAAAATAAATTGTATGGATTTTTAGGTGGTCCAAGCGGATTAGTTGATCATAAATATATGGAATTGACTGCCGACATTGTAGATGAGTATCGTAACACAGGCGGATTTGATATTATCGGCTCAGGTCGTACAAAACTCGAAGAAACTGCACAATTTGATAAAGGAATTGAAATTTGCAAAAAGTTAGGTGTAAATGCCATTGTCATTATTGGTGGCGACGATTCAAATACGAACGCTTGTGTGTTGGCTGAATATTATGCGCAGAAAAAAGCTGGTATTCAAGTTATTGGTTGTCCAAAAACTATTGATGGCGACTTGAAAAATGAGATGATTGAAACATCATTTGGTTTTGATACAGCTTGTAAAGTCTATTCTGAATTGATTGGTAATATCCAACGTGATGCCAACTCTTCGAAAAAATACTATCACTTTATTCGCTTAATGGGGCGTTCGGCATCTCACATTACTTTAGAGTGTGCGTTACAGAGCCAACCAAACATCTGCATTGTTTCAGAAGAGGTAGAGGCTAAAAATATGACGCTTATGGATGTGGTTGACGATATTGTAAAAGTTATTGTTGATCGTGCAAAGGCAGGTGCAAATTTTGGTACAATTCTAATTCCTGAAGGATTGATAGAATTTATCCCCGCTATGAAAAAATTAATTGCTGAATTAAATGATTTATTAGCTCATAATGATGAATTTAACTCTTTACATACAGACGATGAAAAACGTCAATATGTAAAAGGCAAATTAGCACCTGACAGCCGTGAAGTATATCGCAGTTTGCCTAAAGGTATTGCACGCCAATTGACGCTCGATCGTGACCCACATGGAAACGTTCAGGTATCATTGGTAGAAACAGAAAAATTGCTTATAGAAATGGTAGCAAAACTTTTAGCAGCCATGAAAGCAGAAGGTACTTATGTTGGTAAATTTGCAGCTATTAACCACTTCTTCGGTTACGAAGGACGTTGTGCTATTCCATCAAACTTTGACGCTGATTATTGTTATGCGCTTGGTTACACGGCATCGTTTTTGATTTCAGAAGGTAAAACGGGCTATATGTCATCTGTACGCAATTTAACAGCTCCTGCTTCTGAATGGGTTGCTGGCGGTGTACCTATTACTATGATGATGAATATGGAGCGTCGTCATGGTGTGATGAAACCTGTGATTCAAAAAGCATTAGTACGTCTCGATGGTGAGCCATTTAAATATTTTGAAGCTCATCGTGACGAGTGGGCTGATGTTACTAGTACTTACATCTATCCAGGTCCAATCCAATATTTTGGCCCTGCAGAAGTGTGTGATCAACCAAGTATAACGCTTCAATTAGAACAACATAAGTTACGTTAATTGGCTGTAATAGTACTTGATAGAGTGGACATTGCTTATGTCTACTCTATTTTTTATTGCTTATCTCGAAAAAAAACGTATTTTTGTAAAGAATAATTATCTAAAAGATTTGTGTATGATTAGTTTTGAAAACATTAACAAACCCGATTGGAAATATGAGCTACTTTACCGTTATGTAAATGTTATTCATAATCATATTTTTTACCATCATTTTTATGTAATAAACAAAGAGCGTTTACCGAAAGATGAACCGTTGGTACTTATTTGTAACCATCAGAATGGTTTGTCTGATGCTTTGGGTATCCTATTTGCGCTAAAAGGAGATCCTCGTCGGCCTGTTTTTATTGCGCGTGCCGATATTTTTAAACGCGAACTTGCAGCAAAACTATTGCGGTTTTTAAAAATTATGCCAGCGTTTCGTGCACAAGATACAGGCGTTGAAAATCTTGGCGAAAACGCAGCTATTTTTAATAAATCAGCTCGCATTTTACTTGAAGATGGTGTAGTAGCACTGTTTCCTGAGGCAGGACATGAAGATTGTCATCATCTTGGCACATTTAAAAAAGGTTTTGCACGTATTGCGTTCCAAGCAGCTGAAATGTCCGATTTTAAAAAACCAATAAAAATTCAGCCATTGGCACATCACTATTCTAAATATTTTGGCATGCAGCATCAATTAATGATTGTAGTAGGTGAGCCATTTGGGTTTGAAGATTTATATGATATTTATAAAGAACATCCACAGCGTGCACAAAAGTTGTTGGCTGATCGTGCTCGTGCCATTGTTAAAGAGTTGATGTTGGATATAGAAGATAAGTCGTTATATGAAGAGTATGATATGATACGTACTATCTATAGAGACAGCTATTTGAAAAAGAAAAATTTAAAAGCGCACTATTTCCCCAATCACTTGACGGCAGATAAAGTGGTTGTTAAAGCACTTGATACGTATCGTGAAGAAGATCCTGAAGGCTTTGATAAACTCATGAAACACACGCATGAATATATTCGTCACGTAGAGCGCCTCCATTTACGCGACTGGATTTTTGGTAAAAAACTTTCGGTGTGGGGATTTTGGTTCCGTTTGCTACTAGCGATTGTTTTGACTCCTTTGGTTGTTTTCTCGTTTATCTATAACTTTTTACCATACAATGTAAGTACGCTGATTACTCGTCGTATTAAAGATCCTATGTTGCACTCTGCATTTCACTTTGTAATAGGTGCTTTATTCGCATACCCAATTTGGTATATTATTACGTCTGCAATTTTGTGGGCTACCACGGGTTTGTGGTGGATAATACTTGTCAATTTAGTGGTGTTGCCGTTAAGCTTGGTATTTTATCAGCACAGTAGAGTGTTATGGAAAAAGGTGTATAATCGTATTCGTCGTTGGAAGTTCTGGGTCCGCGGAACAGGTTCGTATGTACGTGCTGTTGAACTGCGTGGCAAAATTGTTAAGACGATGGATAAATTAATTAATACAGTGAATTTGTAAATACAAAAAAGAGGCTTCATACACAATTATGAAGCCTCTTTTGTATACTAAACTGTTTTTGTTATTCTACGGTAATAATTGGTTCTGTTTGTGGTACAATGTCGAGTAATTCCACTTCGAAAATAAGTGTTGCACCTGGTTTAATAATTCCACCGGCACCTTGTTCGCCATAAGCAAGTTCAGAAGGAATATAAAAAATAAATTTTGATCCTACAGGCATTAATTGCACGCCTTCTGTCCAACCCGCAATTACATGATTAAGAGGAAATACAATAGGTTCACCACGTTCTACAGAACTATCGAATACTGTACCTGTAATAGTCGTACCATGGTAGTGTACTTTCACCTGCTTTCGTAAACTTGTACGCTACTCGTGCCTGTAATAGTCGTACCATGGTAGTGTACTTTCACCTCATCTGTGGCTTGAGGTTTTGCGCCAGTGCCTAACGTGATGACTTTGTACTGCAAACCCGATTCGGTTTCAACTACACCTTCGTTCATTTTGTTTTTTTCTAAAAACTCTTTTTCTAAACCTCTTAACGAGTCTTGCATAGCAGTAACATCTGCATCAAGTGATTCAAAAGCTTGAGCCATTTGCTCTGGTGTTAACTTGTTTTTTTTGTCCATAGCGTCCGACAAGCCTTTAAGAAATATTTCTTTGTTAACTTTAAGACCAAGTTTTTCAAAATTACCTGTTATACCTTCGCCAATATTGGCACCCAGCGCATAACTTTTTTGTTGTGCTAAAGTCATTACTGTGTCAACCGTAATAACAGGTTTATTGTTTACGTTTTTTTTCTTTTTAGCTGAAACAGTCGTTATTCCAATTAGTAAAACAACGACAATGATGAGTAACTTTTTCATTGATTGTAAATTTATTTTTGTCGATTAAAATATTCGTCTAATAGGTGGTGTGCTGCTGTAAATGGTGATACCTTGTTTTGGCATAATTCCACCTCATAATGTTCCAATAGTTTTTCAATAGTTGGATTATGGAAAAAGCTACTTTTTAAAGCTTCTGTAATGGTTTCATACATCCAGTATTTGCTCTGGCTCTGGCGTTTTTTATCAAAAAAACCATTTTGTTTGGTAAAGGTTATGTAGTCTGAAATCAAGGTCCAAACCTCTTCAATTCCGAGCTTATGAAATGCAGAACACGTGAGCACTTTGGGTTCCCAACCTGATGCGGGTTTGGGGAATAAATGAAGTGCATTTTGAAATTGTCGTGCTGCTAATTTTGATTTTTCAACGTTATTTCCATCTGCTTTATTGATAGCGATACCGTCTGCCATTTCCATGATGCCACGTTTAATGCCTTGTAACTCATCACCCGTACCAGCAAGTTGAATGAGTAGGAAGAAATCGACCATGCTGTGTACTGCTGTTTCTGATTGTCCAACACCAACAGTTTCCACAAAAATGGTGTCATATCCGGCAGCTTCACACAGTACAATAGATTCACGTGTTTTGCGAGTTACGCCACCCAAAGATCCTGTGGACGGCGAGGGACGAATAAAGGCATTTTTTGCGATAGAAAGTTCTTCCATGCGTGTTTTATCGCCAAGAATACTGCCTTTAGAGCGTACGCTGCTGGGGTCGATGGCTAATACTGCAAGTTTGTGATTTGTCTTGACCAAATGCGTTCCGAGTGCCTCAATAAAAGTAGATTTTCCGGCACCTGGTACTCCTGTTATGCCAATGCGTACAGAATTGCCAGCATAGGGTAAGCAGCGCTCAATTATTTCTTGCGCTTGTTGTTGATGCGCAGGATTTATGCTCTCAACTAACGTGACCGCTTGGCTTAGTATCGAGATATTGCCAGCTAAAATGCCATCAATGTATTCGTCAGTAGTGTATTGAGAGCGCTTGATACGCTTTTTCAAATACGGATTTATAGAGGGCGGTTGAGCAACGCCTTCGTTTACGTTTAGTCCTGGAAATTTACCTGTATTTTCAATATGACTTGTTTTCTTCATAGCTATCTTACGGTTTGCCACTCAACACCAACAGTAATTATTGGATTGGTTGGGTCATTGGTAATAATTTCTACAGTTTTAGAAAACGTAAATGGTTGTAATTTAGTGGCATCAACTTCGATTTTAATGTCGGTTGATTTCCCACCTTTCAACGTTGATTTTCCAGTAGAACCTTTCATGTAACTACTTTCTGCTACTACTGCCCGAACTATTAACGGATCGATTCCGCTATTTTTGAGAGATAGTTTACCTCTATATTTACTACCAATTTTTAGCTTGCCAAGATTGATTTTTTTTGCCGATAGTGTAGCCACTGGAGCATTCATACGTTCTTTACTACTCAACGTGCTGAAATCTTCTTGAATGTTGGCGCGCACATTAAGTTTACCTACTGTTTTGTCATTAACGCTAACATTGACTTCATCATCAACATAAGCCCACTTATTGGTGTGATTGGATAAATATTTGAATGTGATAGCTATTTCTTCATTAGGTTTAATGAGCGCAGGTGCTTGTACAACAATGTGTTTTGGCGCAGTGAGTACCAATTTTAAAGGTTCGTTGATACCATTGGCTATTTCCAACTGACGTTCAGGAGATTTCCCTTTTGTCACCATACCAAATGGTATGATGGTAGAACGGAATAAAACATTACCCAGGTTGTAAGGGTAACTTTCTGATAAAGGTTGTTGTTTTGGACTTACATAACCTTTTATGTCCAAGGTTTCTGTAAAATCTCCACTTGAACTACCAATTATAACAGTAACGCCTTTATGGAATGGACCGGGACGACCTTCAGCGGTATAAGCTACAGTGATAGAGCCAGTTCCCCGTGGAGGAATTGGTCCTTTGGTCCATTCTGGTGTAGTACACCCACACGAAGAAGTAACCATTTTTATAGCAAATGGAGCTGTACCGTGGTTTGTAAACCGAAATATATGTGAAACTTTGCCATCTTCTTCTCTAATATTTCCAAAATCATATTCAGTTTCGTCAAATACGATTTCAATTTTTTGTTGTGCTACTAGTGTAATAGTACTAAACAATAAAAATAAGATGATAAAGTTTTGTTTCATAATAAGTCGTAGTTTAAATAGTACGAAAGAGGGAAAATACAACTTCTCCCTCTTTATTTGATTGAGTGGTTATTTACATAACCATTATCGATTACAAATACGTAATAGATGATATTATTTTACTTCAGCTGCTTGTTCAACTGCTTTAGGAGTTACTTGCCCTTTGATGTAAAGCACTTCTGTAAAATCTTCGGTACCGTTGGTTAATACTACTGTAATGCTTTTGGTAAATGAACCTGGGCGATTAGTTGTACTATAAGTTACCGTAATTTCACCTTTAGATTTAGGTGCTACTGGCTCTTTGCTCCAATTTGGAGTGGTGCAACCACACGATGCTCTCACGCTTTTAATTGTAAGAGGTGCTAAAAACTGATTGGTAAATGTAAACGTAGTGCTGATTTTGCCTTCTTCCTCTTTGACTGTACCAAAATCATGAACACGTTCGTTAAATTCTACAACTGGTTTTTCTTGAGCCATTACCGATAATGCTACAAAAAGCAAGGTAAATAAAGTTAGTTTTTTCATAATCATATTGTTGTTAAGTTAATTTTTGTACTACAAAAGTATAAAAAAATATAGTACAATCTTGTTTATTAATTATTTTTATATTTTTTGAATTACTTTCTATCTTTCCATATCAAATTCTGTGCCGTTCTTTTTTTCTTGACATAATATTGCCATAACATAAGTCCTCGATATTGACCTTTAGGATGTAATATTTTAGTTAGATGTAAGTTGTTTTGCCGGTCGTAATGGAAGTGACGATATTTGCTTAGGAAATCAAATTCTGCTCGAATAATGGCAAATGCATTGGCAAATTTTCCTTGCACTAAAAGGTGAAGAGCGGCAGCCCAATCTAAAAACAGACGTGCAAACAGAATTTTACTAATGTTTTTTGGTGAATTTTTATATAGCATCAGCCAGTTGTTACGAAAATTCAGGAATGTTTTACGTGGATGTTCTTTGTTTAATGTTTGAGCCCCCATGTGATAGACTGTACTTTCAGGAATGCAGACAATAGCGTTACCACGAGCTTTTAATCGCCAACAAAGATCAATTTCTTCCATGTGGGCAAAGAAACGCTCATCTAATCCACCTACTTTATGATATTTTTCAGAACGAATAAATAGACAGGCGCCTGTAGCCCAAAAAATGTCTGTATTAGTGTCATATTGTCCGTTGTCTGCCTCTATGGTGTCAAGAATTCGTCCGCGACAGAATGGGTAGCCGTAGTTGTCGATATAACCACCACAAGCACCAGCATATTCAAAGTGTGTACGTTTATAGTAATCTTTAATTTTAGGTTGGCAAGCGGCAGTGCGTGGGTGTTTGTTCATGTAAGTAATGAGCGGGATAAGCCAATTTTCAGTTACCTCAACATCCGAATTGAGTAGCACGTAATAGTCAGCTTTTATTTTACTTAATGCTTCGTTGTAACCTGCAGCAAATCCAAGATTTCGCGGGTGTTTTATGAGTCGAATCTCCCGGAATATTGTTTCCATCAACTCAATGGAGCCGTCTGTAGAAGCATTATCCACCACAATGACTTCAGCTTCTGGTGAGTAGGCAATCACCTTAGGAAGTAATGTTTCGAGTAGTTTTTTACCATTATAATTTAAGATAACAACAGCGGTGGACATAAATGTAAAATCGTTTTTTATTATTGTTGTCGTTGATGTTTCCAGCGTTTATGTGACCATAACCAAAATTCAGGTGCATCAAGAATGTTTTGTTCCATGCGTCGTGCATATTTTTCAACTAATGTGTATTGTTCTTGTGTTTGGGGCTCTGCGCACAATAGCTCTACACGACATTGGTAGTAACCACGTTTGACTTTATGCATTTCTAAAAATAGAACAGGATTATTGGTTTTACGTGCTATGGTTTCCCAGCCTGTCAACAAGGGTGTGTCTTGATTGAGCCATGTTGTCCAATAATGGAGATTATTCCACGATGGAGTTTGGTCTGCAATGAAGGCTAAAATAAATGGTTTGTTTAGTTTTTTTAGTTCTACTATGCCGCGTAACACTTTTTGTTTTGGATAACAATATGTGCCAAATCGTGACCGTAAGTGAATAAAAAATCGGTCGAAATCATCATCTTTTAACGTCTTGTAAAGTGTGCTTACGCTCATTGTGTTGTGCAAATGTAGCGGTAAAGAACAGACCCACTCCCAATTGCAATAATGCCCAAATAAAGCAATCATGTTTTGTTCATTTTGAGCAAGTTTATGAAGCAATTCGGTATTTTCGAACGTGATACGGCGCTGAATCTCTTTTTCTGATATGTGCATCATGCGAATGGTCTCAAATCCGTAATCGCATAAATGATGGTAAAAGCGATGTTCTAATTTACGACGCTCTTTTTCGCTCTTTTGAGGGAAGGCGTTGTGTATATTTTGTCGTGCAGTTTTTACGCGGTATTGTGCTACGTGGTATATGATAAAATAGGTAATATCAGATAAAACATACAATATAGGTAATGGCAACCAAGCCACTACCCATAAAACAAAATAGGTAATGTAAAATAGAACTTTTCGCATGGAATGGAAGCGGACTTATTCTTCGGTATAAATTCCTATTTTTTTACCATATTCAAATTCGCCATCAAGTACTTGTTGAAGTTCGTCTTCTGTGAGGTTTACTTGATTTTCTTTTTTCATGAGTTTCCAAATGAAATCGAACATTTCATCTTCTGCAATAGTAGCTTCGCCAACAGCATCATCCTCGATTAAATTATTACTGTCGTAATATTCACATACTAAGTCGAGAAGATATTGCACGTCATCGTCGCTTATTTTGGCACGTGACTCTTCAGGTAAACTGTTTAAAATGAAATTAATAGCTTCGGTATCGTCGAACTCGATAGCTTCTTTTTCCTTTGCCATAATAGGGTTTTTAAAAGGTTTGATAAATAGATGTGTAAAGGTACAACTTTTTTCTGGAACCATGGATAGAAAATTGCCAGAAAAACAAAAAACCACTTTCGCTATAGAAAGTGGTTTTGGTTGAGCCTCTTGTCGGATTCGAACCAACGACCCCGAGATTACAAATCACGTGCTCTGGCCAACTGAGCTAAAGAGGCAAGTGGGTAAGCTTACTATATCGCACCGCTACAACCTTTTACCCTTGCTGCGATCAAGCCCTGGGGGAGTTCAAAGGGAGCTGGTCGTATAGGACTTACCCGGCGCAAAAGTACTACTTTTTATGGAATTACAAAAGTGAGTGATGTGATTTTTTGAAAATAATCGAAATTTAGCGCTTTTTAGCGTAAAAATGAGGCGATTATTTTTTTAAGAGAATCCCTTTTTCTTCTTGTCTATTTTAAAAAATCACTGTATCTTTGTCTGTTTATAAATAAAAACGTTTTCAGTATGAAACCAGAAGCTTTGAAACATGCGATGTATTTTGGTCTGATGTTAGGCCTTGTATTTGCCCTTAATTTCTTTTTGTCTACTTTGAATAATGGATGGTTTGCTGCTTTGCAGTGGGTTATAACATTAACTATCCCGTATTTGGTGTATCGCTTAACGGTTGATTGTCGCAATCGTGTTAGTGGTGGTGCTATATCGTATGGAGCTGCCTTGTGGTATGGAACTCAACTGTTTTTTTATGCTGCACTTATTTCGGCGGTGTTCAAATTTATCTATTTTAAATTTTTAAACCCCGAATATTTACCAAATATGATCAATGAGAGTTTGAAAATTCTTGATGAACTCAATATGTTGTCAGGTGAGCTTACCGAAAACCAAGTGCGTCAGTTGCTCACACCGTTGTATGTTACAATGCAGTACATTTGGATGGACGTTATTATGGGCGTTTTGGTGTCGTTGGTTACCGCCGCTTTTGCTAAAAAAGATAAATCAATTTTTGATACCGATGTTCCTCAAACAAATAATCAGTAAGTCATAATCTATGGATATTTCAATTATTGTTCCGTTGTTCAATGAGGCTGAATCGTTGACACCTCTTTATGAGTGGATTGAGCGTGTGATGAAAGCACACCATTTTTCGTACGAAGTTATTTTTGTAAATGATGGGAGTACCGATGGCTCTTGGCGCGTTATTACGGAATTGCAACAGAAATCGGACTCTGTGCATGGTATCTCTTTTCGACGGAATTATGGAAAATCTCCAGCTTTGTACTGCGGTTTTAAGCGCGCTCAAGGCGATGTGGTTATAACTATGGATGCCGATTTGCAGGATTCACCTGATGAAATTCCTGAATTGTATCGCATGGTAAAAGAAGATGGTTACGATTTGGTGTCGGGCTGGAAAAAGAAACGTTATGATAATGCATTGACAAAAAATCTTCCTTCAAAAATTTATAATGCAACGGCTCGTAAAGTGACTGGGCTTAAACTACACGATATGAACTGTGGGCTTAAAGCGTACCGTAACGAAGTGATAAAAAACATCGAAGTGTATGGTGAAATGCATCGTTATATACCTTATTTGGCAAAAAATGCTGGTTTTACTAAAATTGGCGAAAAAGTGGTAGAACATCGCAAACGTGAATTTGGCGTTTCTAAATTTGGTTTAGAACGTTTTGTAAATGGTTACTTGGATCTTTTCTCCTTGTCGTTTTTAAATCGTTTTGGTAAACAGCCGATGCATTTTTTTGGATTGTGGGGCAGCGTGATGTTTATTTTAGGTTTTATTGCCGTTTTGGTAGTTGGCATCATTAAATTGATGGCTCTTTGGGGACACTATCCTGCGCCATTGGTAACGGATACACCCTATTTTTACTTGGCTTTAACCATGATGCTTTTAGGTACACAGATGTTTTTAGCTGGTTTTGTGGGCGAATTAGTTTCTCGTAGTTCCTCGGAACGTAACAATTATCAAATATCGGAAGAAATTTAACCTTATTCCTATGGACATTTTTCTTGAAATTTTAAAGTATATTTTGCCTGCTTTAGTGGTTTTGGGCGCTACGTATGTGGTGTTGTCAAAGCAGTTGGCTAACGAGGCCGATCGTCGTAATTTTGAATTACGTAAATTGAATGTAAATCAAATCACGCCAGTTCGTTTACGCGCTTATGAACGTTTAACTTTGTTGTTGGAACGTACCAAACCTGAAGCGATGTTGCTCCGTTTGAATTTATCAAATTTATCAAATTTTGATTTACAAACGCAGTTGCTAAAAACTATTCGCGATGAGTTTGACCATAATATGGGACAACAGATTTATATCAGCCCAGAAGCGTGGACGTTGGTGATGAACGCACGTGAAAGTTTAATGCGTTTAGTGAATGGTTCAGCGGCACAAGTTCAGCCTTCGGACTCCGCAATGCAGTTGGCGCAATCGCTTATACAAACGTATGCAGCAACAGAAACTACTCCTACAGAAATCGCACTCAATTTTTTAAAGCAAGAGGTTAAGTTGATGTAAATCGGCTAGTTTTCTTTTAATATTATTCCTATTAGTTATGACTTTTCGAGATTTAGCTGAAGCCCGTTTTTCATTACGCAACTATGACAGTCGTCCTGTAGAACAAGAAAAGATTGACTGTCTGCTGGAATGTGTGCGTGTGGCGCCGTCGGCGGTTAATTTTCAACCTTGTGTATTTTATGTGGTGACAGACCAAGTGCTATTGGCTCAGTTGCAGGATTGTTATAATCGCGATTGGTTTAAAACAGCACCGATGTGCATTGTGGCTTGTGGCAATCATCAACAGGCGTGGCATCGCAAGTTGGATGGCAAAGATCATACAGATATTGATGTGGCTATCGCGGTGGATCATCTTACTTTGGCAGCCGTAGATATGGGGCTTGGTTCTTGTTGGATTTGTAATTTTGATGCTCCAAAATGCGCTGAAGTACTTGAATTACCCGAAGGAGTAGAGCCCATTGTGATGATTCCAGTAGGTTATGCTGCTACGGATGAGCGCCCGTTGAAAAAGCGTAAGGCGCATGACGAATTATTTGTTTATAAAAAATAGACCTGTTGAAATATAGACTGACATACGCACTTGTTTTTTGTCTGCTTATATTAGTGGGCTGCACAGCTTCGGACGGCGAATGTCGTAAGGATAACGTTGTGGTTATGAGTGTGTCTTTGTATAAAACTGTCTTCAATACCGAAAAAGATGCGTTTGTTTCCTCGCCAACCACTGAACGGATGACTGTGCGAGGATTAGACAACGATTCTATATTGTACCATGAACAAATGGTAAGTACATTAAATCTGCCTTTACGTGCTTTGCACAATTCATCATCTTTTATTTTACAACGCGGTTTTTTAGCCTCCGATACCATTGTTATTTTTCATGATAATGTGAATAAATTTATCTCTTTGGAATGTGGCTGTTTTGTTTATCACACACTAAAAAGTACAACCACCACCACACATCAAATTGATTCATTGGTCATTGAAAACTCGTATGTTCAAAACGTGGCAGAGAAACATTTACGTATTTACTATCGTGCTAATTGATGGATATTCCCAAGCGACATATTATTGTATTTGTACTGCTTTGTTCAGTGGCGAGTGTTGCATTAGCACAAAAAGCAGCTGATAGTGAAGCTAAAAAACGCGAAAAACTTACTTATAACGGTTGGTCAACACATGTTGATTTAGCCTCGCCCATTATGGGATTGATTGCAGATAAAGGAGTTTTGACGGGAGAAGGTGGATTTGATTTGAATTTATCCAATCGTTTTTTTCCTATTCTTGAGTTAGGGTATGCTTCTGTTAATTCTCAAGCGATAAATGGATCAAATTATGCTGCTACAGCACCTTTTATGCGTTTGGGTATGAATTTTAATTTGTTAAAAACTAAAGATAAAGAGGGAAAACCAAAACCACATCGCAATTACGCTTATATTGGATTGCGTTATGGAATGAGCGTAGTGAATTATGAACTTGCCAATGTGCCGATAACTCGTGATTACTGGAATGAAAGTCAGTTGCTGTCGTGGAGTGGTAAAAACGCTTATGCGGGATGGAGTGAATTAACGGCAGGTGTACGTGTTGATATGGCAAAAGGTTTTACTATGGGTTGGTCTGTACGTTTAAAACTGTTTTTACACAGTTCGTTGGACGAAAAACAGACGCTTTGGTATGTGCCGGGTTACGGTAATTCGGCTGGTAATTCATTTACCTTAAATTACATTTTAGGTTATACATATTATACCAAAAAAGAGCGAGCTAAATTTAAAAATTAACATTTATGCGAAAATTTCTATCTGTGCTAATAACTACTGTAATGGTTGTGTCGATTCAAGCTCAACAGCCAAAATATCAGATGCGCGCTGCATGGATAGCTACTGTTGCTCGTATTGATTGGCCGTCGTCGGTGGAGAGCGTTACGGCACAACGTCAAGAGTTGATTAATATGCTCGATTCATTGGCAGCCCTTAAATTTAATGTGGTTATATTTCAAGTTCGTCCTACTTCAGACACATTTTATTATTCCGATATTGAACCATGGTCTCGTTATTTGACAGGTAAACAAGGTGTTGCTCCAGAACCATTTTATGATCCTTTAGAATTTCTCATTCGTGAAGCACATCGGCGTTGTATTGATGTGCACGTGTGGTTAAATCCTTATCGCGTGTTGCGGGGGACGGATGTTTCACACTTAAACCCCAATCATCTTTTTTTCAAAAAACCAGAACTTTTTGTGAAGTATGGTGATCACTATTACTTTAATCCAGCTTTAGATGAAACACGTAAGCATCTCAATCGTGTTGTGGCGGATATTGTTACTCGGTATGATGTTGATGCTGTGCATTTTGACGATTATTTTTATCCCTATCGGATTGGTGGTTTAGAATTTCCAGATGAGGATTCGTTTAGAGCAAACAGTCGGGGTTTTACCGATAAAGCTGATTGGCGACGCGACAATGTCAATTTAGTTATTCGTCAGTTACAACAAACTATTAAAAGCATTAAGCCTTGGGTAGAGTTTGGAATTAGTCCGTTTGGCATTTGGCGTAGTAGCGATAAAGATCCTCGCGGTTCTAATACACGAGGTATGAGTAATTACGACGATTTGTATGCCGATGTTTTGCATTGGCTTGAAGCTGGCGATATTGATTATGTGATACCACAATTGTATTGGGAAATTGGAAAAAAAACGGCTGATTATGCTCATTTAGTGGAGTGGTGGAGCAACAATTCGTATGGGCGTAATTTGTTTGTAGGTTTGTACGCCTCTTATTTGGGCAATCCATCGGCACCATGGGCATGGCGTAATGGTAATGAGTTAATGCGCCAATTGCGTTACACAGAAGCTTTCCCCCAAGTGCAAGGAGCTGCATTTTTTAGTGCAGTAGCGTTAATGGAAAATCGTCAAAATTTA
>JARKSE010000025.1 GCA_029974315.1 Paludibacteraceae bacterium | reverse complement strand
GTTGTTTCTATTTCGTTTGTAAACCTTAACCCTAATTTCTCAGCTATCTGATTAACGATTTCTAAGTTTAGATTTGGTGTCCGTTCGGTTGTTTGGTCAATGGTTTGTTGGGCGTTTGTTTCGGCATAAAGGTAGAGGGGTGTACTGTAACTTCTTGCGGATAAAAAATTCCCTTCAATTGCATAATTTGTAATAAAAACATGCTGCCAATTATCTGAATTTTCTGCTGTTTTTCTTAAATTAATTGCATAATTATTTTGTTTGAAATTTTTTATTAATTCTTTTCTTGATCTCATTGAATATTTTGGATTTAAACAAAATACTCTTGCATCAAATGGTTTGTATGATATACTTTTAAAATCATCATCAATTGCATCATAAATATTATTATTAATTAATTTTTCTTTTAATTTATCAAGAGTAAAATCACAAAGAAGACTATCATTTGATGTTGTAACTCCGCTTGAAAGAAAAGAAAATAAATGGTTAATTTTAAATCCTTGCTTATAAAGTTCTTCTATCTCAATATCTTTGACTTTCATAATATACATCGGGCTACTTAGCTTCAACAAATTGAAAGGAATTGAATTAATATGATTATCATTTAAAAAATCATATTTAAATTCTCTTTTACCAAATAAATCATAATGAAATACCTGGGCTAAATCATTTGTTTTTTTCTTGCCTGTTTTTACAAATATGTTAATTGATACACCTTGCATTATATCAAACACATTTTGGTCAATACTGCCATCTAAAGCAGTTTCATTTCTTCTTGTATTTCCGTGTAAATCTATAGTGTAAATTTTATCGTATGTTTTAAGTAAACTCCAACGCATACCTCGAAAAGTTGGATTGTCTAAAAAGCCATGTGGATTGATAAATGCCAAAACTCCGCTTCCATTCTTTTCAATGTAGTGTTGACCATAGCGCAAAAATTTCACATAATCATCATTTACCATTTTCGGATTACGTTCTTTTAGTTTTTCTTTTCCGCCTGGTTCTTTTTTGTAATCTTCCATCAAACTCATTATCCATTCACCTTTATTGGCACTCTCGCCACTATACGGCGGATTTCCTATTATGCACATTACGGGAGTATCTTTTTTAATGCGGTTGGCTTCGTTTGCTTCAGTGCTTAACCAATTGGCAAAGAGAGTTCCTGTATCGGGGTGGTATTCTTCGAGACTATTGGTTAAGAATACTCGAAAACGTTGGTCTTTAGTTGGTTTGTAGCCAGTTTCGGTTAATAGTAAATCGAGTTTAAGGTGTGCCATTGCGTAACTTGCCATAAGCAACTCGAATCCATTAAGGCGAGGCAAAAGATGAGTTTCTACATAATTGCTCCAAATTCCTTGTTGCCCTTTAAATTTGGTGTGTACGTGTTTTATAACTTCGGCAAGGAATGTTCCTGTGCCTGTGGCAGGGTCGAGAATTTGTACTTTGTGTACTTCTTGCTCAACCTTTTTACCTTGCATATCAACTTTAATTTTTGTTTTAGAAGTATCGGCAAGCCCTTGTGGTAGGTCGAATTCAGTTTTAAGAATATCGTCGACCGCACGAACAATAAAATTTACCACTGGTTGCGGTGTGTACCACACGCCACGAGCTTTACGTAATTTTGGGTCGTATTCGCTCAAAAAGGTTTCGTAAAAATGGATAATTGAGTCTTCCATTTTTGTGCTTTTTCCGTAGTTTTTCAAAATCTCATCTACGTTGCAAGCAAGGAAAATATTTACCAAATCGTCCACAATCCACTTTATGCGGTCGTCAACCTCCAAACCAGCAATATATCCAAACAGTTTTTTAAGAAATGGATTTGATTTTGGTATTAGTTCGTATGCTTCTTGTCGGCTAAAAGTTGGCAAAGTGGCATCGTGCGAACGAGCAGCAAACATTCCGTAAGCAATAGTTTGGGCGTAAACATCGGCAAATCCCTTGGGTGTAATATCGTGTATCAGAATTTGTTTGAAAGCGTTCATTTGGTCTTTCAGTGTGCTGTCTTCGCTGTTGTTTTCATCGCTTGTCAATGCCTTTTCAATAACCTCAGAAAGAAGGCGGGCTTTGCCCGCCATCATTTCTGCAAGTTTTTTACTGCTTTTTATTGTTTGCCCAATATGGGTACAAAAGTCTTTTATCAGGTTTTCAAATCGCTCGAAATTCTCTGTTATGGGTTTTATCCCTTTTTCGGTAACTTCTCCAATTGCAATTTTAGTTACAAATTGTCCTTCACGGTATAAATGAAAATCGAGATAGTCGGTAAATATCAAATTGTTTAACGATGCCTTGTAACGGTCGAATTGCTCTTTATTTCCTGTTTTCTTTGCTCCTTCAAGGTCTTTGTCGCCAATGTCTTTTGCCTCAATAAATCCAACTGGAATATCCTTTTTTGTCAAGATGTAATCGGGTGCTCCGCAACTCTGTCTTTTGGGTTCGTTTGTCGCCCGAATCGTTGGTATTAAACTTTCAATCAGTTGTTGCAAATCTCCACGAAATGTGTGTTCAGTCGCATTACCTAATTTGTAGCGTTTATTTATGTTGTCTATGTATTGTTCTATTGTCATTTTTTAAATCCGTTTCAAATAACTACAAATGTATCAATTTCGTGCGGTGCGTCGGCAAGAAAACAACTCTTTTGCAAACTTTGGTTTCGTGTCGGCTGGAGCGGTTTGCAAATGTGTTGTTTTGTGGGTTGGCTGTTCATTTTATCATTTCTTTTTCTGTCTTTAAGTAGCAAATTGTCTGCTGTGTCGTTTTTTACACTGACGGCTAACGG
>JARKSE010000009.1 GCA_029974315.1 Paludibacteraceae bacterium | reverse complement strand
ATATTGTACGCTGTTTCTGTTTCCATAGGCAACACCCACAGAGCCGAAATAATGAGAGGGTACGAACAGAACGCTGTTTTATATCTTGCAATTGTAGGGCGACCAGGAACGAACAAAACACACCCTTTGAAATGGGCAATAAAGCCAATTGAACAAAGGGACAATTTAAAGTTTCAGGAATACCAAAGAAAAAAACAGGAATATGAAACCATTGCAGCCCTTACCAAAAAAGAAAGGGAACAGCAGGGGTACAGCGAACCTGTAAAACCGATTTGGGAACAGTATTTAATTAGCGACTTTACACCCGAAGCCCTTGTAAGTGTTCACAGCTATAATAAAAGAGGTTTAGGCGTAAATGTGGACGAATTAGCAAGTTGGTTTAAAAATTTCAACCGATACAATAAAGGCAGCGAACAGGAATTTTGGCTAAGTGTATGGAGCGGTAACACCGTAAAAGTAAACCGTAAAACAAGCGACCAATACAATATACCGTTGCCCTTTATTTCCGTTGTAGGAACTATACAACCGGGAATACTTAATGAGTTGGCAGACAATAGAACAGAAAACGGTTTTTTAGATAGGTTGCTGTTTGTTGTTCCCGATAATTTGAAAAAAGAATACTGGAGCGAAACAGAATTAAACCCTGAAATAGTTGAGAATTGGCAAACCATTATTTCAAACCTTTTGGACGTTTCAATAATTCAGGACGAAACCAACAACCCACAGCCCGAAATATTGAGGTTTACACCCGAAGCAAAGCAACGTTTATTTGAATGGCAAAGGGAGTTAACAGACCAAAGTAATAAACCCGAAAATGAAGCCATAAGCGGTATAAATGCCAAGATAGAAATGTATGCTGTTCGATTGGCTTTAATACTTCAAATGGTACGGTATGCCTGTAATGAGGGCAATAAACAAGCAATTGGAATGGAAGCGGTACAAGGGGCTTTAAAGTTGGTTGAGTACTTCAAAAAAACAGCTATTAAGGTACATTCTATTGTATCAAATGCAAACCCGTTGGATAAGTTACCCAGCGATAAACAAAACCTTTACATAGCGTTGCCCGACACCTTTACAACAAGTGAGGGCGTACAGGTTGCTGAAAGTATGGGAATAGCTGAACGAACTTTTAAGCGGTTTTTGAATAATAAGGAGCTGTTCAAATGGATAAGGCAAGGCGAGTAAGAAAAACTATTTTAAAAATACAATGGCACAACTGGCACAACTGGCATTTTATGCTTTAATGTATTGTTTTTCAATATTTTACACAGCTTGCACAAATGGCACTTTGTTGGCACAACTGGCATTTTCAAAAATAGTTTGTGCCACTTATGCCAAGTTTGTGCCACTTAAAAACAGCCTGAAAGCCTTGTTATTATTGAATTGTGCCACTTGTGCCACTTATGCCAAACAACAATTTTAGAAAATGAATACAGAATATAGATACATATTAGAAAAAGGCAGTAAAAAACACCATTGCCCTAACTGTAATAAAAAAACGTTTGTCCGTTACATTGATACAGAAACAGGATACTATTTGCCCGA
>JARKSE010000008.1 GCA_029974315.1 Paludibacteraceae bacterium | reverse complement strand
CTATTGTTGACAATCAAGAAATGTTGCACGAAAATTTAGACGAAATTCCTGAACAGGACACAATCATTTCGGCTCACAATGCGTTAGGACATGGAATTACGAAAGATGTATTGGATATAGTGTACATAAAAACAGAAAACTTTAATCCCGCCAATAACCAATTAGCAGCTTACGACGTAGCCGCTATCAATGAGTGGATGCAAACCAACGACAAACACTATATTTTAATTGGGCCTGGTCGATGGGGTTCGAGTGATACGTGGTTAGGAATTCCAGTAAAATGGGCACATATTTCGATGGCGAAAGTGATTGTAGAATGTGGATTAGAAAACTACCGCATCGACCCAAGTCAAGGGACACACTTTTTCCAAAATTTGACATCATTTGGAGTTGGCTATTTTACCATCAATCCTTATATCAAAGACGGTTATATTGACTACACGTTTCTAAATCAACTACCCGCGATACACGAAACAGAACACCTGCGTCACGTGCGTTTAGAACAGCCAATGACCATTAAAATTGATGGTAAAAAAAATCGAGGAGTAATTTTGAAACCTGAGATAAACAATTCGGAATTATAAAGAATGATCGAATAGTTATTTATGACCGGAGTATAATAAAAATGCTTCGGTCGTTTCGTTACCATAACTTTTCGATACGGATATCTGCTTCAAACCTGGTACATCAAGTTCTAGGTTTATTTCATCATTGTGACGACGCAAAGCTACAACATGTTCGAAATTAACCATATAAGAGCGATGACAACGTCTTAACGAGGTATTTTTAAATTCTTCAGACATTCTCTTTAAAGTATTTCGCAACAAGAATTCCGACAATTTCCCTTGATTAACATACTTAATCACCACATAATTGTCGGCTGCTTCCAAAAATATAATATGCTCAAACGCCACGGAAAAACGAAACTCGACTTTTTCGTCTTTAAACTGTGCAACTGTAGGACCTTTTGGCAATGGTAAGAGTCCTTGTTCCATCATTCGTAAACGTGTCTTCTTGTCGTCGTACGAAAAATAAAGCCACGATACAGCATATGGCAATACAATCACTAACACGGTGTTAATGTTCGCATTTTTAAAAACCTCGAGTACATCTTCCCACGACCACCAACTCAAATGATCATTTACTGCTATACTATATAAGGTATAAAAACCTGAAAGTACCACTATTTCAGCAATAATCCACAGCGCATATTCAATGTATTATAACGAATAGCGATGCACAAAACGATACATTAGAAATCGACTAAAGGCAATGACTAATATACCAGTGAGTACGAGTAAAAAAGAAAATAAGAAATACTTGATAGGCGAAACATGATA
>JARKSE010000183.1 GCA_029974315.1 Paludibacteraceae bacterium | reverse complement strand
ATAATAGGTGGCATTCTTGGGCTTAAATCCTAAAATTTTAGAGAGGGAACGTATTAGCGGATTATCCGTCTTTTTTATAAACGGTAAATGATATAACGAGAATTTTGTTATCGGCACTATGGTTAAAACTTTTTTGACGTGCAAAGGTAAACAAAATGTGCGAATAGAAAAAACAAAGAAAAACTTGTACGCTAAAAGTTATAACGGTTGTTATGCTGTTATAAAATGATTTTCAGTGGTTTATCGTTTTGATTGGAACGAATGACATATACGGATTTTGGTAATTTTAATGTGCGTACTTCTCCGTTTTTCATCGTGTAAGTGGCTATTTTTATTCCACTTACAGAATAAATTTCAATGGTTTGATTGGCTTCGCTCATTAAACAGATAGTATTGTCATGGGAAGTTATCGTCAAAGGAATTGAGAAAATGGTCGGAGGTACGCCGGTGTAAACGGTTTCTTCTTCGGGTGAAAAGTTCATTAAAATGCTTGGTGAAGACTGTTTGTAACTATCGGATGCCTGAATGAAACATTCGTTTGGCAGAATAACCGGATTGGTGTGTAACTCAAAATTGCCGGTATAGGGCGTGCGGTCGAGACGGAAAAATTCCGTTCCTGTAAAAGTTTGTTTCCTCAATGACAAATTGGAATAGAAATATAAGCCGTCGCCGGTTACTTCGTAAGTTGCTACCGACATAGTGTCATTGTTGATGGTATGACTGCCGGTAGTGGAATAAAACGTAATTTCCTTGTTGGCATAGTAGCTTGAATCGGGGAAAATAATAATGTATGCCGTATCCTTTCTTATGGTATGTCCCGAAGCCGGTAGTGAAGGGGTTCTCCAACGTTGGTACAATTCCGGATTGCTTGGGTCTCTGTTTAAGGTTTTTATCCAAAAATGGCAATTATTGGCAGCAGCTCCCGAGTAGTAGGGTTTAATGGTGTATTCGGTATTATCTTCTGTTACGGTTACATGGTCAATATCAAACGGGAAACAGACAGTGTGCCATTGTGTCGGTGTACTGAAGGTGCGTTTGTATCGTATCTGTCCTGTGAAATTAAACGATGATGGATTGGCAACTTGTCCGCCGTGATACATAATAATGTTACCCTCAAAATTATCAGGGATGGTTTTGGATTCATCAGACAAAATGACACTGTCGGAAGCCAAAGTTGTGAAAGATTGCTCATTTGTGGCGTTTACGGTGCCATCTTCTGTCGTAACATAGGCTTTAAAATAGTAAGTGGTTTTGGCTGTCAGACCGGAAAGAGTGGCATAAAATGTAGAACTGCTGACAGTTCCTGTGATGTCGTTGTTGAGTGTTCCGCTCGTGGTGCCATATTTGAATCCTCGTGCTGTAATTGTTTTAGAACCTTGTGTAAATGAGGCATTTAGCTTGGCAGAAGCTGTGGCTACATTTGTAGCTGCATTCGTTGTTACCGTAGGAGGAGTGGCTGTTGTGGTAAAACTGCTTTCTGTACTGTAGATAGTGCCGTCCGCAGTTGTTACATAAGCCTGAAAATAGTAAGTTGTGTTGGCAGACAGACTTGAAATATCGGCATAAAATGTAGAACTGCTGACAGTTCCACTGACTGTGGTGCCATAGCTGCCGCTTGTAGTACCATAACGAAATCCCCGTGCCGTAATTGTTTTTGTTCCTTGCGTAAACGAAGCATTTAATGTGGCAGAAGTTTGTGCTATATTACTTGTTGTGGAAGCAGAAACAGTAGGTGCGGTAATGGAGGCAGCTACTTTCCATACGCCCACACCTTTCCCCGGACAATATTGATGAATATAATAAGAATAATCATCTATTTTTGAAGCTGTTAACCAATTACCACAAGCGGAATTTCCGGGACTTGTTTCGTCTATAATGTAAAGTCCTGTACTAATATCGGTAGCATCGGTAGCATTTCTTACTTTAAATTCACTATTATAGTCGGTGCTTCCCGAATTGTAAGCCCAAATTTCTTTGGTGGTATTGTCGGTGTTTTTTATGGAGAATATGCATCCTCCCAATGTCGATAGTTTGACTCCATCAGGTGAAATTCCATTCCCACTTATATTTTGCCATGCACTTCCTCGTACTTGACATACCAGGCTTGATGTATTACCTTGTATAACATAGGAGGTTGATGTTCCGATTGTTAGTCCGCTTCCAATTGTTCCGGTCGTACTATATGCACCACTTACTATTTTTACATAATTAACAGTAGTTTGACCGGTGCAGTAGAAATAAACGTAGCCTCCTGTAGCATTGTAAAAATTGCCGGAAGCAAAAATGTAATCACAACGCCCTGTATTGGTAAACGAAAATGAAATTGATGTTGCGGTAGAAGATCCATTTTGGTAGATTTTTAACGAAGTCGGTGAATTTCCTATTGTAGTAGTAAGTACAGCAATATTTCCATTGTCATCAACAGCAATACCAACACCGTCACCTGTAGATGATGCAAATTCAGTTCTGCCACTTTGTGTAAAAGCATATATTTTACTGACACTTTTATCTTGTACATAAACAGTTCCATTATACCCGGCTCCTTGTCTTCCATC
>JARKSE010000171.1 GCA_029974315.1 Paludibacteraceae bacterium | reverse complement strand
TTCCGCCCATTACTTGGAAAAATCATCCTACACTTCCTGCCCCAACTAATCTGAATGTAAGCGGTACCAGTATGACGTGGCAATACAAGTCGTCGTCATCTCCTAACACGGAAGCACGTTTTTCAATATATTGTTACCCTAAAGGTACCGATCCGACGACAGCTATGGCCAATCCTGCTTATCTTTTAGGAATGTCCTATTCACCGTCGTTTACATTATCGTCGAGCTACAACTCGTCCTATACCTATGCTGTTTGCACGATGGACAGGTACGGTAACGAATTTGGTACAGCGTTTTTCAATGCACCCAGCAATGTTACGGTAACTACTGGTAATGCCACAAATATTGCTAAAACGTCTGCTACGCTCAATGGTTCTACCAATGCAGCTTCCGGCGATATTACAAAAATGGGTTTTCAATGGCGTTTGAGTTCCGCTTCAACTTATAACACACTATACGGCACGTATAGCGATGGCAATATCTCTGCTTCTCTGACAGGTTTGACGGCTGGAACAAGTTACACGTTTAGAGCGTTTGTGACCACTTCATCGGGTACGGTTTATGGTGGCATTAAAACGTTTACAACTACACAACTGACTCCTCCCACGGTTGTTACAGGTTCTGCCACTAATGTTACAGAAACTACTGCAAATTTGAGCGGCACCATTACTGCCGGTGATGAAGCGATTACGGGAAAAGGATTTCAATACAAAGTATCAGGTGGTAACTATGCGTCTATTGTCGGTACATTATCGGGAACAACATTGTCGGCTTCGTTGAGCAGCTTAATGACCGGAACAACCTATACGTACAGAGCTTACGCCACTACTAACAGCAGTACTTATTACGGTTCGGAACGAACGTTTACTACCATTGCTGTTGTACCGCCAACAGTTACGACCAATGATGCCTCTAATGTCGAAGGTTTGTCGGCAACACTCAACGGAGATGTGGTTGTTGGTAGTGAAGCTCTTTTAGAAAAAGGCTTTGAATGGAAAACGACAGTAGGCGGTACGTATACTAAAATAAGCGGAGTTTTGTCAGGAACTACAATGATGGCCAATTTATCGGGATTGCAATATAGCACCGGCTATACTTTTCGCGCTTATGCCAAAACGGCTACAGCCACGCATTATGGTGTAGAAAAAACGTTCATTACAACGCAAGACCCGGCCGTCTTAGAGGGTACGGTTAATATTACTGAGATATGGAATAAGCCTATTGCTTCAACCAACTATTTGTATTCAGGTAATATACAACGTAGTATGGCTTATTACGATGGCAAACTGTATATTCCCAAAATTTCTACCGAAGGTCTATGCGATATTATCAATGCCTCTACAGGCAACCGATCTTCTTCTATTAAAGTAGCGAATTTCGATAATAAATGGAACATGATGAACGTGGCGATAAGCAATGACGGACAGATAATGTTCGGTAGTTCGCTAATAGGTAGTTACTATATACGTGTCAATTTTAGCAACCGAGTGTCTGGTGGTTTAAGTGATACGAGGGATATTATTACTAATTTTGGGCGAAGTGATTATTTCTATTATTACGGAGATTTTCACACATCTACAGGGGGTTACCTTCTTGCTTTGAGCAATACCAGTAATAAGGTAATTAAAGTACCGGCTGCCAATGGCGTGTTTGGTACTCCAGTGATGATGTACAATACTTCCCTTCCTACAGGAAGTAGCAGTAAGGCGTTTCCGATAAATGAGACGGAGTTTTTTGCACATACGATCGATTTCTTGCCAACCATGCATATTTCGCCTAACGGAACGTTGAAAGATGCGTTCGGTGGTTCAAGCGTCAATCCTTCTGAAACATCAGGTATTGTTGTCTTTACGTTTAAAGGTCGTAAATTTATGGTAATTCCTGCCAGCCGATATGGAAGTATAGAAGTGTACGACATTACAAACGGAATGTTGAATGCCGAAAAAGTTATCAATGGTACTGCGAATTTGGGTTCTAATGCCAACGATTCTTTCACTCTTGGTTTGTGCGCCAATGTAGAGTCCGACAGAGTGATGATATATGTGTTGGCTCCCAACAATGGTTTGGCGGCTTATGCACTGACGATATATACTTCGACAGTAGATAATCAAAAGGTATCAAAGATAAAAGGTTCTGTCTATAATACTCCTAATGGCATACGTGTAGAGGTGCCTGAAGCAGCGATGGTGGAAATTTATGACATACGCGGAGTGTTGGTTAAAAAACAGCACATCAATAGCACAACTGAATTCGCACTGCGGAGAGGTGCTTACATTGTTAAAATTGATAATCAACCATTTAAAGTGATACGTTAATTTATAAAAAACCTCCAATTAGGAGGTTTTTTTGTTTTCAGCCTATGAAAGTAACGATAGAACAAAGTTGGGAAGAGGTTTTGTGTGAGGAGTTTAATAGCCCGTATTTTTATCAATTGGTAAAATTTGTTAAGCAGGAGTATGCTACGAAAACCATTTTTCCTCCCGGAAAATTGATTTTTAATGCCTTTAACCTCTGCCCGTTCGATAAGGTAAAAGTTGTAATATTGGGGCAAGATCCGTATCACAATTTCAATCAAGCGCACGGGTTAAGTTTCTCGGTGAACGATGGTGTGGAAATTCCGCCTTCTTTGGTAAATATTTATCAGGAGATTGAATCCGAATTGAGTGTTAAAACTTTGCCTACAGGCAATTTAGAGCGTTGGGCGAAACAAGGTGTTTTGCTCCTTAACGCCACGTTGACTGTGCAAGCACACATGGCGGGTTCACACCAAGGAAAGGGTTGGGAACGTTTTACCGATGCGGTAATACAGACGTTAGTCAATAAGCGTGAGCATCTGGTGTTTATGCTGTGGGGCAATTATGCTCAACAGAAATCGAAATATATTGATAGGGCAAAACATTTAGTGCTAACCACTGTTCATCCGTCGCCGTTGTCAGCCTATCGCGGATTTTTCGGCTGTGGTCATTTCCGTGATGCAAACGATTATTTGGTCGCACATGGTTTTGAACCGATAGATTGGAAATAAAAAAGGGAGCTTTAGCTCCCTTTTTTTTAATTCAAATAATTTATTTTTCCAAATATCCTTTTAAAATGCCACGCGGCGAATTTCTGATAAATAATACGATTTCGTCTCGTTCAGCTGATGCCGGCAGTTCGGTTTCTATTTTTTCCAGAGCCATGGTGCGGTTCATACCCGATTGGAACAAAATGCGGTAAGCGTTCTGTATTTCTCTTATTTGGTCATTGTTGAATCCTCTACGGCGCAACCCGATTGAGTTAATTCCTGCATAAGAAATAGGTTCTCTTGCGGCTGTTATGTAAGGCGGAATATCTTTATTCACTTTTGAACCGCCTTGTAGCATGACATGTTTGCCGATATGGGTAAATTGGTGTATGAGCGAACCGCCACCCAGTATGGCATAATCATCTACTTCCACTTCGCCGGCTAATTGAGTTACATTTGCCATAATAACATTGTTACCAATAATGCAGTCGTGTGCAATGTGACAGTAAGCCATGATAAGACAGTTGTTGCCGACAACGGTTTTTTGTTTTGCGGCGGTTCCGCGGTGTATGGTAACGCATTCTCGGATAATGGTGTTATCGCCGATAACTACAAAAGTATCCTCTCCTTTGAATTTCAAATCTTGTGGTATGGCACCTATGACTGCACCCGGAAAAATAACACAATTTTTGCCAATGGTAGTGTTTTCCAAAATGGTTACGTTGGAACTGATACGGGTA
>JARKSE010000122.1 GCA_029974315.1 Paludibacteraceae bacterium | reverse complement strand
GATAGTAATTACTCATAAGTTATATGGCACGTAAAACTAAATTTCATTTCAACCCCGAAACGCTTTCGTATGAAAAGGTAGAGACTACCGTGTGGGGTGTTTTGAAACAAGTAGGGCTGCACTTATTGACAAGTTTGCTTTCGGGTGGACTTTTTTTTCTTATCTTTATCTGGTTGGTTGATTCCCCAAAAGAAAAACAACTTTCATCGGAAAATGCGCGTATGAAAGCGCAATATAAAATGATGGAACGCCGTATTGGCGATTTACAAACTGTTTTAAGTGACTTACAACAACGCGATGATAATCTTTATCGTGTAGTTTTTCAGGCAGACCCAATTCCTTATGAAGTGCGACATAGTAGTATTGGTAATAAAAATCGGTATGAAGAATTTGCCGATATGTCCAACTCTGGCTTGCTCATTGAAATTATTCAGCAAGTAGATGATTTATCCAAACAAACTTACATTCAATCTCAATCATACGATGAGTTGGTAAAATTAGCCAAACAAAACAAATTGCGCTTGGAACATTTACCTGCTATTCAACCGGTTTTAAATAAAGATTTGCGCCGTGTAGCTTCAGGTTTTGGTGTACGTATTGATCCAATTTATCGTAGACCTAAAATGCACCAAGGCATGGACTTTACAGCTCCAACAGGAACAGAAATATTTGCTACTGGTAATGGTAAAGTAGCAGAAGCAGGTTGGAAACAAGGCTATGGTAATTCGGTCATTATCAATCATGGATTTGGCTATAAAACGCTTTATGCTCACATGCATAAAATACGTGTGCGTACTGGGCAGCAAGTCACTCGTGGTCAAGTGATAGGTACAGTAGGAAATACGGGTAAATCAACAGGTCCTCACTTACACTATGAGGTTCATTATCAGGGTAAACCAGTAAATCCACAAAACTATTATTTCCTCGATTTGTCGCCAGAAGAATATGACAAAATGGTACAATTGTCTCAAAATGCTGGTCAAGTATTGGATTAAAACTACTAATGCAATATGAACAAGTTTGTAAATCTTACGCAAGCAGAAGAAGATGAAATGATTCAACAAGAGTTTCAAGCTCTGTTGAAGGATTATGCGGCTACGCGTCACACGCAAAAAGTTGAAATTATCACACGTGCTTTTGAGTTTGCAAACAAAGCTCATAAAGGCACAAAGCGGCGTTCGGGCGAACCTTATATTATGCACCCGTTGGCAGTTGCACGCATTGTGGTAAAGGAGATAGGTCTAGGTTCGACATCAATTTGTTCGGCTTTATTGCACGATGTGGTTGAAGACACCGATTACACGTGTGAAGATATCGAAGAGTTGTTCGGACCAAAAATTGCCTCAATTGTTGGGGGATTAACTAAAATTTCTGGTGGTATTTTTGGTGATAAAGCCTCTGAACAAGCTGAAAATTTCCGTCGTTTAATTCTTACGATTCCGGAAGATATACGTGTTATCTTGATAAAAATGGCCGACCGTTTGCACAATATGCGTACGCTTGGCTCTATGCCTCCGGCTAAACAGCTTAAAATTACAGGTGAAACACAATATATTTATGCGCCACTGGCTCACCGTTTAGGTTTCTTCCTTATAAAAACAGAACTCGAAAATTTAAGTTTTAAATATGAACAACCGTCTGTTTATCAAAAACTTGAAGAACAGATAAATGCAGCAATCCCTGAACTGGAACAATCGTTCCAAAATTTTATAGGACCCATCAAAAAAGTGTTAGATTTCTATAAATATAAGTATGAAATTACCAGTCGCATCAAAACGCCCTATTCAGTATTTCGTAAAATGCAAACTAAACGTATTTCTTTTGACGAAGTTTATGATTTACTGGCTGTTCGTATTATTCTTAAACCTAAACCTGACGAAAGTGAGAAGGCTAATTGCTGGGTAACGTATTCAGCTTTGACATCCATTTATAAATCGCATCCTGATCGTACGCGCGATTGGTTGACAACGCCAAAAGCCAATGGTTACGAGGCATTACACGTAACCCTTATGGGACCTGACGGCAACTGGATTGAGGTGCAAATTCGTACTGAACGTATGAATGATATCGCTGAACAAGGGTTGGCTGCTCATTGGAAATATAAAACGGGTTCGGAAGAACAATCTGACTTGGATTTGTGGCTAAAATCGCTCAAAGAGATGTTGGATTCGGCAGATTATACCAATGCTGTCGATTTTATGGATACCTTCCAGCTTAATTTGTATTCCACTGAAATTTACGTCTTTACTCCGAAAGGTGACATTAAGAAAATGCCTACAAAATCAACTACTCTCGATTTTGCCTTTGCACTTCATACCGACATTGGTATGCGTTGTATTGGGGCGAAAGTGGATCACAAATTGGTTCCGTTGAGTTATGAATTGAAAAGTGGTGATCAAATAGAAATTTTGACCTCTAAAACACAGCGCCCTCAACCCGAATGGATTGAAATTGTTACCACAGCTAAGGCAAAAAATCAGTTAAAGTCACTGTTCAAAAAAGAGTATAAGGCTATACAAAAGGCGGGTCAAAAACTTATCGAAGAGAAGTTAGCAAAACTTGAGTTGCCACTTAATAACTCCACAATTCAGCGCATATTAGAGTATTACAAATTGAATAATACCACAGAATTGTATGCATCTGCTGCTAAAGATAGGTTAGATTTATCGAAAATAGAAACGGTAATTTTTAAAGAAAAAGCCCAGAGTCGTTGGGTCAAAATGTGGAAACTAAATTTTAGTAACAATAAGAAAAATGATAAAAAAGAAGAAGAGGAATCTTCAAAGAAAAAACTAAAAACAATTCACTTAACAGATGCCGATGTGGGTAATACCTACAAGATTGCCGATTGCTGTCAGCCCATTCCCGGTGACCCAGTGCTTGGATTTTTAGACGATGCTGACACAGTTATAGTTCATAAACTTGATTGTCCTGTTGCACAAAAACTCAAAAGCAGTTATGGCAATCGCATTTTAACTGCCGAGTGGGTTACGCACAAAGTTTTGTCGTTCCTCACAACGATTGAAATTTCAGGTTTAGACGAGGTTGGAATGTTGCGTCGCATTGTAAAAATTGTAACTGAAGATTATAATATCAATATTAAAAGCATCAATATCGATTCAAAAGATGGTGTATTCAACGGACAATTAGCCATTTATGTACACAGTACAGAAGATATTAACGTATTGTGTATGAATTTGTTAAAAATTCCAGCAATCAAATCGGTGAAACGTATTTCGTAATCGTTACTAAAACAATAACAAATAGAATTTATAGTAAAA
>JARKSE010000066.1 GCA_029974315.1 Paludibacteraceae bacterium | reverse complement strand
GAAAACGACCGGAAGAATTTACCAAACGACTGACTAATTTTATAGAAAAAACTCGGAACAACAAACTTATTTCAGGGTTTGGTGGTATTGACAAATATTATTAACAATGACTGACTTTTATACGACAGAAAAACAACGAACCGCTAACAGGCGTTTAGCAAAAAAGCGGTTTCAGTGCTGCCAGACAGTTTAGTGCTTCGAAATGGTCGCCAGTTTTTAGTCGCAAACCGTTAGCAATTATTGTAAAACACCAATAAATACACACAAAAAATGGACAAATCTAAATCAATAGCAAAAATTGTTGGACCTACACTCACCGTAATGGTCCTTTCAGAAATGAGAATATGGAATCCAACGTTATACGACACACAAATTGTGCCTGTCATTTACCTGAATGGTATTTTACTTTTTGTTGCCGGATTAGCCATTGTAAAGAACCATAACATTTGGACTTTCGGCTGGCAAACAATCTTGACAATAGTTGGGTATGCAGGCATTATTCTCGGACTGTTTAGAATGTTTTTTCCACAAGTGCAACAAGAAAAATTTGAAAACAATAATTCAATTATGGTTGTTGAAATACTATTAATACTTGTCGGACTTTTTTTGACTCTGAAAGCATATTATCCGAGAAAGAAGTGATTTTTGTTTAGTGGCTATGCCAAGTCCAACAGAAAAACCAAGCGATATGCGGCTACTTATTTTACTTTCCGTTTTACTCTGTTCCTGTAACCAACACATTGATTCTGCTACACAAGCCTATCGGCAGACAAAATCTGTTTCATACAACTCGGTTAGCGTGGATGTTATCATAGATAAGCCTGCAAAAAACGACTTGGATGTTTTACTTGTATTTCACGGAACGGTTATGTCTGACCGTGAAATTCTTACTGCCGCCAACAACACATTGGATAAGTTTAAAGCAATTTTGGACAGCAAGGACATGATGATCGTAAGCGTGGCATATTCACAAGAAAATGTTTTATTAGGCGATAGATAATATTGTTCAAGGCGAAGCTGCCTTGCTTTGGTTACAAAATAAAGCAAACCAAGAATTAGGAATAACCGTAAAAAAGATATTCTTAGGCGGACACTCTCAAGGCGGGTATATGGTAACAAGACTTAACACAATGCATCAAACCGATGGAGTAATTGCCAATGCCCCCGGACCATTAAACCTTGTTTATAGATGTCAATTGGAAGAAAACGGACAAGTGCAATCAAGTGCCGTCTGCACCAAACTTAAAAATGTGTATGGAACGACAACGAACAACCCCAATGCGTACTCCCAAAGGTCGTTGCTTAATTTTACCGGCGGATTTAAGTCGGATATTTTGTTCGTGCAAGGGTTAAATGATTCACCCATTCAACTGCATTCTTGGACAACATTCAAACAAGATGTTCTGAATTGTACAAATTGTAGAAACAGGCAATTTGTTGAAATTCCGGACGGTAGTCACGGCGCTCTGTTTGAAAGCCCAACTGCAAAGACCGAATTTAATCGTTTTATAAACAGCCACTGACAATTATACTTTCCTTTATATGGTTATCCGCAAACCTTCCTAAATACGAAAAATTTCATTATTAGCACAGCAATCAACGGCTTAATCCCGATAGCCCCAATGGCTATCGGGGTGGACGTTTGTTGCGTTTTTGCGTTAAGTGATTATCGTATTCATTACCTAAAACAATATTAGGAGCGTAGCTCTGTCATCTTAGTAACAACGTAACAATACCTATATAATAAGGGGCGTTAGCCCTGTAATCTTATTCTTTATCAAAAAATCTAAGATGTCACCCCTACGGGGCTTACGATTGTTCAGGTACACATTTTCTACTAATCCCGATAGCTATCGGGAACCCCTACGGGGCTTTTAGGTAAAATATCCGACATTCATATTGCGTTATTAACCAACGGGATATCCCGATATCCCTGATAGCTATCGGGGTGGACGACTTTGAGCGGTTAATCCCTGTCTCAAAACAGACAAAATTCATACAATAGGAACAGATTTGGATAATCATATTCCTTTATTATAATTTCTACCGGAATTAACATCGAACTAAAAAAATATTTTAATTAAAATAAGATAAATATTTATTGTTTATCAACAAATATTTATTATCTTTGCGGTATAATTTCAAATTTTAATCATTATGTCAAAAACAAACAACTTCGTGTACTGGGCATTATATGTTATTACCTGGCTTATTTTTATCGGTTTAGCTATTGAAGCAGCCGGTTTAATCGTAAATTTCTT
>JARKSE010000172.1 GCA_029974315.1 Paludibacteraceae bacterium | reverse complement strand
CCACCAACCGTATTCTTTACCCTCTTCGTCTTCGGGGTCGGGGTCAATTTCTTTGCAGTACGCCCACGTGCTATATGGAATTGTTAAAGATGTGGCAACCTTTGGAATAAACATAATGCCTTCGGGCGTTGGTATCGGTATGGGTATTTTATAAAGCATAATTAGTTGAATATTTTAACGGTATAAAAAACGCCTTTGTCATTTACGATTTTATCCACATTTACCTTATTTTGCCTACGTAAAACTATAAATATATGCAAATAGTCACGCAATTGTTCTCTTGTTATAAACCCTCTTGTAATGGTGATTTGACAATCTACATCTAAAAACCTATGCAAAAAAAGTACCTTTCCGCTTTTTAGTAGGTGTATTTCGTATTGGAACATGTTACAAATCAAGTTTTAAAGGTATTTGTTCTAATCGCTTTTTTATTATTTCGCAATACTCGCTACTTATTTCGCTGCCTATGTAGTTGCGTTTATTTAGTATAGCCATCTTTGCAGTCGTACCGCTACCCATAAAAGGGTCGAACACTAAATCGCCTTCGTTTGACCAACTAATTATGTGGTCGTTGGCTAATTGTTCAGGAAATATTGCGGGGTGTTTGCTTGCTATTCTATCACTTGCTCCGCCTCCTGCAAATACTTTCCAAATATTGCCTTTTATTTTGCTTTTGCTATCTGAAACAAATCCTGTATCAATATCGCCATTTTTTTCACGTCTGTAAGGTTTATTTAACCTACTATCTTTATAGGTTTTACTTATAAAAATAGCATTAAATGACTTTGGCTTACCTTTGCTAAAAATAAACATGTACTCAAAATGCTGTTCGTATCTTTTGTGCGTTAACGGTGGTGTTGATTTGTGGTAAATCATAGTATCATGCAACCTAAACCCGCATTCCATAAAAAACAAAGCCTGCCTAAAACTTGTGCCTGTTTCGCTGCCCTTTATTGTTGCATCGCCAACAACCCAAACAACTACACCGCCTATTTTTGTCACTCGGTAAAGTTCCTTTGCTATTTCTTCAAATGGAAAAATAAAACCTTTATAAGTTCTTAAATTATCGTATGGCGGGCTTGTTACGGTTAAGTCTAAAAAATTGTCGGGCATTCGCTTCATCGTATCCAAACAATTCTCGTTGTAAATTTCGTTTATTTGCATTTTTGTTTATTTAGCTGTATCAAAAAACACAAAACCAAGCGCGTACCTAAGCGTGTCAAACATATTCATATTGTACCCTGCTGCATCTTTGAAAAGTACAAAGGCATCGTTTTTCGTCTCCGCAAATTTAGCTTTGTTGCAATCGGATATTAAATAT
>JARKSE010000198.1 GCA_029974315.1 Paludibacteraceae bacterium | reverse complement strand
GCACTGCCTGCTTCAGGATTTACAAAGTTGACGTACAAACCGCCCCAAATGGCAAAGTTGGCTGGTGTAAAAATGGGCGACACCAACGTGGTAATAGCAGTAAGCGTTACCGAAAGTTCCGTATTAGCTTTAGACAATTGCGACATGAAATTGGAAATATTGCCACCAGGACACGCTGCCACCAAAATCATACCCATAGCCACCATAGGAGTAATATATTGATTGAATGCCACAATGAGCAGAAACGTGAGTGCTGGCAAAGCAATAAGTTGCGAAACTAAACCCACAATCACGGATTTAGGTTTCTTAAAAACCTCCTTAAACATGCTTGGTTGAATGCCCAAAGCGACACCAAACATCACAAATGCTAATACTAGGTTGATGATATGCATACCACCCGCCGAGAAATTGATACGAATCGTATCTAATTGTAGTAAATCTTCGTACATAAATGATCGATTAAGTGATTAATACTCAAATATAGCGTCTTAATAACGCTCAAAACCTAGAAACAAAGAAACGAAAAAGAGCCGAATCCAGTATGCAGTTGCATCTTGAATTCCGCTCTTTGTATTTTGACCTTAAGTCCAAGTTAATTTAACATTTAAGACTCCATTTTAGCTGGATTTTTGTAATAGGTTCCTCCTTCTTCAAATTCCTTAATAGCGCTTAATGTTGGTTTTGCCATTTTTTCATAATAACGTGAAATCTCAATTTGTTCACGATTTTCAAATACTTCTTCCAAGTTGTCGCTTACAGAAGAAAAATCTTGAAGTTTTTTGTCCAATTCGCGTTTCATCTCTGCCGCAATTTGGTTAGAACGTTTACCTATAATACGCACAGTTTCATACACATTTCCTACTGGCTCAACTAATGAGATCATATCACGTGTAATAGTGCTCGTAGGAGCTTTAGCTTTTTTTTGATTCATAATTTGTTATTTTATGTATTGTTTTGCTTCTTTCAATATTTTATTTGCATCACGAATGTATTTCCCATTCGGATATTCGCTTGCATAGTTGTAATACTCGTCAACAACTTCGCTATAACGCTCTGCTTGTTTTTCGGCTACACTCAACACAGCCTCTTTATACTTCGCCTGTAAAATCAAATAGAGCAATATTTCGCGATGTTTAGTTTCTGGATAATCTTTCAACGTATTGTTGGCTGTGATAATAGCCGAACGGTAATTATTACCCAAATACATACCTAAATTATAGTACAACTTCGCATTCAAATAACCTTTGTACGCCAACTTATCTTCTAGTTCAAACATATACTGATAAGCTTGTGGTGTGCGTTCGCTTTGTGGATATTGTTCCAAAAACTCGGTAAATGCTTGAATGGCGCTGTGCGTACTGGCTTGGTCAAGACGAGGGTCAGACGAATCTTTATAATAACAATAACCGACCATGTATTTACAATCGGCAGCAAACTCACCACGTGGATAACTTTTCACGTACGTACGATAATATTCGGCAGCCGAGTAATAATCCTCTTGTCCTAAATACGATTCAGCCAACAAATAGAGCACCTCT
>JARKSE010000189.1 GCA_029974315.1 Paludibacteraceae bacterium | reverse complement strand
AGTTAATACACGTGAAGATTTTTTTGCTCGTGTTAATGCTTTTGATATTGATTTTTCTGACGTAAAAGGTCAAGAAAATGTAAAACGTGCTATCGAGGTGGCTGCTGCTGGTGGACACAATATTATTATGGTTGGTCCTCCAGGAGCAGGTAAGTCGATGATGGCAAAACGTATTCCGACTATATTGCCACCACTCACGTTGCATGAAGCGCTTGAAACGACTAAAATCCACTCGGTGGCAGGTAAAATTGATCGTGATACAGCGTTGATGGTTCAACGGCCATTTCGCAGTCCACATCACACCATTTCGGACGTAGCTTTGGTTGGCGGTGGAGCATTTCCACAACCTGGAGAGATTTCGTTAGCGCATAATGGCATTTTGTTTTTAGACGAATTACCAGAATTTAAACGCACAGTATTAGAAGTTATGCGCCAGCCGCTCGAAGATCGTAAAATAGCTATTTCACGTGCAAAATTTGCAGTAGAATATCCGGCGAGTTTTATGTTGGTGGCATCTATGAATCCTTGTCCGTGCGGTTACTATAATCATCCCGATCGTGAATGCGTTTGTTCGCCAGGTATGGTTCAGAAATATTTAAGTCGTATTTCAGGTCCGTTGTTGGATCGTATCGATATGCACATTGAAATAGTTCCCGTACCGTTTGATAAGCTATCTGAAGCAGTTCCAGCAGAGCCAAGTGTGCAGATTCGTGAGCGTGTTATGAAAGCTCGCCATATTCAGGAAAGTCGCTTCAAAGGTATTCATGGCGTTTATTGTAATGCACAAATGTCGTCTAAATTATTGCGCAAATATGCGGTGATTGACACCGAAGGTCAAGAGTTGCTGAAAGCGGCTATGTTGCGTATGAATTTGTCGGCTCGTGCCTACGACCGTATTTTAAAAGTCTCACGTACGATAGCTGACTTAGACGGAAGCGAATCTATACAAATAGAACATTTGGCTGAAGCCATAAATTATCGTAATCTCGACAGAGAAGGCTGGGCAGGTTAATTATGTAAAATGTATAAAATAAACTACTAATGGAAGATTTAGGCGAATATATTTATTGGATTTTCATTGGAATAGCTGTAGTTTCGAGCTTTTTTGGTAAGAAAAAAAAGAAGGACATTCAACCCACAGAATATCCGGTTCCTGATTGGAAGAAAATTCACCAAAAAATTTCAGAAGGAGAGGAGGAC
>JARKSE010000177.1 GCA_029974315.1 Paludibacteraceae bacterium | reverse complement strand
AAAATATCTGTTGTATAAATAGTATATTGGCAGTACTTTTGTACCAACAAAATTAAATAATATCATGCTTAAACGAAATTGGTTATATATAGTAGGTGCTTTATTGGGTGCTGTTGGCGGATTCGCTTATTGGTATTTTGTCGGTTGCCAAAGTGGCACTTGTCCTATTACTTCGTCACCTTACATTTCTACCATTTATGGTGCGGTATTAGGGGCTTTATTGTTAAGCATGTTCAAAAAAAAGAAAACAGATGAAAACTAATCTATTTAAGAAATGGGATGCGGCGCGTATTATTCGCGTTATTTTGGCTCTTTCACTTGGTATTTGGGCATTGGTTGATGGAGAGTATTGGTTGCTTACATTTTCGGCACTATTCTTGATACAAGCTTTTTTAGGTACCTCGTGTTGTTGCGGTGGTGGTTCGTGCGAATTACCTGATAACTCAACAAAAAACTCTAAATAATGATATTATGAAATTTAAAACAGTAATTTTGGTCGCAGTGGCTCTTACTACATTATCATGTAATGGGCAGGCAAAGAAAACGGAACAAGAAACAACTAATAAACAACAAAAAACTATGGGAACTATTCATTTAACAAAAGAAGAATTTTTGAAAAAGGTAGTGAATTACGAAGCAAATCCTACCGAGTGGAAATATTTAGGTGACAAACCTGCTATTATCGACTTTTATGCTTCGTGGTGTGGACCTTGTAAAATGATTGCACCAGTATTGGAAGAGTTGGCAGCTGAGTACGATGGCAAAATCTATATTTACAAAATCGATACAGAAGCTGAACAAGAACTAGCTGCGGCGTTTAATATTCGCTCTATTCCTAGCATTTTATTTGTGCCAATGGAAGGACAACCTCAAATGGCTCAAGGCGCTATGCCTAAAGCATCGTTCAAAGAAGCTATCGAATCTGTATTGTTGGTAAAATAAAATAAGTAATCATCTATGCTAGTAATTGACGCTCACACTTGTCCACAAAATCATCGCTGTCCATTGGTAAATATCTGTCCAGTACAAGCTATATCGCAACAAGGTTATGGTTTACCTGTAATTGATAACGATTTATGTATCGAATGTGGTAAGTGTTCCAGAAGTTGTCCGTTGGGAGCAGTAGTAAAATCTTAAAGCGCTACTATTATTTCCACAAAAAAAACGATTTGCAATTTGCAAATCGTTTTTTTTGTTTGTACGCCCGGGCAGAATCGAACTGCCATCAGAGGAACCGGAATCCACCATTTTATCCATTAAACTACGGGCGCATAAAAACTAAGGCTCAACAGTTTGCTAAGCCTTAGTTTTATTATTATACGAGATCGTTACGATTTTCTGGGTCACGGAAATCTTTACGTTCAGGACGTTCTCCGCGATCAGGACGAGGACGACGTTCGTCTCTTTCACCACGTTCAGGGCGAGGACGGCGTTCTGGTTCTACGTAACCTTCAGGTTTTTCTTTCAAAACTTTAGCTGATAATTTAAACTTACCAGTTTTTTGATCGACTTCCAAAAGTTTAACATCGATTTTGTCGCCTTCTTTCAAACCTGTTTGTTCCATGGTGTCGAAACGTTGCCAA
>JARKSE010000176.1 GCA_029974315.1 Paludibacteraceae bacterium | reverse complement strand
AAAATATCTGTTGTATAAATAGTATATTGGCAGTACTTTTGTACCAACAAAATTAAATAATATCATGCTTAAACGAAATTGGTTATATATAGTAGGTGCTTTATTGGGTGCTGTTGGCGGATTCGCTTATTGGTATTTTGTTGGCTGTCAGAGTGGCACTTGTCCCATCACCTCGTCACCTTATATTTCTACCATTTATGGTGCTGTATTAGGAGTTTTATTGTTGGACCTGTTCAAAAAAAAGGAAGTCAATGAAAAGTAATTTATTTGAAAAGTGGAATGCTGTGCGTATCATACGTGTCCTTTTAGCTGTTGTACTTGCTATTTGGGCAGTGGTTGACAAGGAGTATTGGATGCTCGCATTTTCGGCACTATTTTTGATACAAGCTATTTTAGGTACTTCGTGCTGCTGCGGTGGTGGTTCATGCGACTTACCTAATAATTCAACAAAAAACTCTAAATAATACAATTATGAAAATTAGAACATTAATTTTAGTCGCATTAGCTCTTACTACCTTTTCGTGTAACGGGCAGACTAATAAAAAAACTGAACAAGAAACAACTAAACAACAAAAAATTATGGGAACTATTCATTTAACCAAAGCAGACTTTTTGAAAAAGGTAGTGAATTACGAAGCAAATCCTACCGAGTGGAAATACTTAGGTGATAAACCTGCAATTATCGATTTTTATGCTTCCTGGTGTGGACCTTGTAAAATGATTGCACCGATTTTGGAAGAACTCGCTGCTGAGTATGATGGTCAAATTTATATCTACAAAGTAGATACAGAAGCAGAGCAAGAGTTGGCAGCAGTATTTAACATTCGTTCTATTCCTAGCATTTTATTTGTACCAATGGAAGGACAGCCCCAAATGGCTCAAGGTGCAATGCCCAAAGCATCATTAAAAGAGGCTATTGAGTCTGTATTATTGGTGAAAGAAAAAAAATAACAAATTATTATGCTAGTAGTTGACGCTAATATTTGTCCACAAAATCACCGCTGTCCATTAGTTCATATTTGCCCTGTAGATGCTATTTCTCAGGTTGGTTACGGGTTACCAGTTATTGATAATGATATATGTATTCAGTGTGGTAAGTGTACCAGAGGTTGTCCTTTGGGAGCGGTAGTAAAAGTTTAAAAAGAATATAGTTAATTGTTATAAAAAAACGATTTGTATAAATTTACAAATCGTTTTTTATATGTACGCCCGGGCAGAATCGAACTGCCATCAGAGGAACCGGAATCCACCATTTTATCCATTAAACTACGGGCGCATAAAAACTAAGGCTCAACAGTTTGCTAAGCCTTAGTTATCACTATTAATCAAGATCGGTACGATTTTCTGGATCGCGGAAATCTTTACGTTCAGTACGTCTTTCGCGGTCAGGGCGAGGACGACGTTCTGGTTCCACGTAACCTTCAGGTTTTTCTTTCAAAACTTTAGCTGATAATTTAAACTTACCAGTTTTTTGATCGACTTCCAAAAGTTTAACATCGATTTTGTCGCCTTCTTTCAAACCTGTTTGTTCCATGGTGTCGAAACGTTGCCAA
>JARKSE010000173.1 GCA_029974315.1 Paludibacteraceae bacterium | reverse complement strand
CGACAAGATGATGTTGTGCCTGCTGTTCCTTCGAGTATTATAAAATTGGGCATTGGTGGAGAGATAAAAATAATTCGACCATAAAGATATGATTTCTCGTAAAAATATTGTCAATTATATTGTTTTTGATTGGATAGCAGCAGTTATTACCTGGTTGCTTTTTTATCTATTTCGTCGTGTAGTAAATGACATGGCACTTTTTGGCGATATGCCTATATTTACGCCATCGTTTAACTTCTATTTGAGCATGATTTTATATCCTATAATGGCTTTAGGAATACATTATTTGTCAGGATTTTATAATCGTTCACGTAGTCGTTCACGCGTATTGGAATTACTTACTACCCTGACAACAGCCCTAATTATATCACTTTTGGCCTATTTTGCAGTTGTTATTGATGACGTAGTGACTTCTTATACCGTTTATTACAAGTCATTTTTTGTATTATTTGTTTTACAGTTTACGCTCACCTACTTTTTTCGATTAATTTTAACGAGTCGCAATTACGCACATTTACAGAGTGGTAAAACTATTATTCCAGTTTTGGTTATGGGCACAGGGCGTATGGCGCAAAAAGTAACTTATGATTTGGAAAACAAGTTGCGTAAATATGGGCGTGCCATAGTAGGTTATGTACAAATGGATAATGAGCTGGTTGCAGATGATTTTTTAGTGCTTGGTACGATGGATGAATTGGAGGTAATTATGAAAAACCAACCTATTCATTCTGTTATAATTGCAGCCGATGCAATAGAAGAGCCTGCGTTATATAATATTATTAATCGTTTGATTAAATACGATGTGGAAATTCAGTTCCCACCGCGTTCGTTTGAGATTTTAACTGGGCGTGTTCGTTTGAGTGACGTGGATGCAGCACCGCTTGTAACTTTAACAGAGCCCTCTATGCCAGCTTGGCAACAATCGGTAAAACGAGTGTTTGATATTGTTGTAAGTGTATTGGCATTAGCTTTGTTTTCGCCACTCATGCTTTATCTTGCTGTACGCGTGAAATACGAATCTCCCGGTCCCGTGTTGTACAAACAAGAGCGTATTGGTAAAGATGGTCGTTCTTTCAATATGTATAAATTCAGAACTATGTATGTTGGTGCTGAACAGAACGGGCCTCAACTTACATCGTTACATGATGAGCGTATCACCTCTTATGGTGCTTTTATGAGAAAATATCGCTTAGATGAACTCCCACAATTTTGGAATATTTTGAAAGGTGATATGTCGGTTGTTGGACCTCGTCCCGAACGACGTTATTTTATTAATCAAATAGAAGAAAAAGCACCATATTATTGTTTGATTTATAAGATTCAACCCGGTTTACTCTCGTGGGGACCTATTAAAATTGGTTATTCTGATACCGTTGAAAAAATGGTTGAACGACTCAATTATGATATTATTTACATGGACAACATGAGTTTGCTCAACGATTTGAAGATTATGATTTACAGCCTTGAAGTAATAATTAAAGGGCGTGGTATGTAATATTTTCTTTATTTTCCTCTCTATAAGTTGTTTGGCATAACAATTGACTAAATAAGTTAAGATTTAGCTTTTATTAAGTTAAAAGCCTTGTTTTGAGTGAGTTTTATTATAAATACTTGCTAGGCGATGGAATGTTATCGCTGTTAATTTGTCAGCATGGTGTTATTTTGTCAGGTGTATAGATGGTGATTTGATATGAAAATAATGTTTGAAAATATGTATGGTGTAGAAACAGGTGATGTTCAAAGTGATTTTATTCCTTTGATGTCTGATGAAGATACTACGCCATTGGTGTGCCAATCGGGCGATGTAATGCCGGTGTTGCCCTTGCGCAATATGGTTTTATATCCTCAGGTGGTAATGCCCGTGTCGGTTGGACGTAAAAAATCACTAAAATTGATACGTGAGGTTTACAATGCCGGTGGTGAACTATTTGTGACTACGCAGCGTGATGCGCGTGTAGAAGATCCTACATTGAATGATTTGTATTCCATAGGTACAATTTCTCGTATTATTCGTATTTTGGAAATGCCCGATGGTTCTACTACAGTCATAGTACAAGGAAAACAGCGTGCCAAAGTAGTAGAAGTTACTGCGCTTGATCCTTATATGATGGCAAGCATAGAGTTGTTGACAGAGTCATTCCCGAAAGAAGATGATCGTGTATTTGTTGCTTTGTTAGAAGCGATTAAGGAGTTAGCCGTAAAAATCATTAAAAACTCAGGTTCAATGCCCGAAGAGGCTTCTTTTGCTATTCGGAATATAGAACAACCTTCATCCTTGATCAACTTTATTTGTGCTAATTTTGGATTAAAATTGACAGAAAAAGCACGTTTGTTGGAAATTGATGACATGAAAGAGCGTGGTTTTCAACTACTTGATGTTTTAACGAAAGAGTCTCAACTACTTGAAATAAAGGCTTCAATTCAGTCTAAGGCGCGGCTTGATATGGATCAGCAACAGCGCGAATATTATCTGCAACAGCAGATAAAAACTATTCAAGAAGAGTTGGGTGGCAGTGGTGCTGAACAAGAAATTAATGCTTTGCGTGAAAAGGCAAAACTTAAAAAATGGGATGTTAAAACCGCTGAGGTTTTTCAAAAAGAGTTGGCAAAATTAGAGCGCACACATCCACATGCACCCGATTATTCAGTTCAACTGAATTATGTAGAAACCTTAGTTAATTTACCTTGGAACGAGTACACCAAAGATAATTTTGATTTGAAAAAAGCACAAAAAGTGCTCGATCG
>JARKSE010000161.1 GCA_029974315.1 Paludibacteraceae bacterium | reverse complement strand
GCTTTGTTAGGAGTTCCGGCTGTTAGTTTTTTTCCACGTAATGAGTTTTTAACGGTTGATGTTGTGTTGCAGCAACAAGGTAAAGAATTCAAATCACGATCACCACAAGAAATAAAACAATATGTAGACACAGCTAAACGTACATCTGCATCATTGGATAGAAGCAAGCGTGTGCTACAAGAAGTATTACAAATATTTGATGATATTATTGAAGCTGTAGAATAATTAACGCATTCGTTTTTTGTTTAATAATTCAGACCAACAATGAACCACATTACTCTGATTGCTGGCGCACGGCCAAATTTTATGAAAATTGCGCCTATTATCCATGCTTTACAGCAGACTAATGTACGCTACCGTTTGGTACATACCGGACAGCATTACGATAGGGCTATGAGCCAAACTTTTTTCGATGAACTGAACATTCCTCAACCAGATGTGAATCTGGCTTGTGGAGGCGGTACGCAAGCAGAGCAAACGGCAGCTATTATGGTTGCTTTTGAGAAAGACTTAATGGCAAATCCAACTGATTTGGTGGTGGTGGTGGGAGATGTAACTTCCACTATGGCTTGTACCATTGTTGCAAAAAAAATGAATGTAAAAGTTGCTCACGTAGAGGCAGGCATCCGTTCTTTTGATATGACAATGCCTGAAGAAATTAATCGTATGGTTACAGATTCTTTGACCGATTATTTTTTCACTACCACACGATGGGCAGGTGATAATTTACGTAAAATAGGCGTGTCTGATGAAAAAATACATTTTGTAGGTAATGTTATGATTGATACGCTATTAGCTAATCGTAAACGATTTATAAAACCTTCTATTTACGATGATTTGAACTTGATGGAAAAACAATTTTTGGTACTGACACTACATCGTCCTGCCAATGTAGATGAAACAACACATCTAAAAGCGTTGATGATGGAAATTATCGATAATTCAAACGGTCTGCCTATTGTTTTTCCCATGCACCCTCGTACTGCTAAATTGTTTGTAGATGTTGGTATCAAAGCACCTAATTTGCATATTGTAGAGCCATTAGGTTATTTGGAGTTTAATTATTTGGTAGAAAGGGCATTTGCTGTTATTACTGATTCGGGAGGCATAACGGAAGAAACGACGGTAATGGGAGTGCCTTGTATGACATTGCGAGATAATACGGAACGACCGGAAACCTGTGAAATAGGCACAAATGAATTAATTGGTATCAATCCGAAGTCAATTGCGCCGGCAATGCAGAAACTTTTTACCGGTGAATGGAAAAAAGGACAAATTCCGGAATTATGGGATGGGCATTCGGCAAAACGGATAGTGGATATTATTGAAAAATTATAAAATGGATTTTACCCTTTCCACATATCGTCAATTATTGCTTGCTTTAAAACAAGCAGGTTGTAATTTTTTGCGTTATGAGGATTATTGCAGCGAGAAAAATTGTTTACCTGCAAAATTAGTTGTCTTGCGACATGATGTTGACCTAAATGCCGCTAATTCTTTGGCTACAGCTAAGATAGAAGCAGAGTTGGGTATTCAGGCAACGTATTATTTTCGGGTAGTGCCACAAAGCAATCAACCGAAAATTATTCAAGCGATTGCTGCATTGGGACACGAAATAGGTTATCATTATGAAGATATGACAATTTGCGATGGTAATGTGCCACATGCGCTTACACATTTCAAGAAACAATTGGCGTATTTCCGCACGTTTTATACTGTTAAAACTATCTGTATGCATGGTGCGCCACGCAGTAAATTCGATGGAAAAGATTTATGGAAAACCAATGATTATCACATGTTTGGCATTATTGGCGAGCCCTATTTTGATACCGATTTTTCAAAAATCCTTTATCTGACGGATACGGGTAGGCAGTGGGATGGCTTTCAGGTGAGTGTACGCGATAAAATTCCTGTTTATCAAGATGAGTGGACAAAGCAGGGGCTTACTTTTCATACGACAGATGAAATAATTCAAGCATTACAAGCCCCGGATTCTCCTATTCATCAATTTGCCGGAATCATGTTTACAACTCACCCGCAGCGGTGGACAGATAACAAAATGGCATGGACAAAAGAGTTGATTTTACAAACCGCCAAAAATCAAGTTAAACGTCTGCTTTTAATTAAATCAAATAAACAGTAAGTTGTTGAATATTTGTACATATCGTTCCAATTTAGAAATAAATCGTTTTCAATGGAAACTGTTAGCGGATAATGCACTTTCAGCTAATTTTTTTCAAACGCCGGAATGTTATGATTTCTATGAAACGCTTTCATTTCTAAAGCCTTTTGTTTTTGGTGTGAGTGAGAACAGTCAACTTAAAGGGGTTATATGTGGTTATCTTATTGCCGATGGAGGCAAAATTAAACGCTTTTTTTCGCGACGTGCCATTATTCATGGTGGAGCCTTACTTTCCAATGATATTTCCGAAACAGCGTTGCAAGAGCTTTTGACAACGCTCAAAACGGAACTCTCTTCCCAAAGTATTTATATAGAGATACGTAATTATAGCGATTTTTCGTGTCGCAGACAACTGATGGAAGAAAATAAATTTTATTATGTGCAACATTTTGATTGTTGGGTTGACACGACTGACATAACGACAACATTTGCACATTTTAGTAAAAGTAAACAACGTCAAATAGTAGCGGCTCAAAAAGAGGGTTTTGAATGGTCGGCAACGACAGATATTGATGAAATTACCGATTATTACCGTCTGTTGCAGAACTTATACCGTACAAAAGTGAAACGCCCGCTCTTTCCTTTGGAGTTTTTTCTCAAATTGTCACAGCATGCCAATGGCAAATTATTGGTGGTAAAAAAATCAGGTAAAGTGGTGGGAGGTATGGCGTGTGCAGTGTACCCCGAAAAAAAAATGTACGAATGGTTTGTCTGTGGAGATATATTGGCTACGTATGCCGGAATGGCTTATGCTGCTGAAAATAAGATTCCTTATTTTGATTTTATGGGAGCAGGAAAGCCGGACGAAGATTATGGGGTCAGAGAATTTAAATCAAAATTTGGTGGAAAATTAGTTGAATATGGTCGTTTTTTGTATATTTGCAATAACTTTCTTTATCGCTTGGGATATTGGGCAATCCGATATCTTTATGCAAATGAAGATCATAAAGGCAAATAGCAATAAACCGAATTGATGAAAAAAAAATCAATCTTCTATAAACCGAAATGGAGCTTAATCTTTTTAGATGCTTGTATTTGGACATTAGCCGTGTGTATCATGGTCTTGTGGCGTGCCTTGACGGATAAATCAAGAAAGACGGATTACTGCTTTTTTTGTCTGGCACTTTACTGCTCAAATATCATTATCGGTTATCTCTTTGGCAAATATCGCTCGTTGAAAACCAGAGGATATTTTCAAGCCATGGGGGGCACATTTGCTTCTATTCTTGTTCTGATAGCGGCAATTGTAACGTGTTATTATATCAACAACTTATTTGGGCTCTCCATTTATGTGTTAATAATGACCGCAATAATTGCTTTTCTGATAAATACGGTTTGTTTATTATTTTTCTACGGTTATCGTTACGCCCTAAATATAGATGATAACATCATGGAGTTCAATGTGCGACCTCCGATGAAATTAGCGGTTCCGGTACAACGCCTGTCTCCCGAAGCAGAAACAGCGGTCAAAAATTCGATTGTAGAATTTTCTAATAAAAGAACACTCACTGTTCTTGATAAGCATCTTGATTTAGGCAGTTCATCTACGTTGGTATTGGCAACTTCCACTTTGTTTAATATTCAATCTTTGGGGAACTATCAATATGATTGTATTGTTAACTTAAAGCGCTTGAACGATATTCGTGGTGTCAATAAAATGTTTTGCACCATCAACGAGAAAATACCGGATAACGGGATATTTGTATGTTGTTTTAAGCCTCAAACGGTTACTAAAAAAGCCATTTTGAACAAATATCCGAAAGGTGTTAATTATATGGTTTACAGTTGCTATTTTATTTATAAACGGGTACTTCCAAAATTGTTTTTTACCAGTCGTTTATATTATGATTTTACCAAGGGACGTAACCGCGTGTTTTCTACTACTGAAATTTTGGGACGATTGTATTTTTGCGGATTTAAAGTTTTACAAGAGTTCCCGTTAGGTAATATGTATCTTGTTATGGCTCAACGCGAAAAGCAACCGGAAAAGCAAGTCAAACGTAAATATGGACCTTTTATCAAACTGTCACGTATTGGAAAAGACAAACAACGTTTCAATGTTTATAAATGCCGAACCATGCACCCTTATTCGGAATTTTTACAGGCTTATATGTACGATAAATATCATTTGCAGAAAGGTGGAAAAATAAACAATGATATCCGTATAGGTACTATTGGACGTTTTATGCGTAAATGTTGGATTGATGAATTGCCTATGTTGCTGAATATATTGAAAGGAGATATGAAAATAGTGGGCGTTCGACCGCTAAGTGCACAGTATTTCAGCTTGTACAGTAAAGATTTACAAGATAAACGTACACAATTTAAACCGGGATTGCTTCCGCCGTTTTATGCCGATATGCCACAAACATTAGATGAGATACAAAATTCGGAGATGCGTTATTTAATGGCATGTGAGAAGAACGGTGTATTTCGTACGGATTGGGTCTATTTTTGGAAAATTATCTATAATATTGTCTTTAAACACGCCCGTAGCAATTAATTAGCGACTTTCGTAAACCAATAGATTAAAGGAATGGAATCAACTAAGGTAACGCCCATGATGAAACAATTTAACGAGATAAAACACAAATATCCCGATGCCATCTTGTTGTTTCGTTGTGGCGACTTTTACGAAACCTATAGCAAAGATGCCAAGATTGCTTCTGAAATACTTGGCATAACACTTACAAAACGTTCTAATAAGAATATTGAGGCAGTGGAAATGGCAGGTTTCCCGCATCATGCATTAGATACGTATCTGCCAAAATTGGTGCGAGCCGGTTTGCGCGTAGCTATTTGCGATCAGTTGGAAGACCCGAAATTTGCGAAAGGACTTGTTAAAAGAGGTATTACAGAATTAGTAACGCCAGGAGTTGCAACAAATGATACTATACTTGATGTTAAGGAAAATAATTTCTTGGCAGCAGTTTATTTGTTGAAAAAACAGGCAGGCGTCTCGTTTCTTGATATTTCTACAGGCGAATTTCTGATGGCGGAAGGTAATTTGGATTATGTGGATAAACTTTTGAATAGTTTTTCTCCTAAAGAAGTTTTGTATGAATATGGCATGCGCAAAGAGTTTGAAGACTCTTTTGGGAGCAAATTTCATACACAGGAAATGGACGATTGGGTGTTTACCTCTGACGCAGCTAACGATAGATTGTTGAAACATTTTGAGACTAAAAATTTAAAAGGCTTTGGGGTTGAGGAGTTAAAGCTGGGAATTGTGGCGTCCGGCGCCATTTTATATTATCTTGACCAAACGTATCATCAGCAAATAGGGCATATTACGCATTTGGCTCGTATCGAATCTGAACGTTACGTGTGGCTTGACCGTTTTACCGTGCGTAATTTGGAACTGTTCAATTCACCGAATGAGAATGCGCGTACATTGTGTTCCGTTATTGACACTACCATTACACCTATGGGCGGACGTTTGTTGCGTCGTTGGATGGCTTTTCCGCTCAAAGATGTACAGCCGATTCATGATCGTTTAAGTGTAGTGTCCTATTTTTCCAAATTTACCGGAACAAAAGATTTTATTGCCGATTGTTTAGCAAAAGTTGGCGACCTTGAACGTATTTTGTCCAAAGTGGCTGTTGGTCGCATTTCTCCTCGTGAGGTAGGGCAGTTGCGTATTGCTTTGTCCGCTATTGAACCCATCAAAAAGAGTTGTTCTGAAGCCGATAATTTGGTTTTACAACGTTTTGGAGAACAGTTGAACGCCTGTGCCATCATTCGCGATCGTATTGCTCGTCAATTATCCGATAATCCACCGATGTTGTTGAATCGTGGTAATGTCATTGCTGATGGAGTGAACGAAGATTTGGACGAACTGCGTCGCATTGCCTATTCAGGTAAAGATTATTTGCTACATATCCAGCAGCGCGAAAGTGAACAAACGGGCATCCCAAGTCTCAAAATTAGCTACAATAATGTGTTTGGTTACTACATCGAAGTCCGTAATACGCACAAAGATAAGGTGCCTGATACGTGGATACGTAAACAAACGCTTGTAAATGCGGAACGTTATATAACACAAGAACTTAAGATATACGAAGAAAAGATATTAGGAGCTGAAGACCGTATATTCGCAATTGAGACAAAGCTATTTGGCGACTTAGTAATGGCTATTATGGAATACATTCCCGCCATTCAATTGAATTGCAGTATTTTGGCACAATTGGATTGTCTATTGTCGTTTACGCGCGTGTCAGAAGAGAATAAATATCAGTGTCCAGTTGTTACCGATAGCGATGTGATTGATATTAAACAGGGCCGTCATCCAGTTATTGAAAAGCAGTTGCCCATAGGTGAAAGTTACGTGCCTAATGATGTGTATTTAGATTCTGAAAAACAACAAATTATCATCATTACAGGACCGAATATGGCGGGTAAATCGGCTTTATTGAGGCAAACTGCGCTTATTGTGTTGATGGCTCAAATTGGTTGTTACGTGCCTGCTGATAGCGCCACGATTGGAGTTGTTGATAAGATTTTTACTCGCGTGGGAGCTAGCGACAATATTTCGTTGGGTGAATCTACGTTTATGGTGGAAATGAACGAAGCCGCCAGTATTTTGAATAATATTTCTCATCGTAGTTTGATTTTATTCGACGAATTAGGACGTGGAACAAGTACTTATGACGGTATATCTATTGCTTGGGCTATTGTGGAATATATTCATGAACGTCCCAATTGTCAAGCGAAAACCTTATTTGCAACGCATTATCACGAGTTGAATGAGATGGAAAAATCCTATGCTCGTATCAAAAACTATAATGTATCCGTCAAGGAGTTGGATAAGAAAGTGATTTTCTTGCGTAAATTAGTAAAAGGCGGTAGCGAACACAGTTTTGGTATTCACGTAGCTAAAATGGCTGGTATGCCTAAATCAGTAGTCAGTCGTGCGGATGAAATCTTGTCGCAGCT
>JARKSE010000130.1 GCA_029974315.1 Paludibacteraceae bacterium | reverse complement strand
TCAATTTAAGACTAAACCAATACGCTGGTCTGGTAGAATTAAATGCTGAATACGGTATAAAAGACCCGATTAAGACTATTTAGATTTAGTCTAAATTAGAAAAAACACTTGCAAGTTATAATAAAAATTATTATATTTGTATAACATTTAAACACTTAAAATTATGAAAGAATTACTAAACAAATTAGCATCGGCAAAAGCCGAAATTAAAGCAACAAAGCTAAAAAAAGAGGGCAAAAACACATACTCAAATTACGAGTATTACACGCCTTCACAAATCGAGTTTCTTGTGGCGTCAGCTTGCCACAACAACAAATTACTCACATCGTTTGACCTTATTCGTAACGAGTTGGGCGTGTATGGTCGGCTAACAGTGTACGACCTTGAAAGTGGCGAAAAATTGACTGCTGAAATGGCTTCGGCAATTCCTGAAATTAAAGCTACAAACATCGCCCAACAGCTTGGCGGTTGCGTAACGTACACAGAAAGGTATTTGAAAATGAGCCTTTTCGGTATCACTGACAATCAGCTCGATTTTGACACGACCGAAAATACTAAAAAACAAGCGGAAACTAAAACAGCTACAAAAGCACCTGAACAGCCGAAAATAATTGATACAAAAAAGGTTATTTTTGATTATTTGGCGAATAATGCAGAGGCTTTGAGCTACTACAAAAAAAAGTACCTATTTACGACAATTGACGAGCTTACAGATGGACAAATTAGAGAAATTTACGAACACCTTAAAAAATACAATAAGATATGAGCAACGAATTAGTATCAACGCTGGCACTTATGCCAGAAACAAAAAGCCAACAAGAAGTGTTTGTTGGTAAATTGATTGAAAGTGTAAAACATGGCGCAATTTCTCCACTAAAAGCAGAAGCTATTATTTGCAATCTCGAACAGGTAGCAAAGGCTTACAGGGCAAATTATGAAGTCAGAGAGATGCTATTGCAAGCGGTGCAATTTAAAGGTGGAAAGTGTGAAGACTTTAATGCTAAATTTCAAATTGCGGAGGCTGGAGTGATTTATGACTACGAGAACTCAAAAACGTGGCGAGATTTAACAAGGGAAATTGAAGCACTAAACGAAAAGCGCAGGACGATTGAGGCAGCTTTGAAATTAGCAACTCCTGAAGTGCCTTTTATTGACCCAACCAATGGCGAAAAAATAACCGAATGTAAAAAAGTGTTTAAGACAATAGTAAAAACAACAATTAACAAGTAAAATTATGGCAAGCTTATCAGAAATTTATGTAAAAAAATCAACGCTCGAAAAAATTATTAAAGCGTTAAACGCAAAACAAGGCAAAGAAGGCGAAGGCGTGAAACTCACTATCTCGTTATCAGACCAGACGAATAATTACGGTCAAAATGTGAGTGTGTACGTGGCACAGACCAAAGAACAACGAGATGCAAAAAAACCGCTCTTTTATGTTGGTAATGGTAAAACATTCTGGAGCAAAGGCGAAACTCCTTGTCCACAACGTGAACAGCCAACGCAAGCACCGCAGACCGTAACGGCTGCAAATGATAACAATTTTCCCTTTTGATTGCTAACGTGCCGCAGCTAAACGCTGTTGGCGATTTGAAAACTGAATTATCAACTTAAAAAAAAGTAACAATGGAAAACAAAAATTTAAACACGCAAGATACCGCCAATAGCGATTTAGGTGCTGTTAGCGGTAGTTTTTCTCTCAAATTTTGGGAAGAAGATATGATACGTAATAATATGAAAAAAAGTGAAAAGTTAATTAGACTTTTGGAAAGTAGAGAATTTCAATTAGAGTTTAATGTCGGTGAAAAATGGTTTGACGATACAATAGATTTGGTTAAAAAAGAATGCAAGGCACATCTTATAAATTGTGCGGAAAGGCTTGTTCGGTCAAAAAATTACCGCTAAC
>JARKSE010000121.1 GCA_029974315.1 Paludibacteraceae bacterium | reverse complement strand
GATTTGAAACGAACATCACACTCAGTGATAGTTACAAAATAGAATATAGTTCAGGTGAAATTGACCTACGAGAAAGTTATCATCCTAAGAAAAAATTAGTACCTTTGGATGTTCTTACGGAATACCAGATGTATTACCAAGTGTTTAACCACAAATTTGGCTTTTTACCTAATTTAAGTATTATCGATTTACTTTTTAATATGGGTAATGAAGCCCGTTTGATTTTAAAAAAATAATAAAGATGGAAACAATTGATTGGAAAAACATCGGATTTGGTTACATACCAACCGATCACAACGTTCGCTGCACATTTGCCAATGGCGCTTGGGGCGAACTTCGTACACACGACGACGCATATCTCAACTTACATATGGCAGCCTCTTGCTTACATTACGCTCAAGAAGCATTTGAAGGTTTAAAAGCCTTTCGTGGTGTCGATGGAAAAGTACGCATATTCCGTATGGAAGAAAATGCAAAACGTTTACAAAATTCATGTAAAGGCATTATGATGCCTGAATTACCAATCGAAAAATTCAAAGAAGCGATTCTAAAAGTTGTAAAACTAAATGAACGATTCATTCCTCCATACGAAAGTGGCGCATCGCTATACATTCGTCCGTTGATTATTGGAACAACCGCTTTAGTGGGCGTAAAACCTGCAAATGAATACGAATTTATCGTTTTTGTTACACCTGTAGGTCCTTATTTCAAAGGAGGATTCCAAGCTACTCCATTTATGTTAAGCCGAAAATACGACCGTGCAGCTCCACTCGGCACTGGTATGTACAAAATTGGTGGTAATTACGCATCGGGCATGGCAGCTGGTGTACACGCACACGAAATGGGTTATTCCGCTATTTTCTACCTCGACCCTAAAGAAAAAAAATACATTGATGAATGCGGCGCAGCTAACTTTTTTGGCATCAAAGGAAATTCCTACCTCACACCTAAGTCAAGCTCTATCTTACCATCCATTACAAATCGTAGTTTGATGACTCTTGCCGAAGATTTGGGAATGACTGTGGAACATCGCCCCATTGCTGTAGAAGAATTGGACACATTTGATGAAGCAGGTGCTTGCGGAACAGCAGCAGTAATCAGTCCAATAACAAAAATCGACGATATTGATAATGGACATTCTTATGTATTCTCACACGACGGTAAACCAGGACCTAAATGCACCGAATTATACAATCATTTACGTGGCATCCAATATGGTGAAAAAGCAGACAAATTTGGTTGGATAACGATTGTGGAATAAGTTCCAATTCAATAATTTTTTACAAAAAACGAGCAACATCATAGTTGCTCGTTTTTTATGATTACACAGCCACTTTTTACTATTTTTTTTTGGTAGTACATAAAAAAAAGCGTAATTTTGTGCCTCCAAACAAGGAGTTATTTCATTTAAATAAAAACAATAGTATTATGATTAAATTAGGTATTAATGGATTTGGCCGTATTGGCCGTATGGTATTC
>JARKSE010000110.1 GCA_029974315.1 Paludibacteraceae bacterium | reverse complement strand
ATTTCATACGCGGGCGTCAACTCTATAGGTCTGCGCAGACGTGGATTTACTGATGTGCAAATCCAAAATATTCAGGACATTTATCGCATGGTGTTCCAGTCAGATATGAATGTGGCGCAAGCTATTGATAAAATTGCAACGACGTTTCCTGCAACGCCCGAACGTGATGAGGTGGTGCTATTTATTCGCAACTCCTCTCGTGGTATTTTGAAAGGCTATGGTAAGTAAATAGTCGGTTTGCCACTATTGCATAAAAAAACGGAAGTTCCTTGTGGGCTTCCGTTTTTTTTGTCATATTACATCCAATTTATGGGCTCTAAACCATGTTCTTTAAGGTATTGATTGGTTTGCGAAAAGTGTTTGCAACCGAAAAAACCTCGATGTGCTGATAGGGGAGAAGGGTGAACGGTTTTCAATACCAAATGTTTGTTGTGGTCAATATATTTCGCCTTTTGTTGAGCGTAGTTACCCCACAAAAGAAAAACGATGTGTTCTTTGTCTTCGGCTACCGCTTTTATAGCACTATCGGTAAAATTTTCCCACCCTTTATTTTGATGTGAACCAGCCAAGTTGGCTTGTACAGTAAGCGTGGCGTTTAGCAGTAAAATACCTTGTTTTGCCCAGCGTTCCAAATTGCCATGTGCTAAAGGTTGAATGCCTAAATCCGAGCGAATTTCTTGGTAAATATTTCTGAGTGAAGGTGGCAAGGGTACGCCCTCGTTTACCGAAAAACTAAGCCCGTGTGCTTGCCCAAAACCATGATAAGGATCTTGTCCAATAATCACTACTTTAACACGGTCAAATGGACACAAGTCGAAAGCATTAAATATCAGTTTGGCAGGTGGAAATACTTGGTGGTGTGTGTAAGCGTTACGTACAAATGCGGCTAAATGCTCGAAATACGGGCTGTTAAATTCTTGAGCTAACTTTATTTTCCACGAAGATTCTATTTTTACATCCATATAGTTAATTTTTAAAATCGCTGTACAAAAATATATTAAATTAACCTGATTTTACACAAAATCAGACAATTTGTGTCGTTTTGTACCTTTTGCGTGGTCGGGGGGGTAAAATTGTAAAACTCGGCAAATTACTTGGATATTTATTACGAAATTTGTAATGGTAAAAAAATAGGCGATTTTAACATAAAATTAAGAATTTTTTATCTCTATTTTTCTAATTTTCATAAAAATTACTAATTGTTAAATAATTCGTATAGTTTTATTTTGTAATTTCGCAAATGTTGTTAATTTTTGGAATTAACTAATTTTTTAAGTATTAGGTATCGGTTTTTGTAAATTAATGCTCGTTACTGGAGTAAAAGCGAGCACAAAGGTAAAAATAATAAATTTATGAAACAATTTAGGTTTTAGGCGTTGGTCTCGCCGTTCTATTTTGCTTATTCTCTGTGGCAGCGTCCGCTGCTATTTCTTTCAGTAATGGTGATACGGTAGCCATTAAGTTTTATTACTACTACTTAGGTTCGGAGTCAACAGTTAATGGTAATGTCACCTCTGGCATTACTGCGCCAGCTGTATCTACGCTTTGGGTAGTTACATCGATCGGGACTGGGTGGCACATTAAAAATCTTCAAACAGGAAAGTATTTAACACGTAGTGGTAATTCGCTTCAGGTGGGTACTACTGCTACGGTGTGGACAATTTATGCTGGCGACCGTTTAAGAGATGGAACTCGTGGTATTACGTGTGATTTCTCCGGTGTATGGGCGTTAAAAAACAACGGTGGTGATATTTTGTCTATTGACAAATATACTAAAGCTCATACCACTACAGTGGAACGTTCATTGGTTTTATCGCCAGCAAGTATGACCTTCCCGATGTCAGCGTCGAGTCAAGAATTTACACCAACTGCAACAACAACTACTACTGCACACTATTACTACACTTGTGGTACTCCTGGCACGGACATTCAGTTAGCTTCTGAGTCAACAACTGTAACCAATGCAGAACCTGTGAGTTATGAACTTACGAGCTCTTATACCGGCTTTTCGCTCACTAATTTAGTGAACCGAAATGCTACGGTAAATGCAACTAAAAATACTACAACTGGTAGTAAAACAGCAACCTTAACAGCAACTTCCACATTCCCAGATGGTATCGTGGTAACAGCACAGGCTGCTATTACACAATCAAGCGCAACGTTTATTCACAAGAGGGGTGCTTCTGGTCGTGCGTTGCAACCTAATGGAATGCAAAGTGTTCATACTTTGAACGAGGTAGTATATATGAAAGCAGGAACTACTCGTATACTTGGTTTGCCTGTACCTACGGGTGGTGGCTATCAACGTCAATATTATCGCTGGTATGATTATGATACCGACTTAGATGCGGGTGCTGCTTTGACACATACAACGACTTATAACTATATGCAGGCACAAATAGGCACGTATGGTGACTTTATGATTCACGGTTATGATCCGGGCATCACGTCTTATACTATGCCTTCAACGTTTGTTAAGAAACGTATGGCTGTTGACGTGTCGCGTAATACAGACTATGTTGCGTCGAATACATTTACAGAACCCACATTGTCGTATCGTGTGATTTACGATATCCGTAATGCTAGTGAAATGGCTACTGCTTTATCTTCTTGCAGCGGTGACACTTTTTTAGAAGAGTACACTATTGTGGCACCTACAGGAACTACTATCTCCATTGGTCCTAAGTATAAATATACAGGTGAAGGTAATAACTATTTTGTAAATGCAAGCGACCCTACGTTAATTACCACGCCGCAATGGAAGGCAGGTTCAACAGTGATAACTAATCCTACTGTTATTGATAGTCGTTTGATTCAACCTCCAGTAATTACAACGCCTCAAACTGTGGTATATACGCTTACTGCTAATTCGCGTAATATAGCGCGTTTTACAGTGATATATAAAGATCTGGCAACTGTAGGTCCAGTGCGTGAAACCTCAGGTAAAGCTATTATTACAAATGATGAATTGGACGAGCGTTATACATTAGTAGCAAAACGTACGTTTGACTATACAGATGGTGGCACGGGTAATTACTATCCAAATCCACTGCCTTGGGATGAGGTAACTTATGGATTTGATTATCGTACATCTATTCGTTATGGTGCCGCTACTACCGACTGGGGCGAATATAACTTAATGCGCACAACTACAGGTTGTGACATGAGCGGTTGGCTCTACTCGGGTGTTGAAAACCGTGGGGGGTGCTGCTAATGGCTATTTCTTCTATGTAGATGCTAGTGAAAGACCAAGTAAAGTGGCCGACTTAAAAATTGATGGTGATTTGTGCCCCGGTACAACTATCTATTTCTCAGCATGGGTGGCAGATTTGGCAACTTCGGGTAACCGTGCCAACCTTAATTTTAAAGTGTCTGGCGTTCGTGGCGGCGTAGAAGAGGATATCTCCATGTTTACCACAGGGGTTATGCAGGTTGTGGGCGCATGGTCGCAGATGTTTTTCGATTTACAATTGAACGAAGAGCGCTATGATGAGTATCGTTTACGTATTATCAATAACGGTGCTTCTGCGTCAGGTAATGATTTTGCTATTGATGACATTCGTGTATATATTAGCAAACCACCTACAATGTCGTTCCAAGCTATTTTGGCTTGTGTAGCTAAAGAAGATGAGATTGTGGCTGTCTTGCGTGCCGACTACGATAATCCTGCATACGCATGGAGTGTGGGTAATGAAGAGGCTACATTCTATTATCAGTGGCAGGATGAGTATGGTAATGTATTGAATTTAAATTATTTAAATGAGATGACCAGCTCTTATGGACAAATTAAGTTGACCCACGGTTTAACCATAGAGCAATTGGCTGCTAAATATGGTGCTGACTATGTTTATACCAGTTTACAAGAGTATTTGGGTACTGCCTCATTTTATGTTTATATTTATAGCGGGAGCACACTTGCTAATGGGGGATTTAGCTTTGCTGTTTATGGTGCTAATTAAAAAAAGCCCAACTCTTTAAGTTGGGCTTTTATATCTATGATAATTGTAAACTTATCGTAATGGGATAAAGGTAAATACTTCGTTGAACAGTCGGTAAACTTCCGTGTAATTGCTATCATTGTATGCTGCCTCTATTAATGGACGAGCTTTATTTATAACGCTATCTGGAACACACGCAATAGTGTCGTTGTGGTTGTCTGTGATGTACACATCAAAGCCGTAAATAAAGTCTTTTACAAAACCACCGTCTTGGTCAATAATATCCGTTCCCCACATAAGTAGAGCTGGTTTTTCTAAATCTTTGTCGGCATCACGGAATGCACGTGACATATCAGTAGAATTAGTGAGCAAATAATTACCAGCCCAGTACGATCGAAACTTGATGCTTACCGCCTCTTGTACAACTTCTAAAGGTGTGTATCCGTCTATAAGAGCCTTTGTGCTTACTTTTTGTTGAACATCGCCTCTTAATACAATTCTGGCATTGAGGTCAAGTTTACCTTTACCGTTGTTAGGGTTTACAGGTTCGGTTGGGTCACAAGCTGTCAACAGCAGTGCAGCCACAAAGAAGAAAAGTAATTTTTTCATAGAAGTGATTTTTGAAGTTTGTATTACGGTACAAATATAGTCTTTTTTTTGAATAGAGGGCATTAAAAAGCCCTCGACGTCCCACAAAAATAGTTCTCAAGCAGTTTTTGTAGGATTAAGGTGCAGCAAATAGAGCTGCCGCTAAAATCAATTACGCTCAATTTGGGCAACGTACACATTTACGAAAGCAACCTTGAGCGAACGCGCCAACTGCTGGCAGGAATGGAAAATGTGAAATTTGAGTTAAATGTCTGATAAATGGCAATTAAAGAGCATTAAAAGAGCGGCAACCTATAAGTGGTTGCCGCTCTTTTAATGATGTCATGTGAAAAAATGTACTTTTCATTTTAAAAATTGGTACTTTTTATTTTTGCGATTATGCAATTTTACACTGGTAGAGCCGTTTTCTAGTGAGAGTTCAGAATGTCTGGATGCACGTATGAAACAGCCCGAACTGTTGTCAACTCTTGTGATAAGCAGCGGCAATGTTTCAACTGAAAAGGAAAAGGATTACTACCAAAGGCAAACATATACCCACCCACGAACGATAACCAATCAACAGCACTATGCTAATTCATCGCAAGTAAGTATTGAATTTAGAAAATCGTCTGATTTATCAGCTTTTGGTGCTTTTGGTTATGCGTCGAGTAGTGCAATGTCAGAACCCGATATTGCAGTGATGATGCGTGGTCCGGGGACTGGTAATCCTGGTGGGGTAGTAGATGACCCTGTTGGCAGTGAACATGTGTTGGCGCTCTTTGTTCTACTGTATGCCGTTTTTATTTACCGCAAGCGTCAAAAACGGCTAAAATCAACTTCTGCTTAATTCGCCAAATCGCTTAACTCTATCCAGCGGGTCGTTTTTTTATCGAGTAATTCGGATATTTCTGAAAAACGTTTTGATTGCGTCATAATTTCTTTAGTCGAAAGCTCTCCTGACGATAAATCTGTTTCTAAGCTTTGTAGCTCTTGTTCTAAATCTTCAATTTCCTTTTCTAAGGTTTCCAATTCACGCTTTTCGTTAAAGGTGAGTTTGCGTGGTTTATTTTCTGTTTTGATAGCTTTTTCTGTCTGTTTTACACTCTTTTTAGATTCTGCAGTTGTATGTTTTAATTCTGCTTCTTCCGCTTCTTCCAGTGCCCTCCATTCACGATAATCAGTATAGTTTCCAGGGAAATCTTTTATTTTAGCATCACCTTGAAATACTAATAGATGGTCAACTACTTTATTCATAAAGAAGCGGTCGTGGCTTACTACAATCACACATCCTTTGAAGTGAACCAAATAATCTTCTAATACATTGAGCGTAGCAATATCTAAATCGTTGGTGGGTTCGTCTAAAATCAAGAAATTAGGATTCCTCATAAGCACTGTACAGAGGTATAAACGCCGTTTTTCGCCCCCGCTCAATTTAGCAATAAAATCGTGCTGTTTGTCAGGTGGAAAGAGAAAATGGTTGAGGAATTGTGAAACGTTCAACTTTTTACCACCGCCTAAATCAATTTCTTCGGCAATATTGCGTACAGCGTCAATTACCTTCATGCCTTCGTTAAATTGTAGTCCTGATTGGCTGTAGTAGGCAAATTTCACCGTTTCGCCGATATCAAATCGTCCGCTGTCAGGTGCAACTTCACCGAGTAACATTTTGAGAAATGTCGATTTCCCGGTACCATTTTTTCCTACGATTCCCATTTTTTCGTACCGTGAAAAATTGTAGTAAAAGTTGTCGAGGATTTTATAATTACCAAAGGCTTTGGAAACGTATTGTGCTTCAAATATTTTACTTCCTAAATAGGCTGCTTTTACGCCGAGTGATACCTGTTTTTCAACGAGGCGTTGTTTGGCGCGCTCCTCAATTTGGTAAAAGGCATCGATGCGGCTTTGTGCTTTCGTACCACGTGCTTGTGGCTGTCGGCGCATCCAATCGAGTTCTTTGCGGTAGAGGTTTTGTGTACGTGTGGTTTCAGCATTAAAATTTTCGATACGCGCTTCTCTTTTTTCCAAAAAGTAGCTGTAATTTCCACGATATTGAAACAAAGAGTGTTGATCAATCTCTAAAATGGTGTTGCATACACGATCTAAAAAATAGCGGTCGTGCGTAACCATGAGCAGTGTCATTTTTGATTGATTCAGAAAATCTTCGAGCCATTCTACCATCTCCAAATCTAAGTGGTTGGTTGGCTCGTCAAGTAGCAAAAAATCTGGTTCGGTGATGAGTACATTGGCTAACGCTAGTCGTTTTTGTTGTCCACCGCTCAACTGATCAACACGTTGTTCTAAGTTGTGGATATTGAGTTTTCCTAAAATTTGTTTTATGCGTGTGTCGTAATCCCATGCATTGAGACGGTCCATGTCGACCATGGCATTTTGGAATTCATCGGCGTATTGTGGGTTTTTAGCGTGTAATTCAAGCAGTTTTTCATAGCGAGCAATAGCCTTTACAACATCAGTTTCTGCCGAAAAACAGGCTTCTAACACGGTCATTTGTGGTGCAAATTCTGGTTCTTGTGGCAAAAAACCAACGCGTAAATCACGTCGAAAGATCACCGAACCACTATCGTAATCTTCTTTATTGGTAAGAATATTTAGCAGTGTGGTTTTTCCCGTGCCGTTTTTGGCAATTAAAGCCACGCGTTGACCCTGTTCTATGCCAAAGGAAATATCGTGAAATAAGAGTCGGTCGCCGAACGATTTAGTGAGATTTTCGACTTGAAGAAATACCATATAGTCTTGTGTAATATTAGTGAGTTGATTGTGGGCTTGGAGCGACTGTAAACGCATAATCCCACTGGTCAAAATAGAGGTTGCCTCCACGCCATTCTACTTCGCCGCGTTGAAAATCGACGGTTTCACTGCGTAAGTGCATTTTTTCTGGACTCAATGGTCGTCCAAAATCATTATTGATGGTCAAATGGTAGGCATCTTGTCCTCCAAAGAAGAAAAGACGTTCGTCATCATTTTTGCCCCACGCTTGTAGCCCAAAGGAACTGTCGACTGGAATCCAGCCAATGCCTTCGAAATAGATTTCCGCCCAATCGTGTAAATTTTTGCCGTTGTGATAGAGCATAAAACCACTTTGCCAACGTGCTGGTATGCCATTGTAACGACAGAGCGTGATAAAGAGCAGGCTCAATTGTCCGCAGTCGCCATGCTTGTTAGCGATGACGTAATCCGAAATATGGTCGATGGTCGAATATTCGCGTGCACTCGCCCAAGGATAGTTCGTTCGTAGCCACACAAAGAGCTTTTTAGCCTGTTCGTATGGGTGTTTCTCGTCACCAATAATCGTTTGTGACAACGCTTTGATAGCGTCCGAAAACATGATGTGTGGAGCACGCTCTGCGCAAAATTCACGGTAAGTGGCTGTCTCTTTGTTATACGGTTTTACGTTTTCTGGGTTTAGTGGTTGCCATTCAGGCAGAATGTCGAATGAATAACTGACCGAAAATTCGGTTGGCTCGTTCCCTTTACAACGTTTTTCTTGATAAATGGTTTTGTGTGCGCACGTATCGGGTGCTATGTCGTAATGCGGTTCGCTGGTGCTTAATAAGCGTATATTGGTTTGACGTTTTTCGTCGGTGCGTGGGTAGGGTAGCCAGCAGCGAATGAGTTCATTGTCAGGTACAGCGTCTGCTTTTACGGTAACGGAAAATGTCATGGTGAATGCTTGTGCGGTTGCTTCACGTTGACCGGTTGTTTTGAACGCGTTTATGACTTCTGGAATGTGTATCTTGAGTGTTTGTTCACGTGGTGGAATTACCGCCCCATCTACGGCTTCTTTGCGAGCACGCGCCACGGCATCAATTCGAAATAGATTTTCAGCTGCTCGGTTAAAGTAATACGTTTCGCCTTCTAGTTCCATCGATTCTAGCGCACCAGTTTGCTGCCACGCTTTCAGTTGGCTAGGCGAAACATCAGGGAAATAGGTTTGAATATAGGACAAGAGGTCGGTTTCACGCTTGGTAAAATCGAGGCGAAGGCGACGTAGTAATTCTTGATCCATAGTTCACGAGTTAATTAACAACAAAGATACGTATTTTTGATGATTCACTCAAACAAAAATACAGCGTTAAACAGAACATTGTTTTAGCTAAGATGCATCCTGTGTTTAGCAAGGAATAATCTTCCTACTTTTTATAGTATCTATCAAATTCATATGAGCCAAGAGCATCTTCTTCCCAACTTTCACAACATTCGCAAAAAGTATAATCAGTTTCTTGTTCAATCTGGTATCCTTTCATTTTCACTAAATCTGATTGGTCTTCAATTTCTTCACAATTGTCATTAAAACCATCTAAATGATATATACCCTTTTTTTCATCTACTAAAAAAGTATTACATTCAAATGCATAATGGCTTTTATATTTATTGCTGAAATACATAGCACTAATGCCAAGACCAATAATAATAATTTTATTAACAATAATAATTAACAATATCAGACCCCAAATATATTTTTCTATTTTTTTGTTTATTTTCGATTCATATTTGGGGATATCTACCTCGATACTAAAATCCAGATAAATTATTAATAATATTATATAAGCTAGGAATAATAAATTATAACCCGTTAAAAAGTTTAATAATGAGCTGATAAAGCCCCAATGTACTAAGAGCGATAATCCCCAGAGGACTAGTAATATAAGAGTTCCTATCGGTACAATAAATTTTGCATAACTATTAAGATTATCATAAGTTCCCTGACCAATGAGATTTGAAAGAAAAGTTTCTTTTATAATACGCATATTATTGTTTTATTAGTTAAAAATATAGATGGCTGATAGGAATAGGATTACAAATTTTCCCCAATAGTTTTTTTCTTTGAATACTCACCGAGGATGAAATTGTCTAAGGTTGTTGTGATGGAATAAGTATACATAGAGAATCTGCACAAAAATTACAATGCAATGATTTATTCTTGTCTTTTCATCTTTCTGAACAGTTTACATTAATTGTTTGCAAATATACCCAAAATAATAAATTAATCACAATTTAATATATTTTTGTCTTGTAAATTCCTCTATTTGGCTCCTATTTGGCGCAAGTTTCTTAACTTGTGCCTTTTATCTGGTCAGTTTCATAACTGCCAACTACATGGCAACATAGTTAACTCATTAATTTATTCTATTTATCAGTTCGAAACTGATTTTTATTTTTGGCACAAGTTGGGAAACTTGCACCAAATCTGGGCACCAGTTTGCTGCCACGCTTTGAGTTGGCTCGGTGAGACATCAGGGAAATAGGTTTGAATATAGGACAAGAGGTCGGTTTCACGCTTGGTAAAATCGAGGCGAAGGCGACGTAGTAATTCTTGATCCATAGTTCACGAGTTAATTAACAACAAAGGTACGTATTTTTGATGATTCGCTCAAACAAAAATACAGCGTTAAACCTAGCACGGTTTCAGCTAAGATGGAGCCAAGATGGAGCAAGGAACAGCTATGGATAATTAATAATGAATAAGGAAAGATTTACCTCTAAATAAATACCCCGAGGATTATGAAATTTATATTTCCTACTCATTAATTTATTTGCCAGTTAGAAACTGCCTTTTATTATAGGCACAAGTTGGGAAACTTGCGCCAAAGAGGGGCAAAAATTAATGTTTATAACAGGACATCTTATGATTTCAGTCATCGCAAAGATAAGTATATTTGTTGAGGCACAAAAAAAACAGAGCTAAAAAAGCTCTGTTTTAACAGTGGGTAGTGATGGATTCGAACCACCGAAGTCGAAAGACAACTGAGTTACAGTCAGTCCCATTTGGCCACTCTGGTAACTACCCTGAAATATGATGCAAAGATACTGTTTTTTCTCGATTCTACAAATAGCGAATGCTATTTATCGAAAAAACTTTTTTGCAAGCGCCTTGTATTACATAAAAAGCCTCAACCAAGGTGAGGCTTTTTAAGATGCAATGTCTGTTAGCAATTATTTTGCAGGAGCTGGTTATTCAAATGGAGCAGCTTCTGGTTGTGCAGCAGCTTCTTGAACAGCTTGAGCTTCGTCTGCAATAGCAGATGTGGCAGCTTCTGTGTGGTTTTTAGCAAAACCTGCTGCTAATACGCTACAAAGAACAATAACTGAAACCAATGTCCAAGTTGCTTTTTCCAAGAAATCGGTTGTTTTGCGAACACCCATAATTTGGTTTGAACTTGAAAAACTAGATGCAAGACCACCACCTTTTGAGTTTTGTACTAACACGATTAATACTAAAATAATCGACGCTACAACAGCGAGAATGGTTAAAAATAAGTACATGTTGCTAAATTTATTTGTTGTTTTTATGATTTCGTGCTGCCGATAAAAATCGGACTGCAAAGTAAATACTTTTTTTCGGATATTTCAAATTTAAAACGCCTTAATATCTGATTTTCTGTTGATGAAGGGTTCTTTTGTGCGTTTACCAATTCGCCACGGTGGCATTGTAAACATTGTCTACTATTTCATCAATCATTTCAGTGACCAATTGGTCTTGCACACTTTCTAATGTCGAAGTGCTTGGAAATGTTCTGTTTGCACTAAATGTGCGTTCAAAATTTTCTTCTGTATTGGTGTTATTGGTGAATCGTACGCGTACGGTCATGGTCAATCGTGTTTCGGCGGCATACGAGTCGGAACCAATAGAGAGCGGTGTCAACGTGTAGCCTGTAATTTCACCTTCTAGCTGTAAGTCGCCATTGCGTTTGAGCAGTGCTAAACGTGTTTGTTTGGTGTACGCATCTTTGAGGGCTTCGTTGAACGACGTGACCATCGGCGGATACACCAACGTAGCTTGGTTGGTAAAATCGACCACCGCGATGCTACGTACTTTCGAGTAATCGATAGAAGCACCGTTGAATTTGTACGAAATACTGCAAGAGCTTGCCAGTAAAACGCTTATGATTGAGAGAATAACGAGTTTTTTAGTCATAACGTTATTATTCGAGTCCGTATTCTTTTATTTTACGATAGAGTGTGCGTTCCGATATTTTTAAATCCTGTGCTGCATACTTCCGTTTGCCATTGTGGCGTTCGAGGGCTTTGATGATAATCTCTTTTTCGGCATCAATGAGCGAAAGCGATTCTTCTACATACTCTTCAGTATCTTCTACGTGATGATTGTGCAAAATTTTACCTTTGCTCAATGGCGATACTAAATTGATAACCTCGTTTTGCGGTTCTTGTTTTTCTACAAATGGCTGTTCGGCGGTGTCGCTGAAGTGTGGTTGGTAGTTGTGCGCAGGTTCATTCGACATAATATCATTGACCAACTTTTTCAAGTCGTTCATGTCTTTTTTCATGTCGAACAATACTTGATAGAGAATTTCACGCTCGCTATTAAACGATTTTTGCTCTTGTTGATGCGACATCAGCACAGGCAATGTGCTAGATTCTTGATCGGGCAAGTAGGCACGTAAACTTTCAGGGGTAATGGTGCGTTCTTGTTCAATTACAGAAATCTGTTCGGTAATGTTTTTAAGTTGACGAATATTACCTTTCCAGTAGTAGTTTTTCAGCATGAGCTGTGCATCATCCGTGAGTTTGATGACTGGCATTTTGTATTTTTCAGCAAAATCGGTAGCGAATTTACGGAACAACAGCAAAATGTCGTCTTTGCGTTCGCGCAACGGCGGAATGTAAATAGGCACGGCATTCAAACGATAATATAAATCCTCGCGGAAACGACCATTACGAATGGCCTCTTGCATATTTAAATTGGTGGCTGCTACTACGCGCACATTCGTTTTTTGTGCCTTCGATGAGCCTACACGCATAAACTCGCCAGCCTCTAAAACGCGCAACAAACGCACTTGTGTTGAAAGCGGCAATTCGCCCACTTCGTCGAGAAAAATAGTGCCACCATCGGCCACTTCAAAATAACCTTTACGGTCGGATGTAGCACTGGTAAAAGCGCCTTTTTCGTGTCCAAATAGTTCGGAATCGATGGTGCCTTCGGGTATAGCTCCGCAGTTCACAGCAATGTAAGCATTGTGTTTACGGTGGCTGTATTGATGAATTATTTGTGGGAATGTTTCTTTACCAACGCCGCTTTCACCTGTAATCAGTACCGATAAATCGGTGGCTGATACTTGCACAGCAACGTCGATAGCGCGATTCAACGCCGATGAAATACCAATGATTCCAAAGCGCTGTTTTACAGATTGAATTTCTGATGTTTGCATAAAACTGCTATTTTTTCAGTAAGACTGACAAAATTACATATTTTTATTGAATAGCGCAATTTTTTTCGTAAAAAGCAGTGTTAATAGACTTTAAATCGTTAATCGCAGGTTGTCGTAAGCGATGTGTACGTTTTTCGGTAGTTCCTTTTGTCGCTGGGCATGTAGTCCAAAATGGTGACTCATGTGAATTAAATACGCCTGTTTTGGTTGTATGCGTTCTATCTGTTGCAATGCTTCGGCTACAGTTTCGTGCGATGGATGTGGTTTGTCGCGTAGTGCATCAATAACCAGTACGTCGAGGTTGGTGAGCTTTGCGTATTCGCTCTCAGGAATCGAGCTAACGTCCGTCAGGTAAGCCATATTTCCGATGCGAAAACCTAAAATAGGCAATTTGCCATGCGTGATGCGAATGGGTTTTATATCAACGCCTTCTACGGAAAACGCATCGAGTGTGATAGTGTTAAGTTGTAGATTGGGCACGCCTGGGTATTTTTGTTCTGTGAAACAATACGGCAAGCGGATTTGAATGGCGTTGCATACGTTCTGTTCGGCATATAACTGTACGTCGCCAAATTTGGAGTAAGGTCGTAAATCGTCGATGCCGCCCACGTGGTCGTAATGTTCATGAGTAATGAGCACCGCATCGAGTTTGCAAAATGGTTTATTCAACATTTGCTGACGAAAATCGGGTCCACAATCTATCAAGATTTGTTTTCCTTCTGTTTCAATCAGAATCGATGATCGTAACCGTTTGTCTTTGGGGTCGGGCGATTGGCAAACGGCGCACTGGCATCCAATTTCTGGAACGCCCGTGGAGGTGCCAGTGCCTAAAAATATAATATTCATAGTATGAAGTGCATTTGTGCCACAAAGGTAGTATTCTAATGAGTGAAAAACAAAAAAAGCCCAACAAACTGTTCAGTTTATTGGACCTTTTTGTTTCAAATTTGGTTTTAGAATGTGACACTTACACCTGCATGAACATTTAAGCCAGCTTGCGCATAGTACCAAGGTGTGTATTTTTGATTGGCTGCTGAATAATCGCCGTTAGCGCCCGTAAAATAACTGTAACTACCGCCATTGGAAGCGTACATGGTGTTGAATAAATTATTCATTTGTACCGAGAATGTGACATCTTTCCACACTTTTTTGTGAGGTAGCGTGTAGGCTAACCGTAAGTTAGTGACGCAATAATCGTCGAGCTTGGCAGCGTCATTATTGGTGTTATCCAAAAATTGTTCGCCTACGTAATTGGTTTGTAACGTGGCATTAAATCCTTTGATGTCCACTTGAAAACTGCTTCCTGCTGTGATATTTGGTGAAAACGAAATGTCCGTAGTTCCATAATTGACTTGGACTTGTCCGCTATTTTGGTTTACTACAGGATCGCTCCAATCGGCATCCCAATCATCGACCCAATCGGAATAATTTAGAATTTTGTTCTGGCTCAATGTAAGATTTCCATCCCAGCGCAACCAATCCAAAATTTGTACGCCGCCCATTAATTCGATGCCTGCGCGGTAACTATCTTTCACGTTCTTGGTTAAATAGGCACCTGTATCACTATATTTTCCGGTGAGTACAAGTTGGTTGTCGTAATCCATCAAGTAGAGATTAGCTCCTACGCTAAAACGACGGTGTGAAAAGTTGTAACCGGCTTCGTAATCATACAATCGTTCGGCCTGTGGCACATCGTTAGGACCTGCTTCTGTGTAGTTTTTTCGATTCGGCTCGCGGTTCGCAATTGCAAAATTGACATAGGCGTTGTGCCCATTTTTAGTGTACGAAATGCCCGCTTTCGGATTCAAGAAATGGAATGTTTCGTGTACTGGAATGGAGTCCAAATCCTCATCGTTGATGCCATTCAATTGATAATTAACATAGCGGTATTGTATATCGCCGAATATTTTGAAACCTTCCATAATTTCCCAATCAGCTTTTAAGTACGTGTTTGCCTCGAATTTATTACCGTGATTGCGGTAATATTCATAATCTTTTGGAATGCTTTGGTCGTAGGTACGCACCCAAAGAACATTTCCGAAATGGTCGCCCATGTAATTATTTACGGCTCCACCTAATGACGCATTTACCTTTTTGCTGGTATAATTAAGAGCTACTACGCCTCCAAAGAAATCGTTTTGTAACTGTTTTTGTCGTACGATATCCGATTTTTTTACGGTGTTGCCAAGTGTGTCGGTAAAGTTTGGTAAGCCGTATGATTTGAATTTTGCACTAGCCTTGTATTGTTCATAGTAGCCTTTGCCATGTGTGTAATGTAGCGCACCATTGATATTCCACTGTGCATTGAATAGGTGCGACAGGTGCAATTGCACGTGTTGTTGGGCGTAGTTGTCGGTTTGATTGTTGTAAAAAGCATCGTTGCCGTTGTCGTCGATGTAGTGACCAGCAGGATTGTAACGGCGGTTGGTTGCCAATTGTTCTGCACTAATACCATCCCAAGCCATATAGGTTTTTTCGGCTCCACCGAATGTCATTAATTTCACCATGGTGTTAGTACCATACCAAGCGCCCGAGGCGTAGTATGAATAGAGATCGGATGCTGCGCGTTCCAAGTAACCATCGCTGTTTACTTTCGAAAAACGTGCGTCGAAAGCAAAACCATTTTTTAATAAACCAGTGCTTACTTTAGCACTTTCGCGAAAGGTGTTGTACATACCACCGTTAAATGTGAGGGTGGCAAATGGTTCTAATGTTGCCTTTTCTGTTTGCATATTCACGGAAGCTCCAAAAGCGGCTGCACCATTGGTGGAAGTTCCTACGCCTCGTTGCACATGAACACTGTTCATCGACGATGCTAAATCGGTCATGTTTACCCAAAATACGGTTTGTGATTCGGCATCATTGAGTGGAATTCCATTTACCGTCATGTTGATGCGATTTTGGTCGGTTCCACGCACACGAAAATAGGTGTAGCCAACTCCTAAACCATCGTCGGAAGTCACCACCAACGAAGGCGTTGTTGTGAGCAAATACGGTAAATTGACGCCTGTGTTTTGCTTTTGTAACTCTTCAGGCGTGAAGGTCTTGGTGGTCAGTGGCGTTTGATTGCCAAGACGCGTAGAAGAAACAATAATTTCTTCTAATTCGCCTTTCATCGAAATGGAATCTGTGGCTTCTTTTTGCGCCCAAAGTGCGCTAGCCATGAGTGGCAGTGCAATCACTGCGAGTAGTTTTTTTTGCATATAGCTTTGAATTTATGAAAAATCCGTTTGTTTTTTTGTGGATTTTTCGAGTTAAACAAAACTACATACGCAGGGAAAAGTAGATTCAAGTTTATAGACCTAACGACGATAACCAAATTCATGGTTGCCGGCTATTGACTTGAAAACTACTTAAGGTGGAGAATTTTTTTTAACTTTTTCCCTTCGCAGCATTACCCGCGCAGGTTCAAAGGGTGTAATCTCAGCCTAAAAAGGCACCCCTAAGCATGTAGATAAGAAGTTTTGACACTTCTGAAATCGAGGGCAAAGGTACGCCTTTTTTAGATATCGCGCAATATTTCTATTTTTTTATTCAAACTGTGTCTAAATAATTTTCAGAATCAAGCTAAAAACTGTAACTTTGCCATCCTTAGTTTATACATAAACAACTATGAAAAAACAGGTTTTTCTTTTATTGTTGGTGAGTTTTACTCTTGCCTCGTGCGCTCCCGAAAAACGCAAGGCTGATATTTCCGATAGTGATTTAGAGGTGAAAATTGGTCGCTTCGACCAAGATTTTTGGGCGATGAAAGGTCAGAATATTCCTACTGTTTTGGCGCATGTTGATTCCTTGTATCCCGATTTTTTACCCATCTATTTAGAGCGGGTGGTGCAGTTTGGTAAAAAAGATGATTCGCTTACGGTGTTTACGTTACAAAAGTTTTTTGCCGATACGGCTGTTAACCATTTGTATAGTGATGCACTGCGTGTTTATAAGGATGTAGAAATGATCGAAGCCGAATTAACAGAGGCGTTTCGTCGTGCAAAATACTTTTTCCCAGATAAAGCAACGCCACGTTTTTATATGCATGTGTCTGGATTGAATCAGAGCGTTGTTGTCGGCGAAGGTTTTTTGTCGCTTAGCATTGATAATTATTTGGGTGAGTCGTACGAATTGTATGAACGCGTAGGCATTTATAATTATTTACGCCAAAATATGTCTCCAGAAAAAGTAGTTCCTGATTATGTGGTAGCATGGTTGGCGAGTGAATTCCCTTTTGTACCACGTACGGGTGAGTTGATGGAAGAACTTTTGTACAGAGGCAAAATTCTTTATGTTGCTTCGCTATTGCTTCCCGATGTTGAGGAATCGGTTTTGATGGGCTACACACCGGAGCAGTGGAAGTGGTGTAAAAAGTACGAATCGGATATGTGGCTTACCATGATAGATGGTAAACATCTTTTTTCGCACGACACCATGATTCGTGTCAAATACTTGAATGATGCACCTTTCACCTCTCTGTTTTCACAAGAATCGCCGGGCAGAGCAGGGGTATATGTTGGTTGGCAGATTATTGAAAGTTATATGAAAGAAAATCCTGATGTGTCGCCGCTTGAACTATTACACAGTGTTAATGCCTCTTATATTTTACAAGAATCGGGATACAATCCGCGCTAAATTTTAGGAGTAGATAGAGATGACGTTGAACGAAGAGAAAAACATTGCACGTGAAATTTTGACCGACTATTTGTCAGCCAAGCGCATGCGTAAAACACCGGAACGATTCCGACTGTTAGATGTCATTTATGATCAACAAGAGCATTTTTCTGCCGATGAGTTAGTGGATTTGATGCCGAGTGAATTTAAGGTAAGTCGCGCTACGGTCTATAATTCATTGGAGTTGTTTGTGGAATGTCAGCTCGTTGTAAAGCATCAATTTGACAAACAACATATTGAGTATGAGAAAGTAACAAGTAATTCTACGCATCATCATCGAGTTTGTACACACTGTGGTGCTGTGCGCGAATTTACCGATTTAAAAATTAAAAGAGCAATTCAAAATCGCACGTTCAATGCGTTTCAGGTAACGAACTATTCACTCTACTTGTATGGTATTTGCAAAAAATGTGCGACAAAATATAAGACGCAAAAACAGTAATTCTGGCAGAATTTATGATTGGCAGGTGTTTTGATACATAAGCCGTGATATAAATAGTTATAAATTTTTTAAACATTGACAATTATGACACTTTATTGGGTTCTTTTTATTGGTATAGCCGTTGTAAGTTGGATTGTTCAAACTTCACTTACATCGAAATTTAAAAAATATTCAAAAATTGCACTACCAAGTGGTATGACGGGTGCTGACGTAGCTCGTAAAATGTTGCAGGATAATGGTATTACCGATGTGACGGTTACAGCCACCGGCGGTATGCTTACCGACCACTATAATCCGACAACCAAAACGATAAATTTAAGCGAAGGCGTTTATGGCTCGGCAAGTGTGGCTGCAGCTGCTGTAGCTGCGCACGAATGCGGTCACGCTATTCAGCACGCTTATGGTTACACACCTTTAAAAATGCGTTCTGCGTTGGTTCCTGTGGTGAGTTTCTCATCTAAATGGGTGATGTGGATTTTATTGGCAGGAATGTTACTGATCAATACTTTCCCAGAACTTATGTTGGCTGGTATTGTGCTCTTTGCCATGACAACGTTATTCAGCTTTATTACACTTCCGGTAGAAATCAATGCTAGTAAACGTGCATTAGTGTGGCTTAATAGTGCCGGTGTAACCAATGCGGAAACACACGATAAGGCAGAAGACGCTTTACGTTCTGCAGCTTACACTTATGTGGTAGCCGCTTTAGGCTCGTTGGCTACGCTCTTATATTATATAATGATTTTTATGGGGCGTCGCGACTGATTTTTCAATTTATTAAATCACTTATAACTTCATAACTATGATTTCTATTATTGTTGCCATCGCTCAAAATTATGCTATTGGAAAGGACAATGACCTGTTGTGGCATCTGTCTGACGACTTGAAACGCTTTAAAGCGTTGACTTCAGGAAATACAGTAGTTATGGGTAAACGCACGTTCTATTCGTTGCCCGTTCGTCCATTACCCAAGCGTAGAAATATTATAATTTCTGATCTGCCCGGGGAGCAAATTGAGGGGTGTGAAATGGCTTATTCTATTGATGAGGCGGTGAAGTTGTGCCGTGCCGATGAAGAAAATTTTATAATTGGAGGTGGCAGTATTTATAAGCAGTTTATGCCTATAGCAGACACACTTTATATTACGTGGGTTTATAAAGATTTTGAGGCAGATACATTCTATCCCGTTATTGATAAAAACGAGTGGAAAGTGGTTGAGCAATCGGAACGAATGCGTGATGAAGCCTCAGGATTGGAGTTTGCCTATTTTATCTATAAACGTCGTTCGTAATCACTATTGGCAAAACATAACACCTTAGTGTAAGGCAAAAAAATCAGCATATGGCTTCAAAAAAGAAATTTTTACAACGTATTCGGTTTAAATATCGGGTCTCTATTCTTAACGAAAACACTTTAGAAGAGGCGTTTCATCTTCGTCTGTCTCGTTTGTCGGTATATTTAATTACGGGAACATTTGCTTTAGTGTCGTTTATACTGTTGTCGTTGTTGATATTTTTTACGCCTATCAAATATTTTTTACCGGGATTTGCCGACTCTTCTATTCGTTCGGAGTTAATGATGGAAACCATGCGTGTCGATTCATTGACTCAAGCGTTGGATTTGCAACAAAAACAGATGAGTGTAATTAAGGATATTTTGGCAGGCAATATTGTACTTGACACTGTGGATGTAGATTCGCTCGAAGTTAAAAATTGGGACAATTTATTGCTTGGTAAATCGGAAGCTGAACAAGAATTTGTTGAAGAATTTGAGCGAGAAGAAAAATACAATTTAGGCTCTATTGCTGTACCTAAAACAGAAATGACTGAAGTATTTGTAAAACCTGTTAAAGGTGTTATAATTCAGCCCTTTAATCCTAAATTAAACCAATATGGTGTAGAGTTGGCTGCGTCGCCAAGTGAGGCCGTGCTTGCGGCTCTTAAAGGGACTGTAGTGATGGTCGATTACTCCTTGAAATATGGTTATATTATTGGTATACAGCACGATAGTGGATTTTTCTCCCTCTACAAAAATAACGAACGTGTGCTTAAACAAGTCGGGCAGGAGGTAAGAGCTGGCGAAGTTATCGCTATCGTGGGTGCCAAAGGCAAACAAGCTACCGATTCGTATCTTCACTTTGAATTATGGCAAAAAGGGAAGCCTGTCAACCCAGCCGATCATATCATTTTTTAATAAGAAATTACTCGCATGTTTACTACGGAAACCCAGTCTAAACAAGTTTTAGCCATTTTAGGTTCAACAGGTTCTATTGGAACGCAGACGCTCGAAGTTGTAGCTGAAAATCCAGATCTGTTTGAGGTGTATGCGCTAACGGCTAATAATAACGCTGATTTGCTAATTCAACAGGCGCGTCAATTTCGCCCTGAAGTGGTAGTTATTGCGAATGAAGCGTATTATGCCCAAGTAAAGGCTGCATTGGCCGATTTGCCAATGAAAGTTTTTGCCGGCAGCGAGTCGGTGGCTCAAGTGGCGGCTATGGAACCAGTGGGTACCGTGGTAACAGCTATGGTGGGCTATTCTGGGTTGAAGCCAACTATTGAAGCCATAAAAGCAGGTAAAAAAATAGCCTTAGCCAATAAAGAAACGTTGGTGGTGGCAGGTGAACTTATTTCGCGTTTAGCGGTTGAAAATCGTGCGGCTATTTTACCAGTTGATTCCGAACATGGCGCTATTTTTCAATGCTTGGTAGGCGAGAATGCCGATGAAGTAGAAAAAATTATTCTGACCGCTTCTGGCGGTCCATTTCGTCAAAAAACGATGGATGAATTGCGTACAGTAACGGCTGCTCAAGCTTTGCACCATCCTACGTGGACGATGGGAGCAAAAATTACCATCGATTCAGCGAGCCTTATGAATAAAGGCTTTGAAGTGATTGAGGCTAAATGGTTATTTGGATTGATGCCCGATCAAATAGAAGTGGTGGTTCATCCACAAAGCATTATACATTCCATTGTCCAGTTTCGCGATAGCAGCATGAAAGCGCAAATGGGTTTACCCGATATGAAACTGCCTATTCAGTATGCTTTGACCTTTCCTACGCGCGTACAAACCGATTTTAAACGACTCGATTTAGCGACATTTGGATCATTGACATTTGAAAAACCAGATTTAAATCGTTTTCGCAATCTAGCTTTAGCTTTTGATGCGATGCATCGTGGCGGAAATATGCCGTGTGTACTCAATGCGGCCAACGAAGTGGTGGTAGCCGCTTTCCTTAAAAACCAAATTGGGTTCTTACAAATGAGCGACATTATTGAAACGGTAATGCAGAAATCGCCTTTTATAAAAACACCTACTTACGAAGATTACGTGGCGTGCGATGCTGATACACGTCGATTAACACAGACAATGATACAGTAATTGAATAATTGAATAATTGATTATTGATAATAGATAAATTGATAAAACCAATAATTGAACAATAGTTTATTTCAATAAATCGATAATCCATTTATCAATAATCAATATTATCAACTGTTTTCCCATTAAACGCTAAACATTCCACAATCAACATTTAATATTACATATTTAACAATTTATACATGGAAACTTTCTTAATCAAGGCTTTACAGCTTATTCTTAGTTTATCAATCTTAGTCTTTGTGCACGAATTAGGACACTTTGGCTTTGCACGTTTGTTCAAAGTGCGTGTCGATAAATTTTACCTCTTTTTCAATCCTAAATTTTCGTTGGTTCGCCTAAAAAAAATCAATGGAAAATGGCAAGTACGTTGGTTTGCCCCTAATCTACCCGACCATTTGCAACCGTTGTTAGATGCAGAAGGATTGCCTAAACACGATAAAAAAGGGAAACCAATTATGGTACCAGCTCCCGTTGAACAATTGGACGATAATGATTGGCGTAAATATCCAGAAACTACCGAGTGGGGTATTGGTTGGTTGCCACTAGGTGGCTATTGCAAAATTGCAGGAATGGTGGACGAATCGATGGACCCAGCCGTACTTAATAGCGAACCACAAGCGTGGGAATATCGTTCACGTCCAGCTTGGCAACGTCTGTTTATCATTACAGGCGGCGTGTTGATGAATTTTATTACCGCCATTGTGTTATATGGTGTCTTATTATTTACGTGGGGACAAGAGCAATTACCAGTTCAAAATGCTTATTTGGGCTATGATTATTGCGAAACAGCCCTAAAAAATGGTTTTCAAAATGGCGATATTGTGCTAGCTGTTAATGGCGAAGCCGTTCATTTAGAAAAAGATGCACTCGAAAAAATAGTAATTGAAGGCAAACAAAACGTAACGGTACGACGCCATTCTGCGGATACGCTTATTGTGTTACCAAAAGATTTTGGCGAACAGATGTTGGCAGCCGAAGAAAAAGAATTTATGGCGGTGCGTGTGCCGTTTGTAATAGACCAAGTGGCGGACGATTCACCTGCTGCTGCAGCTGGTTTGCAAGCTGGCGATAGCGTGGTAGGCTTGAATGGCAAAGCTATGGCAGCCTTTCAGGACATCTCTAAAGAGTTGGAATTATGCAAGTTGCAACGTGTAGCCTTGTCTGTGGTACGTGGTGGTGTACTCGTAAACGATACTATTACCGTGAGTGAAGATGGTAAAATGGGCGTGCAATTGCGTAATCCAATGCCTTATTTTAAAACTGAAAAAGAAGCATTTAGCTTTTTTGAGGCGATTCCTGCTGGCTGGCATACCATGACTGATGTGTTGTCAAACTACATCAAACAATTCCGGTTGGTATTTACCAAAGAAGGCGCTAAAAGTTTAGGCGGATTTGGGGCTATTGGCAACCTATTTCCTGCTACTTGGAACTGGCAAATTTTCTGGAATATGACTGCTTTCTTATCGGTGATTTTGGCATTTATGAATATCTTACCAATCCCAATTTTAGATGGTGGTTACGTGTTGTTTTTACTGTACGAAATCATAGCGCGCCGTAAACCAAGCGATAAGTTTATGGAAATTTCGCTCAACATTGGTATGTTCTTGTTGTTTGCATTACTGATATATGCCAATGGTAACGACATTCTTCGCTTGTTCCGATAAATAAAAATCGTTTAGCGTGTACTGAATAATTAGGTTAAGGGTTAAGAGGTTAAAAGTTAATGGAGAACTTCGTGACATTGGGAAAGCGTTTAGCGTTCAACGTTTAGCGTTTAGCGTTTAGCGAAAAACCATTAACCTATAACCTTTAACCTTTTCACCTTTCATCCATGACCCTTCACCCTTCACCCTTTTCACTGGTCGTTTAGTCCCCTTTATGGGATCGAGGGGTAAATAACTAAACTCGTTTAGCGTATAATGTATCTGGTTAAGTGACAAGAGGGCATTGTGTAAGTACTCGGTACGCGACTCGAATAAATTTAAAAGGCGTTTGTAGA
>JARKSE010000084.1 GCA_029974315.1 Paludibacteraceae bacterium | reverse complement strand
ATAAAGAAGAATTTAGTACAACAATTACGTATAGAAGGATCAAATGATTGATAACTTAGACGAACTCATCAAACTTTGGTTTGCTGAAGACATTGGTGATGGAGATCATACTACTCTGTCGTGCATTCCTGCCGACGCTATAGGACAATCGCAACTCATAATTAAAGAAAATGGCGTATTAGCAGGCGTTGAAGTGGCTAAACGTATATTTCACGCTTTCGACCCCAAATTACAAATGACTCAATTTTTACAAGATGGTGATTTTGTAAGAATTGGCGATATTGCTTTTGTGGTAGAAGGACCTATTCAGTCACTTTTACAAACAGAACGCTTAATGCTCAACGTAATGCAACGCATGAGCGGTATTGCTACGCGTACAGCACAATATGTAAAACTACTTGAAGGCACCAAAACACGTGTACTCGACACACGCAAAACTACACCTGGTTTACGTTTACTCGAAAAAGAAGCAGTAAAAATTGGTGGTGGTTGCAATCACCGCATAGGTTTGTACGACATGATTCTGCTTAAAGATAATCATGTGGACTTTGCAGGTGGCATTGAAAAAGCTATTAACCGTGCTAAAGAGTATTGTAAAGCCAAAGGAAAAGATCTTAAAATAGAAATAGAAGTTCGTAATTTCGATGAAATTCGCCAAGTGATGGAAGTTGGAGGTGTTGACCGCATTATGCTCGACAACTTCTCACCAGCTGATACCAAAAAAGCGGTAGAGTTGATTGCCGGTAAATACGAAACAGAATCGTCTGGCGGCATTACGTTCGACACACTGCGTGAATATGCCGAATGTGGCGTTGACTTTATTTCAGTAGGCGCACTCACCCACTCGGTTAAAAGTTTGGATATGAGTTTTAAGGCGGTTAAATAAGAAAACTGAAACCAGAACATAAAAAAGACGTAACTAACTAGTTGCGTCTTTTTTATAACATCTACAATTCACTAAAAAAGATAAAGTTCGATTAACTCTGTTTCGATTTTATTATTTTATGGTTATCTTTGCCAGAAAAAAGAATTTTGGTCATGCAAAAAATATTTTTTTATCTCCTAGTGGTTATTATTTGTTGTAGTTGTGGACGTACAGCGCAACAAACAACCGACGAACAAACACCCGATTCTACCTTAACCATTTCTTACGCCACTGGATTTAAACTGGATTATTTCCCGCATTACAAACGTATCACCGTTTTTAATCCTTGGCAAAAAGGCAAAATTCTTTCCACCTACTATTTGGTAACTGACAAGAACACA
>JARKSE010000059.1 GCA_029974315.1 Paludibacteraceae bacterium | reverse complement strand
CAATAGCCATAGAGTCTGCACCTGAAATAACGCGTGATTCTACAATTGGTGTAAATAGTGAATCCATATCTGGTGTTTTTACAAAATGCGCGTTATACCACCAGTGTGAACCGATGCAATGTAATACGATTAGTTGCTTGTGGTATGGCCGTTGTATTATATTATTATAAAGTGGCAACATGTCGCCATCAAGCCATTTGTCAAAGGTGACAAATGATCGTCCACTGTTTATTCGAATGCTTTTATCAGCTTCTGAGAAAAAATAGAAATAAGGTTTTTCAGGATTCTGGTTGGCTATAAAAGTGGTTTGGTAATGGGCAGCTTTGAATACATCGATAAATGATGGTTCTGAAAAAGCGCGATTTGGGTTTAAAGAGTCTGCGCGTGTTAAAATGTGAGGTACGCTGCGATTGGTGTGAATATATTCTGAATAGATTTTATCAAACGAAACAATTTCTAATTGTTCTAAATGTGGTGTTGTTTGGCGCCTATAGCCATTGCAGTGTAGGTGGTCGGCGCGTAGTGCTTCTCCTATTATGGCAACAACAATTAGGTCTTCTGATGTCGTAGCATAGGAGAAGACCGATGGACGCTCTGTTTTTATCTCTTGCCTTTCAGATAGGTAATCCTGAGTAACGCTGTATATGTTGAATGGTAAGTGGTTGCGTACAGAGTTCGCCAGTGGCGAAAAATTACTTGTAAAAATAATTAAACAAACGGATGATAGCCCAATAATAATGATGGAAGCCAGATGTTTATACTGAATTTTATAGGCGTAGCGTTTTCTTGAAAGAATTATACTCGTGATGACAAATAGAACTATCCATACGAATAACTGCCATGATAGAACGTCGGCAGAAACTGTAAAATCAGTTTGGAAGATAACGTCTAAAATGATGGTATTAAATGCAAATCCTATTTTATAACGAAAAAACGCTAAAATGGCACTAATACCTCCCAAAATAGTATAAAGCGTGCAAAAGGCTATCGGTGGTAATAGGGACAATAAGAGCAAAAAAGCCCATAAAGTAATGCCAATTTCTACAAAATGGTAGCCTGCAGAAAGAATATCGTTAACTTGAGTAGCTGATGGTAACGGTAAAAAATCGGTGATAACACAAGTGAATAAAATAAATAGAGTACATACAGATGTATGTATCAGCCATTTAACGATATCCGATCGCATGGTGTTACGGTTAATTAATAACCAATATTTTGGCCGTAGCATATTGTTTTCCATCGGGACTGAAGCAAAGTGCTAAATATACACCAGTTGCAACACGATCTCCTGTGCGGCGATTACCATCCCATGTTGCCACACCTCCGTTTGAAATAGTCTCAAAAACCACATTGCCCGTAATGTCTGTAATTTTGACACGTGAATCAGTTACCAAGCCAGTGATTGTAATTACACCTTTATAGGTCTCGCGAACTGGATTTGGGAAGGCGTGTACATTATTGAAAGAGTCGCCGCCTTCAATTGCATCCGATTGGTAGGAGATTAAACCTTTTCCTGTACCAAAAAATACTTCACCTGTTTTTTCGTTGATGCCAATACTGATGATGTTATTAGATAGCAATGGACTATTTTCGCTAGTAAAATGTTTCACAGTTTCTAAACCGTTTGCAGATACCAAAAATACCCCTGACGATTCTGTTCCAATCCATTTGCGATTAGCTCCATCTACTGCAATAGCATTGATTTTCATACCATCTAACAAAAAGTCCGCTAAATTAGTACCGTCATTTCGTGGAATTTTGATACGTGTACACGTGTAGTTCGTATCAAATGCTTTGGATTGATTGTTTAACACTATAGGGCCGTCTGTTGTTCCCATCCAAAGCGCATTATCCTGATCTTGTGCTACACATAGAAAGTTGGTGGGTTGGAATTTATTCCCATCTTGATCGTAAAAGAACGTAAATAAACGAGAAATATCATCATCTGATGTTTCTGTACCATTGTCGTTAAAGGTAAACATACCTGTTGTTGTACTATTAAAGAGTCGAGGTATTAGCACCCATTTTTGATTTTTATTTTGTTTAGAAATAATAATATCTTGAGCTGTTTCTACCGATTTGATGCTTTCAAATGGAACCATTTTAACAGCACCAGTTGAATTTTTAGGAAAGTATTTGATAGTCGACGAGGTTTTATTATTTAGGAACCATAAGTTACCTTCGTCGTCATATTTTAATCCATCAATACGTTGATATTTATAATACGCATTTTCGGGTTTTCTTGTTGGATAAATGGTTTCGACACCGCTATTGTCGGCATTATAAAGTTTATAGTATTTGTTATCCCTAAACTCATAAATACCTGTTCCGTATGTGGCTACGAAAAAATGTGAATTATCCAAAGGGTCTATCACAGCATCTACAAAGTCAGTTGCATAGAGTTTTATTGCGGCTCCTGTTGGTCCAGGAATAAAATCATTCAGGATGTTAGTCCAGACGCCATTTTCAAACATCATAACGTGCCCAATTCGGTTGTATTCTACAGCCCAGCGACCTCCTGGAATAACCAAAATCTTTCCATTGCTGTAAATAATACGCCATGCGTAGTTGACTGTTGGACCACTTGGGCGAAACAAATCGAAAGACTGGTTTGTTATAGACCATTTGCCTACGCCAGCGTAGCTAGCAGCAATCCATACATTGTTGTCTTCGGCATCGTAAAGAGCCATTTTTGTATCCACTCGGCTGATGGTGGTCGGAGTTGTTAAATCACCATTACGGTAATAGTTGATTTGTTGTTTGTTTATAATAAATAGATAGCCATCGTTTGAGTTGATATTCAGAATTCCAGAAAAGGTTTTTCCACCTACCCAAGCTTCTGAAGAATAAGCATGTACGTCGCCATCGGTTTGCAAAAGTAATAGTGTGTTGTCATATGCAACGGCACGTACATTATTGCCGCTTGTAGGGGCAGCTGCTAGGGGTTTCCAGTTCTCAAAATTAGCTAAATTCACGCCTGTGGTATTTGCAGTCAAAATGGCTGTTTCTGTGGTAGCATAAAATTTCCCATTTAACTCCGCCAATGACAATACAGGTGTTGTTTCTCCAGTGGTTCCAATGATATAAGTGTCTGTAATTTCTTGTTTTTTTAAGTTGAGTACCACAATACCAAAATCGCACGATAGGTAAGCATACTCGCCTTTGAAGTAAATATCATTAATGGTTTTACTGCCACTCATGTTTTTACGATAAATATCGCTAATATTGAAAATGCCATCTTCGGTTAATAAATCAATATTTGAATTGGCATAAGCGATCAGTAAAATGTCATTTTCTTTCGAATAGCCAATGCGTAGAATGTTATTATCATTCAACCCTGAAATTTTCGACAAAATTTCAACGCCATTATCAAACTTACCAATAGAGAAGAGTGCACCTTCACTTACGGCATAGACTTTGTCCTTGGTTTGCGCAATAACTTCGGTATTGTTATATGCCAAATGGGTACGCCAACTGCCCATGGGTAGTTGTTCTGCAAATAACATGGTGCTGATAAAACAGGCTAGGAGTAGAATTCTTATTTTCATAGCTTAATTCTGAGTATTCAAAAAAGTTACAAGTTTGCGTATGGCTTGCCCTCTGTGGCTAATCGTATTTTTAACTTCGGCAGGTAATTCTGCAAATGTTTGGTCGTAACCGTTAGGCATAAATATAGAGTCATAACCAAATCCGTGATCCCCTTGTCGTTCTTCTATAATCCGACCTTTAATAACGCCCTCAAAATAATGGATGCGTTGTCTGTAAATAAGGGCAATGACTGTTCTAAATTGGGCGTTGCGGTTTGTGATACCTTTAAGATTTTTCAATAATTTTTCAATGTTAGCTTCCGAATTGGCTGGCTCTCCAGCGTACCGTGCCGAAAAAACACCAGGTTCACCATTCAGAGCTTCCACCTCAAGGCCGGTGTCATCGCCAAAACAGTCACATTTGAAACGTTCGTCCACGAATTGTGCTTTTTGCAACGCATTCGATTGTAGATTGAAGCCTTTTTCAGGAATTTCTTCTGTGCAGCGAAGGTCGGTGAGGCTCACGACCTGAATCATATCATCGAGCATTTTAGCGACTTCCTCTAGTTTGTGTGCGTTGTGCGTGGCAAAAACGAGTTGTTTCATATTTTTTGTATTAAAGAACTAACGTGCAAAGATACTAAAAATTGTTCGGATTCTGCTTATTGGAGTAGATTTTTACTGTAATAATATGAGATCTGAATTTCGGGCTGTTTTTTATTTTTTTTGAAAATAATTCTGTTTTTTCTTGCTGGATATAAATTTAGCTTCTATCTTTGACCGACCGTTCAGTCATTTAAAATTATGATAAAGAATAAGAATCAAGAATTGCGTGAAAATCGTCGTCAGCAAATTATGCAGACGGCCATGAAATTGTTTGTCGAAAAGGGTTTCGTTACCGCATCGGTAAGCGATATCGCTAAAAAATGTGGTATCTCCAAGGGGTTGATGTATAACTATTTTGAGAGTAAAGATGCGCTGCTTAAAGCGATATTGGACGATGGTATGGCGCGTATTTATGGCGATTATGAATTGCCAGAGCCGTTCGATCGTGCGGCATTGCACCATTTTCTAGATTTCAGTTATGCCAAATATTATGAGCAGAGTACTTTTTTTCGCTTGTACATGTCCATGATTATGCAGCCACAGATTTATGAGGTAGCTGTAAATATCGGTCAGAAAGAACGTGCTATTGCTATGGCGGTGTACAATTATTTCATCACCAATTTCGAAAATGGATTAGAGGAGTTTTATTATTTTTCTACGTTTGTGAAAGGGTTGAATGTGTTGATGACTTTTAGCGATGAAAGTTATCCTTATTTACAAATGATTGAGCGAATCAAAAGTCAATATTAAGACACTTATTTATAAAATGTATAGTATGATTAAAATTAATCACTTAACAAAAGATTATGGACAAAAACGTGGTATTTTTGATCTCACGTTTGAGGTACAACGTGGCGAAGTTTTTGGTTTTTTAGGTCCTAATGGAGCTGGCAAAACTACGACTATTCGTCATTTGATGGGATTTATTCATTCCAATGCCGGAGATTGTAGCATTAATGGACTTGATTGTGGAACGCATTCGGCTGAAATTCAACGTAATTTGGGCTATATGCCAGGCGAAATTGCACTGCCAGATGATACGACGGGGCTCGAATTTTTGCATTTTGTGGCCGATTATCGTGGCGTTACCGATTGGGATAGAGTGGAGCAGCTCATGGCTCGTTTTGAATTGGACGCGCGTGGCAATCTGAAACGTATGTCCAAAGGGATGAAACAGAAAATTGGTATTGTGTGTGCGTTTATGCACGACCCACAAGTGCTGATATTAGATGAACCTACGAGTGGACTGGATCCGTTGATGCAAAGCCATTTTATCGATTTGGTGTTGGAGGAAAAGGCAAAAGGTAAAACCATTTTGATGTCGAGTCACATCTTTGAAGAGGTGGAACGAACGGCCGATCGTGTGGGAATTATTCGCGAAGGGCATTTAGTTGCGGTCGATCGTGTGGCGGCTTTAAAAGCGGCACAACGCAAGCGTTATACGGTGAGTTTTACTTCCGAAAAAGAGGCTCAGGCATTTGCTAAAGAACCTCTTGCTGTTGATTTTGTGAAAGGGAAAGATGTGACCGTAACGGTTAATGATTTCCAGCCTTTTGTGGCAGCCATGTCTCGTTATACAGTTGTGAATATAGTGGCTGTAGAGCAGAGTCTAGAGGAGATTTTTATGCATTATTATGGCAAATAAATAGTCACAGATTTACATTACAAACTTTTAACTTGAACAAATGAATACAACTTTATTTAAGCGCGAATTGCGCTCCAGTTATAAATTATGGCTTATTTTTATTGCTATTTTAGCCATGTATATTTCAGTTATTATTTCTATGTTTGATCCTAAACTAGGTGAGACACTGGACTTGTTTGCTAAAGCAATGCCTGAAATGATGTCGCTCTTTGGTATGGGAGAAACAGGGGCAACCTTAATTGACTTTTTGTCGAATTACTTGTATGGCATGATTATGATTGTGTTCCCTATGGTTTTTATTATCATGTTGGCCAATCGCTTAGTTGTCGCTCATGTCGATAGTGGCTCCATGACTTATTTATTGGCTTCGTCTAATACCCGTCGTAAAGTAGCTTTGACTCAAATGTTGGTATTGTTATCCATGACTTTTGTTTTG
>JARKSE010000054.1 GCA_029974315.1 Paludibacteraceae bacterium | reverse complement strand
TGAAACCGTTTAAAATATCTGCAGATACGTTCAGTGCTAACATGGCAGTTAACACCAAATACATCATACCAATCATTTTTTGTCTCGGGGTTTCCGGACAATTCTTAGCACCACTCATCTAATTATCCTTTATTTAATAGTTAGTTATAAGTAAATAGTTTAATGTCAAAAAGTTAACCGTTGATTGCATTCAACATGTTACCATAAATGGCATTTAAATCTACTACTTTTTGAGCTAATTTACTTGTTTCGTCTTTATATTTTTCAATATCTACAGCGCTTACAGCCATTGCTTTTTGAACTTTGTCTACATCGCTAGCAACAGCACTAATTTTAAGAGTTTGTTGCTCAACAGCTTCAGTTTGGCTCTTAATGTTTTTTAGGTGTATTTCGTAAACAGAATGAATTGCACCTAAATTTTTATTGATACTTTCTGCTTTTTCAACATAAACTTTAGTACTTTCTTGTACAGAGGTCATGTTTTCAGTAATACCGCTATATGAAGCTAATAACGCATTAGAAGCAGCGTCAAGATTTTGTTGTTTTGTCGCAAATTGAGCAGCTGCAACAGAGGCTGTTTCAAGATTTTTAGCAAAAGAGTCTGTAATACCAGCAACTTTAGAAATACCAGCAATTTGGTTTGCAGCTTCACTAATGCTTTTCAAACCTTCTGACATAGCTTTTACATCTGAATCGTTTAACGGATTTACAGTGGCGGTAGTAGTACCACCTGTAACCCCTGCAGAGCTAGAGCCACCGACGCCGGCACCTAAATAATTTTTTAGTGGATCTTTCTCTTTTTCTAGTAAGGCTGGGAAAACATGATCCCAATGTAAGTCTGGATGAGGATCATCCAATATACCTAGAGAGAAAAGAATAGCTTCGGTAAACATACCAATCGTCAACATAATACTTGCGCCTGGCCAGTGCAAAATTTTAAATAACGCACCGACAATTACAACTGCAGCACCTAATGAATAAACACTTCCTACTACTTTTTTTCCTTGAGGGCTGAAGTACCATTTCATAAACCCTGTACGCTCTTTTGCCATAAAAATAATGTTTAAAAGTTTTTTTTAATTATTTGATTTTAGATTTAAGTCTGTTTTTATTCACCTATATAACTTCTTACACAACGGAAGCCAATGGTAGAACTACGTTTTGTTTGATATTCAAAATCGCTAATACCGCATTGTAGGTAAGCACCAATATCTTTCCAAGAACCTCCACGAATGACTTTACGTTTGAGGATTTTGGGGTCATTTACTTTTGATTTGTAATCATAACTTGGATTCATATCATGCGTAAATGTTGGTGCGGTTTGATCGTAAGTGGTTGATGTCCATTCTGATACGTTGCCAGCCATGTCAAATAAACCATAGTCGTTTGGATCAAAAGACGCTACCATAGAAGGAATTAAGAAACCGTCTTCTGTATAGTTACCACGCATAGGTTTAAAGTTTGCCATGAAACATCCTTTGTTATCGCGGATGTAAGGACCACCCCAAGGATATTGAGCGGAATTACGTCCTCCACGGGCAGCATATTCCCATTCTGCTTCTGTAGGGAGACGGTAGTCTTGTGTTTTTGGTAATCCTGGAACAGACTCATAATAAGCTGTTCTCCAATGACAAAACGCCTGTGCTTGGTCCCAAGAAACGCCAACTACTGGATATCTACCATTACTTGGATGTGAGAAGTAATTTTGCATAGCAGGTTCGTTGAAACTGTATGTAAATTCACGCATCCAACACATAGTGTCAGGATAAATATTGATAATTTTTCGAGAGATGAGGTCGCTACGATGACGGAGGCGTTTTACGATAACAGTATCTACTATTGCACCATTTCTCATAAAAGCACTGTCAATACGCACTTTTGCATTAGGACCATAACTAGCAGTGTAAGGGTTGAATTCGTTACCAGGAAGAGCTGCTTGATCATAATTTATCCATTGGTAAGAATAATTCATGATGTGCGAGTTGATTTGTCGTCCTTTTGTTTTTTCTACACCATAAAAAAACATTTGGTTAACTGCGCTGTATTTTGCTTCGTTCAAATCATCACCTTCTTTCCATTTTACACCCCATGGAATTTTTGCTTTCCAATTTAATAAAGTGTCTAATTCTTCCTGTCCATATACTTTCGTTGTTTTAAAATATTTGGCAGCTTCGTTTTCATCATCCATTTGACGGAGAAACACCAAAGCGATGGAGTCACGCACCCAATGTACAAACTGGCGATACTCTCCATTGGTAATTTCGGTTTCGTCCATCCAAAAGGCATCAACCGAAACAGTTTTTTGTTTTTGTTGCATGGTCCAAGTGGCCGATTGGTCGTTTGGTCCCATGTTAAACGAACCGCGAGGAATGAATACCATTCCGTATGGAGTTGTTTCAGGTTTCGATTTGCTATATACGCCAACTAAAAAACCTTTTGGTTTTGAACAGCTTGACATTACAATAGCTGCGGTAAAGATGAAGAACAACAGTTTTTTCATATCTCTCTCAATTATAGAAATTATAGAATTCTTACACTTTTATATTTTTTATTCTTTTTGTCGAATACTAAATTAAATTCATATCCTAAGCAAATTTCGTGTGATCCGTGACTGGCTTTGATTATGGTTGTTATTGGTAAATCGTAAGCATAACCTATGGTCAAGCCATTTAATACTTTTATACCTAATAAAAACGATATAGCATCTAGTCGTCCGGATAATCCACCCCAATATTTGTCTTTATAGTCCAGCAACAGAGCAACATTGGGGTTCCAACTTACTAAATCTGTAATAATTAACCCCGATGTTTTTAACTTGTAGTCAGGATTGTACAATGTAACGTTATATCCCCCTGATAGAGTGTATAAACGTTTTGTAAAAAAATCGCCTACATCACCTAATTCAATACTTGTTTGAGGTAAATGTAGCACCGACATACCAGCGTACCAATCTCTAGTAGAGTAATAAACTCCAACTGCTAAATCGAAGCCCATGCCAGATACTGACGTTGTTGGTAGTGCAGGATCTTGCGCTGGGGTAAAATAATCACTTTCTACTAGATGGATACTATCTCCTTTAAATACAATATTTGAAAATCCAATCGATGTTCCTACACTCAATTTCCCTTCTCCTAGCTTTAATTTGTAAGCATATTGTAAGGCAAACCGTTGGTTGGAAAAGATACCAAATTCGTCATTTATAAATTGAACTCCTCCGCCATGTTGAGTTGTTCCTACTGTAAATGGTGAGTGCACTGAAAATACCGTAGTACGTGGTGCGTTGTCAATCCCAATCCATTGTAATCGTTGTAATCCAAATATTTCAATCATCTGCTGTTCGCCAACAGCAGACGGGTTTGTTATAGTTTTATTATACATATGTTGGGTAACTTGCGCATCAAATTGTCCCCATACCGATGTATTTATAACGAAATAAAGCAGTAAACTTAACGAACTGTATTTATTAAAAAGCTTCACAATTATTCGCTCAAATCAATGTTCTTTCTAAAACACAAACTGAATGCTTTACATTAATACAACTAAAAACATTTCGAAAAATTGTGTATCGCAAAGTTTCTTTTGCTATTTTTTTGTAACAAACTTAAAATTTTAATATTCTTCTTCGTTAAAGAAGAAATCTTCTTTGCTCGGATAATCGGGCCAAATATCTTCTATACTTTCGTAAATATCGCCTTCATCTTCGATCTCTTGTAAGTTTTCTATAACCTCTAACGGAGCGCCCGAACGCATCGCATAATCGATAAGCTCGTCTTTTGAGGCAGGCCAGGGCGCATCTTCTAATTTTGAGGCGAGTTCTAGTGTCCAATACATAAATGTAAGTCCTAAATAAATGTTTAATTTACTATAAACTATACCAATGCAAATTGGTTTTCAATCCGCAAAGATACTTTTTTTTTAAATAGATGTATCATTTTTCCCCAAAAAAATCATTCGAGTTATTTTTTTTGTTAAAAAACGCGCCAAAACAAATAGAAAATCGGATAGTCTATTCATGTAAATAATTATATTGTCTTCTATAACCACTTGATTTTTAGCTTCTAAAATAATTCTTTCGGCACGTCGTGTTATGGTGCGACACACATGTGCTAATGCTGAGGTTTCTTCATCGCCACTAATGATAAAATTAGTCAATTTAGGCAATTGTTCGTTCATTTTATCAATATTTTCCTCTAAAAACGTAATGCTTTCTGACAATATTTGCGCAGAATCAGGCAATTTTGTCGTGGTTTGGTCTGTTGCGAGATTGGCAGCAATACGCATGAGTGTATTTTGAATGGTGTGAATCATCTCATGTTCGCTCCCTGAAAGTTTGGATTTCAATAAGCCAAGAAACGCATTTAGTTCATCTACTGTGCCATAGGCCTGTAAACGGATGTCTGTTTTTGACACGCGCTGTCCACCAATCAGAGAGGTGGTTCCTTTATCGCCCGTTTTTGTATAAATTTTTGTCATAAAAGTTTCTAAAATTTAACAATGTAAGATTCTTTTTGTAAATCGGGATTAAATAGCACTATACCCATTTGAAATATGTCGATATCTACTCGTGTTTGAGGATGTTTTTTTATTTCACGCCATGCCTGTTCCATTGCCTTTGACCAATGGATATCATCAAAAATAAAAACTGTTTTACTGTGTATTTTTGGTAAGCATAGTTGAAAATAGTTGATAGTAGCTTCGTAAGTGTGGTTTGCATCGAAAAACACGATATCAAGTTTTGGTAAATTATCCAATAATTTAGGTAGAACTACGTCAATATTGCCTTGAATCAATGCGATATTATTAAAATTATATTTATTGAATAATGCTGTTGAAACATGGCAAAGGGATTTTTCTCCTTCAATTGTAGTAATGTTAGCTTGTGAGTTGGCTGCAGCTAAGTGCATTGTGGTTAAACCAAGGTTTGTACCTAGTTCTAGTATCTGTTCAGCGTTGATGTTGTTGGCGATACGGAAAATTAATTCGGCATATTTTTGTTTAGTAGTAGATTTTTTAGCGATTTTGCGGATTGTAGTTGTACGCAGAGCGGCAGTGCCAAATCCTGATAGTTGTATTTTTGTTGTATTAGATAGTAGTTCTTTGCGTATGGTACGTAGTTGCTGATAAGCATAAAAAAAATCCTTTTCGTACAGCACGTGATTGAGCCAATGGAATACGAAAGGAGAGTGCACACCAAAGCCCTTGTGATGCTTTGCGTGGCGCCAATAATGTACAAAAGCGCTAATTCTAAAGAGTGTATTCATGATTTAAGGTATGCAAAGATACTATTTTTTTTGATGAATAAGCTGATATAGCATGTTTTTTCTGGAAAGTTAGAAAAAATGCATGCTTATTTTTTTAGAGTTTATGTTTTGGAGAGATAAAGTTTAATAAACGTGCAACGTTTTATGACCTTATTTCATCTTACTTTACACAAATACCCCTCATTTTTTAAACTTTTTAATTTTATGTTCTTATGAAGAAAGGATTCTTAATTGCAGCAGTTGCAGTTGTCGCATTTGCTATGACTGCGTGTAGTAACACCGAACGTTGTTATGAATTTACTACTGTAAGTGGTGGTGTCTCTGTTAAAACTTATGGTTACATGACCAAAGCTGAAGCTGATGCAACAAAAGCAAATTTGACAACTTCTTTTTCAACATGTACTTACAAAGCTGTTGCAAAAAGTGAAGCAGATTGCAAATAATTAGCTTGCAGCTCGTAGTGTAAAAGCCCTCCTTTTGTGGTGGGCTTTTTTTATGCGATATTTCTGCTTGTTTTAATTGGCGATATAGGAGTAAATGTGTACCTTTGCAAAAATTTTTTTTGATAGGTTTTGTTTAGTTTTTGGCTCTATTTTAGCTATTTATAATTTTTGAATTTTCTATTTTTCGATTATAAAAAATATTTTTATGGCAAATTTTTCTCTTAAAGAGGTTTTTTATCCTAAAATTATTCCAAGTCTTAAAAATTACACCAAAGAACGTTTTTTTACCGATTTGATGGCAGGTGTTATTGTTGGTATCGTTGCTATTCCTTTGGCTATTGCGTTTGGTATAGCCTCTGGTGTAGGTCCGATAGAAGGTTTGGTAACTGCGATTATAGCAGGTTTTCTCATATCGCTGTTAGGCGGTTCCAGAGTCCAAATTGGTGGTCCCACAGGCGCATTTATCGTTATTGTGTATGGCATTATTCAACAGCATGGTGTTGTAGGATTAACTATTGCAACATTGATGGCTGGGGTATTGTTGGTTTTAATGGGTGTTTTTAAACTGGGAAACATTATCAAATTTGTGCCTTATCCCGTTATTGTAGGATTTACAGCAGGTATCGCATTAACAATTTTCTCAACACAAATGAATGATTTGTTCGGTTTGGGATTGACCAAAGTACCAGCTAACTTCATTGATAAATGGATTTTGTATGCGAATAGTTTGTCAAATATCAACTGGTTGGCTTTATTGGTAGGGATAGTTAGTTTGTTGATTATAGTATTAACTCCTAAAATTTCAAAAAAAATCCCGGGTTCTTTAGTAGCTATTGTTGTGGTTACTTTAGTAGTCTGGATTTTAAAGCGATTTTTTGGTGTAGAAGGTATTCAAACTATTGGCGATTTGTATCAACTACCCTCAGGAATTCCAGCACCTAAAATGCCGGCACTCCATTTAGCCGAAGGACAGTCTGTTTTTAGTTTAATACAACAGTTGTTTCCCGCAGCATTTACCATTGCTATGTTGGGAGCTATTGAGTCGTTGTTGTCAGCCATGGTAGCTGATGGTGTTATTGGTGATAAGCATAATTCAAATACGGAATTGATAGGCCAGGGGATTGCTAATATGGTAGTGCCATTTTTTGGGGGAATTCCTGCTACAGGTGCAATAGCACGAACTATGACTAATATCAACAATGGTGGACGAACGCCTATTGCTGGTATTGTGCACGCGGTAGTACTTTTATTGGTTTTACTGTTTTTTGGTAGATTGGTTGGTTTTATTCCAATGGCTTGTTTGGCTGGTGTGTTAATTGTTGTTTCTTACAATATGAGTGAGTGGCGCGCTATTAGAGCGTTGTCAAAAAATCCAAAGTCGGATTTTGCTGTGATGTTGGTTACGTTCGTATTGACAGTGATTTTCGATTTGATTGTAGCTATCGAAGTCGGTTTGTTGCTGGCGATAGTGTTGTTTTTAAAACGTACGAGTGAATCTGTATCTATAAGAGTTTTTCATGATGAAATAGATCCTAATCAAGAATCAGATTTGGCAACAGAGCAAGAAAAACTCTTAATTCCTGATGGAGTTGAAGTTTATGAAATTGATGGTCCATACTTTTTTGGTATTGCCAATAAGTTCGATGAAGTGATGAAAGAAGTTGGCGATGTACCCAAAGTGCGTATTATTAGAATGCGTAAAGTACCATTTATAGATTCAACAGGCTTGCATAATTTGAGTACGCTGTGTAAAACATCATCAAAAGAGGGCATTAAAGTTGTTTTATCTGGAGTTAATCCAACCGTTCATGAGACGTTGGTGAAAGCAGGATTTGAAAAGTTGATTTGTCCAGAAAACATTTGTCCAAACATCAATGTGGCATTAGAACGCGCCTCTGAATTGTTATAAAGCGATTTTAAGAGCGTTTTGGATTTTTAGGGAACCAACCTTTTTGAACACGTTTTTGTTGCTCAAACACTTCGATGATGCTCCATAACGATGAAAATCCAGTGACGGCTAAAATCGCAGAATATAAGATGTCGGTTATGTAAAAAGCAGCGCTTAAAAGCAGTAAACCAGCTAATAAAAAAGCCCACCAACAGTTGACGCCAAAGTAATATTCTCCTTTAATTACTAAGGGATGAAATAGACCGATGATGAGAAATGTGGTGATACCAATGGCAATTCCAGTGAGATTATATGTGGCAAGTAATTCTGACATGCTGAAAATTTTGCTGCAAAGTTATAAGTTTTTAGGTTTTAAGTAAAGATAAAATAAATATGAAATATAGATTTTTTTCGTTGTGTCTATTGTTCTCTCTAGTTAGTAATGCGTTTGCTGAAAATAAGAACGCATCAAAATTGGCTTATAGCGGTTTTTCTGGAGGTATGATGTTGCATACGGGCTTTGTTCAAAGTGGTGAAGTTACTATTTTAAATAGTGATGGAACAATACGTGAAATCACACAACTTCAAGGAGCTCCGTTTGGCTTGGGTGGGGCTATTCGTTTTCATTTTGGAGAACATTTACGTATAGGTTCCGAGGGTTATGTTTCTACTTTAACTTATGGCAGAAATCACAGTTACTCGTCGGTGGGCTGGGGTGGTTTGTTAGCTGATTGTGCTTGGCATATCAACTCGTGGACACCTTTTGTTGGAGGAACTATTGGTGGTGGCAGTGTCAAAAACTTAACACTTTTAGAACCAACGCCTGATGATTTTGCGCTCGAAAACAATAGTACTTCTTATCGTAAATACACTTTTATGGCGTTGACACCCTTTGTTGGTGTGGAATATGCCATGACCGAAAAGGTTCACCTGGTATTAAAGGTCGATTATTTACTGAATCTTACTAATTGGCAGGATGACTTTGCAACAGGACCAAGAGTCTACTTTGGCTTTATATTTTGTCACTAAGAAGTGATTTTTTTAGTCAATCTGTTTCCCATATTCCCTGTAAAATTCGACTACAGCTTCAATTCCCTGACGGAAAATTGTTAAATCAAAATTTTCGTTAGGCGAGTGAATGGCGTTTGATTCTAAGCCAAATCCCATGAGTATAGTTTTTATGCCTAACACTTGCTCGAACGTGCTGATAATAGGAATACTTCCTCCACGTCGTACGGCTAATGGCTTTTGTCCAAACGCTTTCTCAAAGCCTTTTTCTGCCGCTTTATAGGCTGGTAAATCGATAGGACAAACGTAACCTTGACCGCCATGCATTGGTGTTACTTTTATGCGAACACTTTTGGGTGCTAATTGGTGCATGTAATCGATGAATAACTGCGAAATGGTTTCGTGATTTTGATTTGCCACCAACCGACACGAAACTTTGGCATACGCTTTTGACGGCAGTACGGTTTTACTACCTTCGCCTGTGTAACCGCCCCAAATACCGCATACATCAAACGATGGGCGACAACTGTTGCGCTCCAATGTGCTGTAACCAATTTCGCCTTGTACCGCATCAACGCCAATATTTTGCATATATGTCCCCAAATCGAAAGGAATTTTAGCAATCATGTCGCGCTCTGCTTGTGGCACAGGTAAAACATCATCGTAAAAATGAGGAATAGTGATGCGTCGATTGCTGTCTATCATTTTGGCTAACAGCTCACAAAGCGTATTAATCGGATTAGCTACTGCGCCGCCAAAGTGCCCTGAATGTAAATCGCGATTAGGTCCGGTAACTTCAATTTCCCAATAAGCCAAACCACGCAAACCTGTCGTTAAACTCGGCGTGTCGGCGCCCAACATGCTAGTATCAGAAACAAGTATAATATCGGCTTTCAGCATTTCTTTATGTTCTGTGCAAAACGCTTCTAATGAGGGTGAACCAATCTCTTCTTCGCCTTCAAAAAGGAACTTTACATTGCAGTTTAGCAAATCGTTTTTAACTAAATATTCGAATGCTTTTACCTGAATAAACGATTGTCCTTTATCGTCGTCAACGCCTCGTCCCCATATATGATTATCTCTGATAACGGGTTCAAACGGATTGGAATTCCACAGTTCGAGTGGTTCGGCAGGCATTACGTCATAGTGTGCGTAAACAAGTACGGTTTTAAAATTTGGATTGACCAATTTTTCGCCATACACCACCGGATTACCTTTGGTGGGCATAATGTCGACGTAATCGGCACCGGCTTCAAGAAGCAGTGCTTGCCAAAGTTTAGCGCAGCGCATCATGTCTGTTTTGTGTTCAGGTTTTGCGCTAATGCTTGGAATTCGAATCAAAGAAAAGAGTTCTTCTAAAAAACGTGATTCATGCGCTGTAATATAGTGTTTTACATCCATAATTTTCATTGCTGTTTATAGGGATTAACGCATACGTGTCAACTGATTTTCGTGAAAGAAACGATCAATTTGTTCAGCGTAATTACCATGAATGAGTACGTGGTGATTTCCTATAGGATTGTTCAGAAAATAATTCACAGATTCATCTAGTTGAAGTCGCACTTGTGTACGACAAACATTATTAAAATCAGTATTTTCGATAAGTTTTGCCGACGATACAAAATATTCATCGAGTTTGTTGCCTCCACATTTGATTAGTGTAAATTCACCTGCGGGCAGAGTCCCCTGAACAGCAACGCCACTTTCACTTTCGAAATGCGTACGAATAGTGTATTCTGTGGTTTGTTTTAGTCCAATTGTACAATGCGCTATTAACATAGTGTTGGTGGTGCTATCTATCTGCGATGGATTGCACATAAAGCCTGTTTGTCCCGTAATGGCTTTTACTGCCATTAAAGTAAACAGTGTTTGCAAATCGCCTTCACAGCCGGCAATAAAACCTTCGTCGTTCAATAGTGCGAGAGCTAAACAACCCGTTGTTCCCGTAGTTGGAATAAGTCCAAAACATTGAATGGTAATGGCGTCCAGTTTATGCAAAATGCAAATATTACGAATGACTTTGTAGAGGCGATAAGCTTTGATTACATCGTCGCGATTAGGCTCTTTGCAATGGTGAGCTTCTTTGATAAAAATATCAGCACCATTTTCGGCTTCTTGGTTGGTAATTTTGTCAAATTCGTGATTAACGTCGTCGAGTAAGATATCTACAAACTCTACGCCCCAACGATTTTTTGCTTCTAAGTAGTTCACGCCACTAGCGATAAGCCAAGCCGAAGGTTCGCCTATCACACCTACGCTTTTACCGTGAAGTTGGCGTTTGTAACGATATAGGTTTTGATAATCTCCTATTTCTTTTAAAATAGTTTCGCTATTGCCGTGAATAATGTGACACGGTTCACCTTGCTGGCGTGCCCATGTATTGATCTCCAGTGATGCTGCTAAAGAGTTTTGTAATCCGTCGGTGAGTAAAAAGAGTGGTTTGGGAAGTTTGTCGTAATGGCTTTTAAATGAAAATTCGACACCTCCACTCGAAATAAATACGAGTTGTAAATCGTCTGTTTGTAATGTCTCAAGTTGTTTAGGCTCAATGATATTTACCACGTATTCTTTTTCTAACGTGGTAAACAACTCTTGGTGGCTAGCGCGAATAGAGCCTTGTTTGTTGAGCTCCGATGCAAAGGTGATTAAGTTCAGTTTGTTCATAATAATTGGTCATGTAAGGTTAATTGGTTTTATTGCCCAAAGATAGATAAAAAATAGAATTTGTACAATTATTTTGTCGTGCTAGTTGTTTATGAACCTCCTTTTTTCGGTTAATTTTATCATCACCTAAAAAAATATAACTAAAGCAGTGGTTGCCTGAATAAAAACTATTACTTTTGTATATTGTCAAAATTTTCACGAGATGGAAAATCATCATTCACATCATCATACTCATGTGCATTCGCCTGAAGGTGGAAAAAATATAGCTATCGCTTTTTTGCTCAATTTTTCGTTTACTATCATCGAACTTGTCGGTGGTTTGCTCACCAATAGTGTGGCCATTTTGTCGGATGCTTTACATGATTTGGGCGATTCTATTTCGCTCGCATTAGCTTGGTACTTTCAAAAAGTGTCTGGGTATTCGCCAAGCGCGCGTTATTCGTATGGTTATAAGCGCTTTGCATTGTTGGGTGCGCTGATTAATGCCACGGTATTATTGCTGGGCTCGGTGTTTGTTATTTATGCCAGCGTTATGCGTATTCTACAACCCCAATATGTGAAAGTGGAGGGTATGTTTTTGCTCGCTATTTTGGGTGTTATTATCAATGGCGTAGCTGTTTGGCGTACTCATAAAAGCAGTGGGATTAATGAGCGAATAGTTTCTCTGCATTTATTGGAAGATGTTTTAGGTTGGATAGCAGTGCTCATTGCTTCGGTGGTGATGATGTTTGTTGAGGTGCCTATTTTAGATCCAATCTTGTCCATCGGAATTTCTATCTTCGTTTTGTATAACGTCGTTCGTAATTTAATAGCTACGTTTAATGTCATACTTCAAGGCGTGCCTTCTGACATAAAACTAATTGAATTGCAGAAAAAAGTAGAACAACTCGAAGCTGTTATTTCTGTACACGATTTACACGTTTGGAGTCTTGATAGTCAGTATAATATAGCCAGTTTGCATGCGGTTATTTCTCCGGAAATGACGTTAGACCAAATGGCACAATTAAAACAGAAAATAAAATTGCTTATGCTTGCTGAGCAGATTGAACATACAACGGTCGAATTTGAAACTGAGCAGGAAGAATGTCATCCTTGTGATGCCCGTTTGTAAGCTGTTGTATAAAAACTTTTAGACACTTATCTATGGTAAATAAAATTTAAAAGCGTATCTTTGTGGCAATATCTTTTGAAGTATAAAAAATAGCCATTTATCTTCTTTATTTATAACACATTACAACAATACTAAAATGCTAATTATTGGAATTGCCGGAGGAACTGGCTCGGGAAAAACAACTGTGGTGCGCAAAATCATTGAACAGCTACCCGAAGGGGAAGTGGCGGTATTGCCACAAGATTCTTACTACCGTGATGCTTCTGATATGCCGTTAGAAGAGCGTTTAAATATCAATTTTGACCACCCAGATTCTATTGAATTCGAGTTACTTATTCAGCACATCAAAGATTTAAAAGCAGGTAAAAGTATAGAACAACCTATCTACTCTTATTTGACTTGTACACGTGCTGAGGAAACTGTTTTGGTAAAACCTTGTGAAGTGGTTATTGTAGAGGGTATTTTAGTACTTACTAATCCACAACTTCGAAAACTGATGGATTTGAAAGTGTTTGTTGATGCTGATGCTGATGATCGTTTAATACGTGTTATCAATCGTGATATTGTGGAGCGTGGGCGTTCAGTAAATCGTGTTATGGAACGTTATGAACATACAGTAAAACCGATGCATTTGCAATTTATTGAACCAACAAAACGTTATGCGGATATCATTGTACCACAAGGCGGAAACAATAAAATAGCTATTGATATTTTAACAAAATACATTGAAAAAAAATTTGGCTTTAAAACAAAAATAATAGTTTGACTTTTATTCATGGATAATAAACCTGCATTGGCTAATATTTTATTTTTGGATATAGAAACTGTACCACAAACAGCTTCTTTAGAGCAATTGACTCCAGAAATGCAAACGCTTTGGGAAGAAAAATTCACCCTGATTAAAGCGCGTATGCCTGAAAAATATGCGGAGGAAACCACCGCAGATGAAGGTTACCAAAATGGTGCTGGTATCTATGCTGAGTTTGCAAAAATAGTTTGTATCTCGGTAGGAATAATCTACGTTAAAGGTTCCGAAAAACATATTAGAACTAAGTCGTTTACAGGTGATGATGAAGGGAAACTGTTACGTGATTTTGCCCAAATGACGTCTAAATTTCTTGATTCTAATCAACATTTTGTATGTGGTCATAACATTAAAGAATTTGATATTCCTTTTATTTGCCGACGTATGCTTGTGAATGGTATTACTATTCCCGAATCACTCAATGTGAGCGGTAAAAAGCCTTGGGAAACCTCTTTTATTGATACGTTGGAACTATGGAAATTCGGTGATTTCAAAAACTATACATCGCTGAAATTGTTGACTGCAATCTTGGGCATACCAACTTCAAAAGACGATATTGACGGCTCGCAAGTGGCGTCAGTTTATTACAATGATAAAGATATAAATCGCATTTCACACTATTGTGAAAAAGATGTGGTGGCCACTGCTCAAGTTTATTTGCGTTTGTGCGGTGAGCAACCTATTTTACTAGAACATATTGAACGCGCTGATTAGCGTTTTTGCAGTTTTAATCATCTTAACGTATGGGAGGAACCAACGTTTTTGATAAGTTAAGACCAATCAAACAATTGGTTACCGACGTTCAACGTGGAAGAATATCACTCTTTTTTCTTTCGCGTTGGTTTGTCTTAATTTTTGTCGTTGCTGCGTTATTTGGTTGTGGAAAGTCTTATAAAACGGCTGTTGTAGATGGCGATCTAAAAGAGATTTTAGAGCGTGGCGAATTGCGTGTGATTACCATGGAAAATCCGTTTGCTTATTTTGTAGATGAAGATAATGAAATGGGTTATGAATATGATTTGGCACTCAATTATGCCGATTATTTGCGTGTTGATATCAAAGTAATTGTTGCTCAGTCTATTGAGGAGATGAAAACTCTGTTACTCACAGGTCAAGGCGATGTAATTGCATACCGAGTGCCATCAACGCGAGAAAATAGAGCTAATATGGTATTTACAAATCGGCGTTACGATTCATATCCTGTTTTGGTGCAATTACGCTCTAAAAAAATGGTAAAAGATGTTACCGATTTGGTAGGTAAAGAAGTTTATGCAAAAAAAGGTACAAAATATTGGCGCCGTTTGATTAATTTGAACAAGGAAATAGGTGGTGGTATTATTATAAAAGCTGTACCAGATAGTGTTTCTACTGAACAATTGGTGGTGATGGTTTCGCAGCACAAAATACCAATGACTGTGGTGGATAAAGAAATAGCCATATTGGGACGTAGTAATTTGCGCAATATTGATGTCTCTTTACCTGTGGGATTGCCTCAAGAAACGGCATGGGTAGTACGTAAAACTTCACCCGATTTGTTGGCTTCTATCAATGTGTGGAGTGATGAAATTAGTAAGTCGCGTTTCTATAGACAGCTGTACACAAAATATTATTCAAAAAACCGTTATTTTTCAGATATCCAAGCGATTATTCCTAAAGGATCTATTTCGCCATACGATGAGCTTTTTAAACAATATGCCAAGCAGATTGATTGGGATTGGCGTTTGTTGGCGGCTTTAGCATTTAACGAATCGCATTTTGATGCAAACGCCGTCTCCTCTTCTGGTGCATTAGGTTTGATGCAGATGATGCCGGGAACAGGAGCTAAATATGGATTGGATTCTATCTCAATTTTTCAGGCAGAACCAGCAATTGCTGCAGCAGTACAATACATCAAGTCGTTGAATTTGATTTATCATGCTGTAGAAGACCAGGAAGAACGGATTAAATTTGTATTAGCATCGTACAATGCTGGACCTGCGCATGTGTTGGACGCTCGGGCATTGGCTACGAAATATGGTGAAAATCCTCAAATTTGGCATAATGCCGAAAAGTATCTACTTTTGAAAAACAAACCAGAATATTATAACGACGAAGTGTGTAAAGCTGGTTATTTTAGAGCAAAACATACGGTACGCTATGTTGATGATGTTTTTAACACTTACAATCTTTATTTGGGTGTTAAGCAGGAGAAGTAAATTATTTATTAAAATCTATTGATATGAAAGGAATTATTTTAGCAGGCGGTAGTGCCACACGCTTGTATCCATTATCGAAAGCGATTTCGAAACAGATTATGCCCGTGTATGATAAGCCTATGATTTACTATCCATTATCAACATTGATGTTGGCTGGGATTCGTGAAGTGTTGATTATTTCTACACCACGTGATTTACCTATGTTTCAAGAGTTGCTTGGTACGGGCGAAGAGTTGGGTATGCGTTTCGAATATAAAATTCAACACGTTCCAAACGGATTAGCGCAAGCATTTGTACTTGGTGCTGAGTTTTTGAATGGTGAAAAAGGATGTTTGATTTTAGGTGATAACATGTTTTATGGACAAGGCTTTTCGAGTATGTTGAAACGTGCCGCTGCCATCGACAAAGGCGCCTGCGTGTTTGGTTATTATGTCAAAGATCCACGTGCATATGGCGTAGTAGAGTTTGACGAAACGGGTAAAGTTGTTTCGTTAGAAGAAAAACCAGCACAACCCAAAAGTAATTATGCTGTTCCAGGACTCTATTTTTATGATGAAACTGTGACAGAAAAAGCCGCAAATTTAAAACCGTCCGCTCGTGGTGAATATGAAATTACTGACTTGAATAAACTTTATTTGGAAGAGGGCACGTTGAAAGTTGAATTGTTTGGACGTGGCTTTGCTTGGTTGGATACTGGTAATTGTGATAGTTTATTAGAAGCTTCAAATTTTGTGGAGACCATTCAAAATCGTCAAGGATTTTACGTGAGCTGTATTGAGGAAATTGCTTGGCGCAATGGTTGGATCTCCACAGAGCAGTTGCGCAAATTAGGTCAGTCGTTAGACAAAACCAATTACGGACAATATCTGCTTGAATTAGCTAAATAAAAGATTTTTTTTGTACTAAATAGAGGTTTAGAATGGAAATTATAAAAACGCCAATTAAAGATTTACTGATTATTAAACCGCGTGTTTTTAAAGATGCGCGTGGTTTTTTTTGTGAAACGTATAATGAAGAGCGTTATCATGCAGCAGGTATTACACAGCGTTTTGTGCAAGATAATCAATCGCAATCCAGTTATGGTGTGATACGTGGTTTACATTTTCAATTAGCACCTTATAGCCAAGCCAAGTTGGTTTCAGTCAGCGTAGGTACAGTGTGGGATGTGGCAGTGGATTTACGTCGTGATTCGCCAACGTATGGAGAGTGGTATGGCGTGGAGTTGACAGCAGAAAATCATCTTCAATATCTTATCCCACGTGGATTTGCTCACGGTTTTTCAGTATTGAGTGAAACAGCTCTTTTCACTTATAAATGTGATAATTTGTATCATCCCGAGGTAGATGGCGGTTTGATGTTTAACGATCCTGATTTGAATATAGATTGGAAAGTTCCATTAGATAAAGCCATTATTTCTGATAAGGATTTGAAACATCCTTTATTGAAAGATTTAAAAGTGAATTTTTAATATAAAAAAGCGGATAAAACTATCCGCTTTTTTGTTTTTATAATATCGTTCTAATGCGTTCCATTGCCTCTTTAGTGGTTTTATACGTGTTGAATGTTGAAAGGCGGAAGTAATATTCGCCAGAAGGACCAAAACCAACACCGGGTGTTCCTACAACGTATACGGTATTCAGTAAATAGTCAAAAAACTCCCATGAGGTTAATCCTTTGGGACATTTTAGCCAAATGTATGGTGAATTATGTCCGCCACTGTAGAAAATGCCTTTTTCTTCCAATACATCGGTAATCAATTTTACATTTCGTTTGTAGTAAGCAATGTTTTCGTCTGCTTGCGCTAAACCGTCTGGTGACAACGCAGCGGTTAAACCACGTTGTGTGGCATAAGGAGCTCCGTTGTATTTCGTAGTTTGGCGCTGTTGCCACATGCGGTTAAGGCTTACGCCTTCGCGTATCAACTCTTTTGGGACTACGGTATAACCGCTTCTGACACAGGTAAATCCAGCTGTTTTAGATAAACTATTGAACTCCATAGCGCAAGTGCGTGCGCCCTCTATTTCAAAAATAGAGTGTGGTTTATCTTTATCTGTAATAAAACGTTCGTAGGCATTGTCATATAAAATAATTGCTTCGTGTTTATTGGCGTAATCTACCCACGCTTTAAGTTCATCGTAGGTGAATGTAGCCCCAGTAGGATTGTTGGGCGAGCATAAATAGATCATATCTGAAGCAAAATCGGGCGGAATTGGTAAAAAGTTATTCGATTCTGTACAAGGAATGTATTTGATGTGTTGTCCGTCCATTAACGACGTGGCTTTGTAAAGTGGATAAACGGGATCGGGAATCAACACCGTATTGCCAGAGGCGAATAAATCGGTAATGTTGGCAATATCTTCGCCAATACCATCACCAATAGTCATCTCTTCAAAATCGACTTCTACGCCGTACGCCAAATAATAATCTTGTACCGCTTTTTTGGCAAATTTATAACCTAATTCGGGCCCATAACCGCGAAATGTTTCCACGTGTTTCAACTCTTCGGTGGCTTTTACCATGGCGTCAACCGCGATGGGAGCGAGTGGGCGAGTGACGTCGCCAATGCCCAATTTAATGACTGGCGCATCGGGATTTGCTTTGATAAACGCCGACGTGCGATTGGCTATTTCCGTAAACAAATAGTTTGCTTCTAGTTTTTCGTAGTTTAAGTTTATTTTTACCATGCTGGTTCTAATTTATCGTTTGTTTAGCCTTGCAAAGATACAGAAAAGTTCGCTTTTTGTGCTATCTTTGTCTGCTTAAAAGTATCATTTTTCGTATGGCGTCACTTTATCTACATATTCCATTTTGCAAAAGTCGTTGTATTTACTGCGATTTTTACTCGGGCACCGATACGTCGCAGCGTGCGAGCTACGTGCAGGCGTTGTGTGACGAACTGAAACTGCGCTCAACGTATCTCCCGACGCGCGTGCTGGATTCTATTTACTTTGGTGGCGGTACGCCTTCCTTATTGCAAAAAGAGGATTTTGAGCGCCTTTTTGAAGAAATTTACACGCATTTTATGCTTTCACCATCTGCTGAAATTACACTTGAATGCAATCCTGATGATTTATCCGCTGACTATATGGCACAATTAAAAACATTACCGTTTAATCGGCTTAGTATTGGCATTCAAAGTTTTGATGATGAGGAGTTGAAATTTCTTAAACGTCGTCATACGGCGCAGAAAGCACAAGAAGCTGTAGCCTTATGTCAGGCTAACGGTTTTGAGAATATTAGTATCGATTTGATGTATGGTTTACCTAATCAAACACCGGAAACATGGCAAAAAACTTTGGATGTTGCAATGCGTTTGGGCGTGCAACATTTGTCGGCGTACAGTTTGATGTATGAAGAGGGTTCGCCTTTGACACGCTTGCGTAATGCTGGAAAAACAACGGAACTTGATGAAGCTACTTCGGTGGCGCTGTTCGAACAGTTAATTGATACCGTGGCGTTGTATGGTTTTGAGCAGTACGAAATTTCTAACTTCTGTTTGCCAACGTTTCATTCGCGGCATAATTCCAGTTATTGGCACGGCGTGTCTTATTTAGGCGTTGGTGCGGCGGCTCACTCGTTCGATGGCGTTTCGCGTCAGTGGAATGTGGCCAATACGGTGCGTTACATGGCTGGCGTGGCGGCTGGTCAGTTGGAAGTCGAACGCGAAGAATTGACCGACGATGAACGCTATAATGAATTTGTATTTACCGCTTTACGCACTCGTTCAGGCATTAATTTATCCGATTTAGAACAGCGATTTGGCAACGCCCGTTTGGCGTATTGTTTGCGCCTAGCTCAACCGTATATCGACGGCGGTCAGCTAGAATTACGCGCTGGTCAGTTGGCTTTGACACGTGCCGGCATTTTTGTGTCCGACGGCATTATGAGCGATTTGTGCTATGTGGATTAAATCAAAAAAAGCTCCCAATTGGGAGCTTTTTTATGTATAATTTATTTAATAGATAGATTACAAAAGTTATATTACCGATTGTGTAATTTAGTATGGCAGTTATCGCAAACGGAAACAAGCCAATCAATCGGTTCTTTACCAATATTCCATTTTGCATACCGTTTGTGGTGAACCTGCGTGGCGCGAGCGCCACAGTAAACACACCGCCAATTATCTCGTTTAAATACGACATATCTTTTCCGTTGCCAAGCCTCTGATTTTAGATACTCATTTCTGTAATAATCACGTCTTTCCTTGCGCTGGTGTTCAAAGGAAAAATGCTTTAGATCAAATACCGCGATTATAAAAAATATTACGAGTACCGCTATTATAAAAAGTATTACGAGAAATACGTACATAATTTAGTTCTCATAAGTTGTAATCTTTTTCCCAATTACACTCAATTCAACGATAATAATATGACTAATACACTCAATAATGGTATTACAGAAATTGCAAAATATGTTCCGACGGGGTTAAAAATCTTTGACTTTTGATCGGGTTCTATTTGCGTTATTTGTCTGACAATACCATTTTTACCACAAATAGTGGCGTACAATTTTTTATCTTCACAATTACATCTTACGACTTCCATATTGTAAGATAATCAGCGCGTTTTGTGTCGGCCGCTACTTTGTATTTTACTTCAAATTCCACCCGATTTCCAATGGAATCCGTGTACGTGTAATTATCATACGTTGATTTTTCGTTCTCCAAACGCGTGTCATAACCACGAGCTTCAGAATACGTCTGTTCGGTGGCAATTAATTCACTGTGAACGTCAGAGCCAGAACCTGTGAGTTCAAACTTATTGCCAATAGCCGACAGGTCTGCGCTTATATTATCCACAGCGGCATTGTAAGCACGCGGTGAAACGGTCATGCGCGTGGTGGTACAACTCGAAAATGCCATAATGATTACAGTAAATAGTACTAGATGACTGGCTTGTTTGTATGGGGTCAGTTTCATAGTTTTATAAAAGTTTTGTTTATTTCAAGTCGATTAGGTTTTAAAGTTTTATTGTTTTAATGAATATCTTTAATTAATTTGTTCCAATCTGCTAATTTCATAGTTGGAAATTGTCCTTTGTAAAAATCGCCAACGACCTTTAATGCTTGCAAAGTACGTTTTGTTTCGATAAGTGGTTTCAATTGCTCTATTAACTCTTTGTCTGTTATTCTTAATAACTTTCCATTTGAAACAAATTGTTCATTATCAACTTTTTCTGTAGGTTTAATAGCGTTAGGCGTTTCATCTTGGGATATATGAAAGAACGTGTCAATTTGATTGAAAAATTCAACTAAATCTCTACGCTTGAAAAGAATTGGTTCATCGCCATTTTTTAAGCGTTTGCGTAGAAAAGTACCTAATGAAACCTCATCTTGAAAAAACTGTCGAGAATAAAATGACACACTTCGTTTTTCATTTAAACGTGCTTTGACATTATAAAAATTCCAACACACTAAAACATCATTTTGCTGGTCGTAGCCTAAAAAGATAAAAGGAATATCTGACTTTTTGATTTCGTCAAACTCTTCTCGTATTGGCAACTGTGCTCTTGTTGTATCGGGACGTTCTTTGAAATAGGCAGAAGACAAGTTTTTTACATAAACGTAAGACTTCATTGTTCCGTTTTTGATTAAAAACGGATTTCCATCTTCATAATTGAACTCGTCTAATTTATTGAGCATTTTCATAATTTTATTTTTTGATTAGCTTTTTGGGATAACCAAATAATCTCATTAGAAATTCTTGCGATTTGTTTTTGATAATAGGAATTTGATTTCCTAAAAATGTAAATCCTGAGACTCCTAAAAGTGTGAATACGAAATTGTATTTTTCTATGAACGCAACTGCTTCGGGTGTATAGATTGGAAGTTTGAACAAACCATAAATCAAGCCGAAAAAGATTGCTGCTTGCAAAAACCAAGACAAAACTTTGATACGTGTTTTGAATTTCTGATTGAAGTTTTTTAGTGAAGTTATTTCGTTTCCTTCACTTGCTTCTTTTTGGTAAATGATAAAATCGTATGCTCTAAATGCACACAAGGTTTGAAAATCATTTTTATTTTCAAGTAAGGTCGTATTTTCTGTAATGCTTTTTAATGCTGCGTTTAGCAAATCATTGTTGATTTTTGATTGTTTATACAAAGACAAAAAAGTTAATACAATTTCCGCTTGATTGCTGGTGCTTGAATAGTTTTCGTTTAAAATATTTTCGAACGTAATTGTTGTGATGTTTCTGTTACGAATAGAAATGATATTTTTAATCCAAGTTTTGTCAATGCTGAATTTGCAAATGCCAATAATCAAACAAAAAATCAAATAATCATCGCTTACAAAAGGTGCTGGCGAATCTTTGGTTGGTTTGCTTTTACTCTTTTTTGCGTAAACTTCTTCAAACGCTGTTTTGTTATCAGTTTGAATAGCCGAAACAATTTTGAAAAACTGTTTATCTAAATCACTATTAGACAAAGAACTAATTTCTTTACCCAATAGGAAATAATGAAATGCCTTTAACTTCGGGCTTTCGTTTACTCTTTCTATATATGATACTCTATTTTCTATAGAAACCATTTTTTTCGTTTTAAGCCATAGTTCAATTTATCTGCGTCCCAACCTTGAACGTTTCGCATTTTGCCAAGCAATTTTGAAATGAGGTTTGAATATTTCATTGTTGCTGGTTCTTCGGCTGGCAAGAAACTACGCCACGATAAATAAGTGAACGCAAATATTTGTTGCGTGATGTAGCTTAAATCATAAAACAACATATCGTTCAATGCGTTGTTGTTGTAATTTCCTTTCGGTGTACGGATTTTTATTTGAACAGGCTTGCTCATTCCGTGTTTTGATGTTTTTAATTCGCTTGCACCTAACATTTGTACAATGCAAGTTTCCGCATCAAGAAAAATATTGCTTCCTCTGTTTGGTATGTATTCGCCTTTTGGAATATTGCTTCCGTATGATGTTATGCCTTGTTGGTTTGGGTCAAATAACATTGTCGGGTGTGTATTTCCAATGGTAACAAAAGCGAATTTGATTTTGTATTGAGAAGTTTCTTTAATCAATTGACTGATTACTTCAAATTCCACATTTTTGATTGGTTTGAAAATGTGAAAAATCAAACGCACTGTGTCGCCTTCGCTCCAACCTTGTTCCGATGAAAGGCGTTGAATGGATTGTTTCAGACTTTTTAAAAGCTCTTGAAAGTAGTTGTCAAAATCTACATCCTTTACTTTGTCGCCAAGTAAATATTGTCCATCACTTGAAAGAAAAGTTGTAATACCAACGACACGATTACTTTCAGCACCTGCGTATTGATTTTTTCTAAGCCAACTATGTCCAATGCCAATTACCAATTCTCTATCAACGGAACGTTGTGTTGGCAAAACCCAAGGTGTACCGCCCAATTTGGCGTACATCTGCAAAGCCATAGAATTTAAAATGTACTCGCTGTGATTGTTTACAATTCGTGTCGTAACAAACTGAACGGGAATTTCAAGCGATAAGAGTTTTGCCTTTATCTGATAATACGGATTGTTTTGGTCGTTTTGAAGTTTAAAACTTTCAGGAATTTCTATAATCGCTAAATGTGGTTTGTTGTCGTCATAATCTCGAATTACGTTTAGATATTCGTTCAATGTGTTGCTTTGAACTTCTTTTACATCAAACGTAATGCTGTGCAAATCGTACTTTTTGAGCAAACCTTTCTTGAAATACTTTGATTGTGGCAAACCGTTTTTTAAGTTGGAAAGAAACTGCGTAAAATTTCCTCTTATATTTTTGTTGCAAACACAAAGTATGTTGGGCGATTTTATATCAAATGTCGCACTATCATAAGGTCCAAAATTATTTAAGCCATTGTCGGGATAAGTATTGATTGTTTGCGTGGCTGCTGGGTCAAAAATAAAAGTTGGTGTTTTTAATTCTATGCTGTTTGAAACCCTTATTGGTGTAGCGTTTACGGTAAAACAAAAACCGTCTTTGTTCTGAAACAAAATTGGATTTCCTTTATCGGTAAACAACGCTTGGGCTGTTTTTAAAATTTCAGCATAAAGTTTTTTAGGATTGTAAATGTCTTCACGTTTACTTTCAATAATACGCAACACTTCATCACTTTTTTGTTGCGAAGTGGCAAAAGTTAAGTAGTTGCCAATGTTGTATTTTGTTTTGCGAATAAACAATTCGCTCAACTCATATTCTTTTTCACCTGCGTTGGTGCTTACATTGGCTTTTGTGCCAACAATTTCTTTTATCTCGCCAACAAATTCTTCGTTGGGAGCAAGTATGTTGCTAAATCCGGGCAAGGTTTCGGCATACATAACTTCAACGCCAATTAGGTTATAATTTTCAGAGTGTAACTCGGCACACGTTTTATTAAAAATCCAATTGCGTTTTATGTTGATTAAGAAACCGAATTGTTGTTTACCGTTTATTTCAGTTAGGCGTAGTTGTACTTCAATTAGCTTTTTGTAGGCAATTTTTCCTTTCAATTCGTTAGGCAAAACATCAAAAATAATATCGTCTTTTTGTTGCCCTGAAAAAAAACGGAACGGATAAAAATCAACAGGCGTATGCTTAGGAAATCGGTCTTTAAAAGTACGAAAGAATAAATGCTTAATAAGCGAAGCCGTTATGTTGGTATTGCCATAAGTGCTTTGTTCAGCAATTTTTCCGATTGTAATATTTTCGTTAGCATCTTTGTTTGAAATAAAAATGCTATCTCCATTTCTGAAAAAAGAATGCGTTGAATTGTGCAGATTTCTTAGTTCTGCAAGGCGTTCCTCGCTGTATGGTTCTGTAAGAATTTGAAATTTATCAAACTCAATATTTATGGGAAAGTAATTTAACTGCATTCTTTTTTTATTTTTTTTAATACCCAATTAAAACAATTCCTTTCAATGGTAACTGCAATCTTCCACTTATGTAAAGCGTTTCCAAAAACTGAAAGATTGATTTAAAATCATCGCTGTTGTGATAATGATTTCTTACTGCAATAACCAAGTATTCAACATTTGGCATCATACAAGCCTGAAAAATATCTTTTAGAAATTGATTATTTCGATATGCTCGTCCTGCTTCTACTTCAATTACAATTTTTCCGTCTGCACTAACCGCATCGGCATCAAAGAACTTATCAATTTTATTATTTATACTGAAAAGAACAGGGACTTTTATTTTATCAATGCTTGCTTTGCTTTTCTCAACTTTGAAATTCAGCATTTCTAAATCATCGGAAATAACACGCAATACTCCATCGCTGCTCAAATTATTGTCAGGCGATTTTATTTGCTCGTAGTTTTTCTCAAAACAAGATATTACTGCTCTTACTTCATCTGTTATACCAAATGAACGAGGAAAAAGCTGATATACTAATTGATATTCCATATTCTTATGCTATTTATTTATATTTTGATAGGGAATCCTGCACATAAAATATCGTGAGATTTAATTGAACTTATATCAACTTGGTTAATATCCCCTGCACACTCAATTCCGTGATTTTTTTTGTAAAGACTTTGCAATTCGGGTAACAATTCACTTGCAAAAACACACTCATGTCCCAATTTTGATAAAGCAAGATGAAATCCGCCAAGTCCTGCAAATAAATCTATAAATTTCATTTTAAATAATTTCCAAATTGATAATGATAAAACTACAAATAATACATCTGTGTTTGACCTTGAGTCAGACATCTTTCTGTAATAAAACCCCCAGGTATTGATGTATTATTCATCAGTACCAAATTCAACCACGAATGTACGTACTAATGTTTAATAAAACAACTTTTTATAAAAAAACCTAACAAGTTTTTTCTTGTTAGGTTTTTTTGGTGGAAAACGTATATGTTTTTTTAAAATTAGTCTTTGTAAATGGCTTTTTTGCCAGCTAGCAAGGTGTTTTTCATCAGGGCTACGCGTGTCATCAGTCCTACGCCGCCTGGCACAGGCGTAATGTAAGCGCATTTAGGTGCTACTTCGTCGAACTTCACGTCGCCTAGCAGTTTGTAACCCGATTTGGTGTCGGTAGCAGGCACGCGCGTGGTGCCCACGTCGATGACTACAGCGCCTTCTTTTACCATATTGGCGGTAATAAAGTGCGGTTGTCCAATAGCCGAAATAATAATGTCGGCTGATTGGCACTCTTGTACTAAGTTGTTCGAGTGGCTGTGGCAAACGGTTACGGTGGCATCGCCCGGGTAGGTTTTTTGCATCATCAAAATAGCCATTGGTTTGCCCACAATGTTGCTGCGGCCTAGCACCACACATTTTTTGCCAGAAGTATCAATTTTATAACGTTTAAATAGTTCTAAAATACCGTTTGGCGTGGCTGGAATATAACAAGGTAATCCAATAGTCATGCGTCCAACGTTGACAGGATGAAAACCGTCTACATCTTTACGATAATCGATTGATTCAATTATTTTTGCTTCTGAAATGTGTTCAGGCAGAGGGAGTTGTACAATAAAACCGTCTACATCATCGTCTTCATTTAGTGCGTCTATTTGAGCAAGTAATTCCGTTTCGGTCACATTGTTTTCGTAACGAATGAGCGTCGATTTAAAACCACATTCGGCACAATCTTTGAGTTTGCCCGCTACATAGGTTTCGCTGCCGCCATCGTGACCTACGAGAATAGTAGCCAAATGCGGTACTTTTTTGCCTTCGGCACGCATTTGTTGAACTTCCAGAGCAATTTCTTGCTTAAGTTCATAGGCTATTTTTCTCCCGTCAATCAGTTGCATGGTTAGCGTTTAAGTTTAGGCATTTTTTGTTTTTGAACCATACGCATCATTTTTTGCATCTCGTTGAACTGTTTCAAGAGACGATTTACCTCTTGAATATCTCGACCAGAACCTTTTACGATGCGATTTTTACGGCTACTGTTGAGTGATGCTGGATTTTCACGTTCGTACGGTGTCATCGACTGAATAATCGCTTCGATGCCAGCAAATGATTTATCGTCTAAATCAACATCTTTAATGGCTTTACCAACGCCGGGAATCATAGAAGCTAAATCTTTGAGATTACCCATTTTCTTGATTTGTTGGATTTGTCCCATAAAGTCGTTGAAGTCAAATTGATTTTTGGCAATTTTCTTCGAAAGTTTGCGTGCTTCTTCTTCGTCAAACTGCTCTTGTGCACGTTCTACCAACGATACAATATCACCCATGCCTAAAATACGATCTGCCATACGAGCAGGGTGGAAGAGGTCTATGGCTTCCATTTTTTCGCCCGTACCAACAAATTTAATTGGTTTGTCAACCACCGCACGAATAGAGAGCGCAGCACCACCACGTGTGTCGCCATCAAGTTTGGTCAGCACAACACCATCAAAGTTTAAGCGGTCGTTGAATTCTTTTGCTGTGTTTACGGCATCTTGTCCAGTCATGGCATCGACCACAAACAAAATTTCATGTGGCTCAATAGCAGCTTTGATAGCAGCTATTTCGTTCATCATCTGTTCATCTACTGCCAAACGACCTGCGGTGTCAATAATCACAACATCGTTACCGTCTTTTTTAGCTTGTTTGATAGCGTTTTGTGCAATATCAACAGGATTTTTATTATCGATTTTGCTATATACAGGTACGCCAATTTGTGTGCCCACTACGTGCAATTGTTCAATTGCAGCAGGACGATAGACGTCGCAAGCAACTAATAAAGGTTTTTTACCACGTTTAGTTTTGAGCATATTGGCTAATTTGCCCGAGAATGTAGTTTTACCAGAGCCTTGTAATCCCGACATTAAAATAACAGCAGGATTTCCTTTGATATTGATATCCACGTGTTCGCCACCCATGAGTTGTGCTAACTCATCATGTACGATTTTGACCATCATTTCGTTAGGACGAACAGCAAGTAATACGTTTTGTCCAAGCGCTTTCGCTTTGACATTGTCGGTAAACGTTTTTGCAACTTTATAATTGACGTCAGCATCTAAAAGTGCTTTACGTACATCTTTTAACGTTTCGGCTACGTTGATTTCGGTAATTCTACCTTGCCCTTTGAGTATTTTGAACGAGCGTTCGAGGCGTTCACTTAAACTTTCAAACATCTTATAAATCTTATTTTTATATAGTTTTTAAGGTTGCAAAGATAACAAAAAGTTACGACTTTATCTGTGGTGCATAATAAAAAAGGTCAGAATGTATGTTCTGACCTTTTTTTTAATATGGAATTTTATTAATAAATAAATTTACCTTGAATTACAATTTCTTTATCATTGAAGTAGAATACGTAAATCAGTACTTTACCTAAGCGTGAGAAATTGAATACTGCACCCGCCGAACCTTCTTCTTTAATGTTATCATTTGGATCGGCTACGGGGACGTCACGCATTTCAACTAATTGACCAGCAGGTGTAAAGATAGCAACTTTTACGTTGTTGCGTGATGAACTTGCTTTGTACGTTCCGCTACCAAGTGGCATCCAGTACACATCATCTTTGGTTGGAGCATCTCCAGGATTAAGTGTAGAGTAGCGGAAATCAATTTTGTAAACTGCTTCCGTGCCATCTTCAGCGGTTACGAAAATGTAAGTTAATTCGCCTACAGGATTAATTGTAATCTGTACAGTTTGTGATTTTTGACCTTTTACAGCTTCTATTTCTGGAATTGGTTTTCCATTGAATAGTAAGAATGTGTACTCAAACACGTTGGGCTCAAATCCTTTCAATGACACGCCATCTAATTTGATATCTTTTAGAAGTGGATAGTTGGAACGTGCAATTTCAAGATTTATAACGTAAACCTGTGTAACACCATTTTCTGCTGTAACTGTTACTAAAATTGTAGTTGGTTCCGATTGTGATACCACTACCGTTTGTACAGAGTCACCCGCAATATAAGTTATATCAGTAGCAGTAATAAGTGCCGCAGAATCTGTTCCGATAGGGTAAACAATGGTGTAGTTTAAAGAATCTGAATGGAAACCTTCGATTGTTACACCGTTCACTAATAGATTAGCTAACTTATTGTTGCTTGATTTGGCTACACTAAATGTCAAATGGTATTCATTGGTGTTAGATTCGTCATCTGACACAACAGTAATCATTGCAGTTCCATTAATGCCACTAGTTACTAATGTAATCGATTTGTAATCTGTTACTTGCCCTTCCCAAGTGATAGTTGGTAGAGTTGTAGTACCAAATGGTAATTCGATGTTATATTCAAATGCTTCAGGAGCAAAATTGATATTGGTTGTGAACCCAGTTGCTAAACTATCTATTTTTTCACCATTCAAATAGATCATATTCAATAGTGCATTATCGGATTTTAAGAGTTCGAACGTAACTTTGTACGTTGCTGTAGTTACGTTGTCTTCTGCCTTAACAGTGATGACTACTGTATCCTGTAATGTTGTAGCTTGCGTAATTTCTACACGTTGTCCAGGATCACCTTTTTCAATTGTGATACTTGGTATTTCTACGGTGCCGTATGGCAATTTGATGATGTAGTTAAATAACTCTTCATCGAAATTGTCGACTGCTTGTGTAGCGTTGTAGAAAATGTTGCTCAAATACGCATTATTTGATTTTGCAACGGTAAAGTTTATAACATACACGTTTTGTTTTCCATTTTCAGCCGTAACTGTTATGCTATACGCACCATTTACACCATGGCTGGTTGCCTGAACTTTTTGTAATGTATCGCCCAGTTCATAAGCCACAGCAGGAAGTTCGCTTGTACCAATTGGTAACGTGTAGTTGTACACTCCTACTTGCGAGTTGAATCCAGCGAGTGGTAAACCATCGATGGTAATCATCGACAATGTGTCGACAGCTGATTTTTTTACTGTAAAATTCAGGGTGTAAGTGCGTTGTTTTCCACTTTCAGCTGTTACGTTAATTGCAAATTTTGATGTGTATTTATCAGTTAACATAGTGTCCAATACGGCTGTTTGCCAAACATCACCTTTGTCGAATTCGATTTTTGGTAAATGGCGTGTTCCTACTGGCAGAGTTATGTTGTATGTGAGCGTATCGGCATTAAATGTTGCTAATGGAGCATCGTTTACATAAATCATTGCCAATGTATTAACGTCTGAATGGAGCAATTCTTGATAAATAATATAGGTGTTGCTATTGCCGTTTTCGGCAGTTACTACGATCGAAATGGTGTCGCTCAAAGAGTTTACGGTTATGGTTTGAGGCTGGGCTGTTTGTAAACTGTCGCCCACTTCGTATGTAATTTCAGGTAACGGATTTTTAGCCGAACCGATAGCCCATTGTACGTGATATTCAAACGTAGTTCCATTAAATGCTTTATCTGCAGTATAATTTACACCTGTTGTAGTAATACTCAAACCATTGATAGTTAAGTTTTTCAATGTGTCAATTGTTGATTTTTCTACTGTAAAGTGTATTTCATATATTTTTTGGCTGCCGTTTTCTGCTGTTACTTTGATATTTGTTTGTGCCGTGTAATCTGAAAGATTGGCGTCAACAATTTCTATAACAGCTGTTTGTAATGTATCGGCCAGGCTGTGTTCAATAGTTGGCAACACACGTGTACCTACAGATAATACGATATTGTAGCGCAAAGTGTTACCTTGGAAATTGTCTATTGAATCACCATTCACATAAATCATTGCTAAGGTATCAATAGACGATTTTTCGATAGTAAATTTAACGCTGTAGGTACGTGAATTACCGATTCCTGTGGCGTGGAATTTCTCAGATTCAACACGGATATTGAACGTGGCTTCATATTTGGTGATATTCACAGTGTCGAGTACAGTATGTTCCATGCGCTCGCCTTTTTCCCAGGTGATAACAGGGAACGTGCGAGTTCCTACAGGTAGTGAAATATTATACACCGTAGTGTTCGCATCAAAATTAGCTAACGGATCGCCGTCCAAGTTTATCATACTCAACGTGTCGATGTCAGACAATTCTACAGCGAAGAATACGGTATAAGTGAGTGTTGTAATACCATCTTGTGCGGTTACTACAATGGTAGTTGTATCGCGTACACCGTTGTTGGTGATAATGATGTTTTGTCCATTGCTACCACTAATAGCTGTAACTTCTGGTGTAACCGTAGAACCTGCAGGCAAAGTAACTACGTAATTCAAGATGTTAGCGTCAAAGCCTTCGATGCTGACGTCATCTAATAGTAAACCTCCTAAATAAGCATTTTGGGCAGCCTGTACTTCAAACGTGACCACATAAGTTTTGGTAGTTATTCCATCTTCGGCAGTCACTTTGAGATAAACAGAATCGGCACCGTAAATCGTTTTGTCAATACGTTGTACTCCTTCTGCTTTCACGCCAATAACATTTGGTGTCATTGTAGTTGGCAATACCACGTGATAACGTAAGTTGTTAGCATCAAATGTGGAAATAGGTTGGTAGTTTACCGAAATCCCTACCAAATCAGCATTATTCGATTTGGTTACATTAAACGCTATTTTATACGTTTGGGTAGTTACGCCATCTTCGGCGGTAACTTGAACGAAGGTAGTATCGCTTACGCCATTTTTGATAATGTTAAGCGTTTGACCATCGTGTGCTTTAAATGCCTCGATGTTTGGAAGTGTAGTTGTACCTTGTGCTAGTGTGAGGTTGTAATTTAACAAATTACCACTGAAGCCTGATACACTTGTTCCGTTAACAGTCAAATCACTCAATGTTGCATCGTTTGAGATAGGCGTGATGTTAAATTTCACACAATAGGTTTTTTCGGTTCCATCTTCTGCTTTTACAATAAGTAGAGCAGAGTCTTGTAACACGAGAGCCGTTACTGTTGAGAATTGATCTTCTGTAACAAACTCTACGGTAGGCAAGCTGTTATTAGCCAAATCAATACTATAGTTCAAATTATCAACTTGGAAACCTGTTACAGATTCGCCATTGACAACGATGTTCGCTAAGTTATTGTTGTTGGATTTAGCTGCAACCACTACCAATTCGTAACTCATTTCATTTGCTACCGAACCATTTTCTGGTCTCACTACGATATATGATGTGGCGTTGATACCATTTTGTTCAATAGTGATATGTTGTCCGTTAGCACCAGCTGTCGCTTGGATATTTGGCATTTTAGGATTTACCAGTTTTGGATTCGTACATGGCAATGTAATGACGTATTGTGTGCTGTCGGCGTTGAAATTTATGTTAGAATTATAACCAGTTCCATTGATACGTATAACTTCATCATTCAGTAAAATAGCGCTTAATTTTCCACTATTTGATTTTTGACGTCTAACACGTACCATTGTAGAGTCTTTAGTGATGCCATCGGGAGCTGTAATTAAGAATTTGAATGTACCATGATAATCAGTATCGCCTAATTCAAATTCTGCCTCAATGGTTTGACCTGCTTCGGCATAAACAGCTTGTATGTTGTCTATAGTATCACTTGTTATTTCATAATCAGTTTCATAACTATGGAATATGTCTAATGTGTCATTACCTACAAGGATTGTTTTTAACAATACAGAATTTGATAATGTTTTGGTAAAGATTAGCTTATAATCATGACGTATTCCACCTGACACGTGCCAAACGATGGAGTCAGCGGTGATAATTTGCGTAACAGTATCAGCATCAAATTCTCGTACAAAATCGACTGAAGCTCGCTTAGTGCTTTCATAATTGGCATTATCTTTATTAAAACCACTTACAGGAATTCCATCTATTTTTATTTCTGTTAATTTACCTGATGTAGTTGGTAAATTGCCAAATTCAAATGTAATTGTGTAAGTTTTTGTATCTGTTCCATTTTCGGCAGTGGTCAATAGTGTAGTAACGGTATCAACCATCATATCCACAAGTTGTCCGTCGCTTTGTTTTTCGAACGTTACATTAGGTAATCCTGTTTCAGCTGGTAATTGTACAACATAATTGATTTTATCTGCTACGAATGCAAAATCAGTAACGCCTTCTATGGTGATATTTTTCAATGTTGCATCAGCACTCATTGCTTTTACAAAATGCAATGTATATGTTTTTTCAGTACCATTTTCAGCGGTTACTTTGATTACCGCTAAGTTGTTGGAAATAGTATCGTATGTAATGGTTTGATGCATGTTGCCACGTATAGCCATGATGTCAGGTACATACAGTGGGTTTGTTACAATGGTGTAAGTCGTTGTAGTTGGTGTAAAACCAGCTACAGTCTCGTCATTTACCATAATGCCCATTAAGTTGGCATTAGTGGAATATGGACGATTTAAGTTGACGATATACTGACTTAGTGTTCCATCTTCTGCTTTAGATGTAATGTAGGCAACGCGTGTTTTCGAGCCACTACAGTTTTCCACTTCTTCATCAAAATAATAACTGTATTCTTGGTCGGCCACTTCACCTACAAAAGTTAGGGTTGGTTCACCTTGTAATTCGGCATCAACATTAACGGCTTGTACCCAACCACCATCATATTTGCCTCTAAAGCCTTTAGTTGCTTTACCATTGACTAAAATCTTAGCAATTTTACTGTTGTACGACAAGCGAATCCAATCAACAAACATTTCAGAAGAAGCATTGTTCGACAAAGAACTTGAGTTTTCTGCCTCGCAGCTATTGATGATGATATTCATCATGGTTGGTGCTTCTACTAAATTATCTAATAAAGGTAAATCGATAATTTTCCAACTATTGTTAAAATTGTTATCGGTAAACTCTTTTTTGTATGCGCCGTTATTGAGCGAATAGACAAAGTGTGATCCTGTAACATTCGATTTTGAAACAGGTTGATAGCGCATCGACACCATATCAGGCGTATTGCGGAATAAAATACCGCCCGATACGTCGGTTGTGGTAGATTCCATGCCTAATTTAGCAGCAATTTCGCCCAATGTAATTAAACCAGGAATTGAGCCTTTGAGCGAGCTATTATAGATAGTTCTTAAGCGAACTCTATCGCCAGATTGTGTTATGGCAGCATCAGGCGTGTAAGTTCCCACCGTAATCAAGCTACCGATTGGCAGACCAAAAATAGTTGCATTACTTTTGATATCTGTAGCATCTACTGCGTCTGCAATGGTTGTCCAACCTGTTGGTTTTTTAGCAGCTGTGTAAATTTCAGCATTGGTCCAATTGACAAATTCGCCGTTAGGAAGTACGTCATTGGTGTAGTAATAGACGATTTTGTATGTATTACTACTGCTGTCATCTTTTCCTGTTACTGTAATCGTAGAACTCTTAACACCTGTCGCAAAATCTTCAATAACTGAAGTAGTGCTGTTATGTGTGTATTCCAATGTAGGAACCTCGCCTTCGCCATTGTCTACATTAACGATGTATTGATATTTATAAGGATTAAAATCGCTAATCGGAGTTCCATTTATAATGATATTTTCCAATGCAGCTTGTGGTTTAGCAATAGTTGGAATAAGTGTATAAACAGCATCAGCCACGCCTTGTTGGTTCGATTTTACCGTGATAATAGTTTTTGCATAAATGCCTCCATTGTCGATTAAAACAGTTTGCTCAGGATAGGTTTTTACCACATTGATAGTACTCATAGTTGTTGCACCAAATGGTAATTCTACTTGGAATTCAGTTTGAGTAGTAGTTCCATCAAAATGATATTTATCTACAAAAATAGATTGTAATACGTTTGGTTTCCCACTTTCACGTACCACAAAGGTAATGTTGTAAGTTTTCTGTGTTCCGTCTTCAGCAGTTACAACCACATGAGCTGTATCTTGTAAGCTTGGAGCGATAATTTGAACTTTTTGTTCAATAAGTTGTTTGCCAAAATCTTCGCCTTGTGTCCAGCGAATAGCAGGAATGCTTGTTGTTCCATAATCCAATGTAGCTACATAGTTAAATTCAGTCGCTTCAAAGGCTGGATACAATTCGGCATCATCAATAGAAAGATCACTTAACGTTGCAACACTCGATTTTACAACAGGGAAATAGATGGCATAGTCTTTAGACGTACCATCTTCTGCAACCACATGTACTCGGGTAGTGTCATTAACCGCTCCGTAGTGGATAGTTACAGTTTGTCCTGCATGTGCCGATATTGGATGAATAGCAGGAACGTGTTTTGTACGCCATTCTAATGAATGCGTGTACTCTGCTGTGTTTGTAGTAAAACCAGCTAAAGATTCAAATTCATTACCGTTATATAGCTGTAAATTAGATAATAAAGCATTGCTGCTTGGTAGCACAGTGTAGTTTATAGTATATCGACGTTGATCGCCATTTTGTGCAGTAACAACTATGGTTGTGCCTTTCAATCCTGCATCTGCCACAGCAATTACTTGCGTAGAATCGTACGCTTCGTATGTGATAGAAGGAGCTGCTGTACCTGATTCTAACTCAATGGTATAGTCAGTTTTGTTTGGATCAAAACCAGTAATAGTTGTATTGTTAGCAGCTATATTTTTGAGTGTGACGTTAGTTTGTATTGTGTTAGTAAATTTAATACTATAAGTTCCAACAGTACCATCTTGTGCCACAACTTTGATATGTGCTGTTCCTTCTAATGAAGGAGCGTCTATAACTGTGATTTGCTGTGTTGGTTCTGCGCCAGTAGCTGTAATTATAGGTGCCTGTGTTGCACCAAAAGCTAATGTGTGAAGGTAATCGAATGTATTTGGATCAAATCCTGCTAATGCTACGCCATCTAAATGGATAGATTGCAGTTTTGCTACATTCGATTGAGTGACTGCAAAATTGATAGTATAAGTTGTTACATTTCCATTTTCAGCTTTTACAATAACCGATGTTTTACCATTAACTCCGTTAGTTAAAGTAGTTACCGTTTGTTTTGCATTGCCTTTTTCATATTCGATGGTTGGCAATACAGTTGTACCAGCCGTTAATTGATAGTTGTAGTCTAATTTACCATTTTCAAGTATATTAGTACCATCTACTTTTAGTGCAGTTAATGTGCTTACTGTCGATTTGTTAAAATAAAAATTAATGGTATAAAGTGTTTCTATACCTGTTTCAGAAAGCACTTTAATGTCACAATGCCCTGTCAGAGTGGGTTTTACAATGGAAACTTGTTGAGTTACATCGCCTTTAACAGCTTCTACTGTTGGACAACTTGTTGTTCCATCAGTTAATTCATAGTCGTATTCTAACGTATTGGCATTAAAACTAGATAATGAAATGCCACCTACTTTGATGTCTGCCAAATGAGCGTTATTAGATTTTTCATAGTTGAAATAAATTGTATAAACACTTTCAGAACCATCGGCTGCTTCTACACGTACATAAGTGGTATCGCCTTTGGTAACGGCTATCTCTTGACTCATTTCGCCTGCAGTATAAGTAATTGCAGGAAGCGTTTGTGTACCCGTAGGTAAATTGTAAGTGTATTCGAATTTATCACTTGTAAATCCTGCGATTAATTCTCCGCCAACTTGAAGTGCATTAAGTGCAGTATTATCCGATAAATCATACATTATTTTGATGGTGTATGTGTTGCTACCACCGCTCTCAGGTGTTACAACAATACGCACATCGCCTGTAAGTATTGGTTTAGAAATAGAAACACTTTGTCCTAAATCTTTTTCTACCGATATTTTAGGACAGCTTGTTTCCGTTGGTTTCAAACGATAAGTATAATTGAATACGTTTTTATCAAAGTTATTAATAGCAACATCATTGATAAAAATGTTTTTCAAGAAAGCATTTTCAGATTTTTCAACGGTAAAGTTGATTGTATAAGTGGCTTCAGCGCCACTTTCGGCTATAACACGTAAAGTAGTAACACCGTTTATACCACCTTTTGTTAGAATTACTTTTTGTGCTTCGTCACCTTTGGTATAAGTAATTTCAGGCAGAGTAGTGGTTCCACTTTTTAATGTGTAATTATAATTCAATACAGTTGAATTGAAGTCTATCAGTGAAATGTTTCCTATTTGAATGTCTGATAAATGGCAAATAGTAGATTTATCTACTGAAAAATGGATAATATACGTATTAGTTGCGCCAGTTTGAGCCGTAACTACGATACGTGTATCACCTGAAACACCTGCAGAAATTATACGGACTTTTTGCCATTCGTCGTGTAGTGTGTAGGTTATTGGTGGTAAAACAGTTGTTCCACGTTCAAGCATTACACTATATTCCAGTGTGTTTGGTTGAAAACCTGCAATGCTTACGCCACCTATTTGAATGTCGTTAAGTGTGGTGTTGTTAGCTTGTGCCACCGCAAATGTGATACGGTAAGTATTCGTTTTTGTCCCATCTTCCGAACGTACTACGATAGATGATGTGCCAGTGAGTCCACCATCTGTTTTGGTAATTGTTTGGTAGGCATCGCCTGCCGTCCAAGTAATGGCGGGCAACGTGGTTGTACCGATTGGTAACTCATAGTTGTAATTGAAAACGTTTGCATTAAAACCGTTTAGTGCTGTTCCACCAACAAAAATACCTTGTAATGAAGCATTTGACGATATGTCAACAGAGAATGTGATGACATAAGTGGCGGATGTGCCAACTTGTGATTTTACGATAATTTTTGTTTCGCCATCAATGCCACCGTTACGCACGGTAATAGTCTGGAATTCGTCGTGTGCGGTGTATGTGATGGCAGGAAGAGTGGTTGTTCCACGTTCCAATTTATAGGTATAGTTGTAGGTGTTAGCATCGAAGTTTGGAATACTTACACCGCCAATTTTTATGTCCAACAAGGTTGTGTTATCCGCACGCGCTACCGAAAAGTTTATAACGTATGTTTTGACAGTACCATTTTGTGCTTGTACAATAATACGCGTGGAACCGTTCAATCCTCCATCCGTTTTTGTAATGGTTTGGAAAGCATCGCCTGCTGTATAAGTTACTGTTGGTGAATTGGTTGTTCCAATAGGGAATTCGTAGTTGTAGGTGAGTGTATTAGGATCGAAATTAGGCAGTGTGGTGCCATTTACTTTCAAATCCTGCAACAGCGCATTGGATGATTTTGGAGCACTAAAGGTAATTCGATAAATGCTTTGAGCACCACTTGCTGCTGTAACCGTAATTTTTGTAACACCATCTACACCGCCAGTTTCGATGACTGGGGTTTGTTGGTACGCATCGCCTTTCACGGCCTCAATGGTTGGTAATACGGTGGTTCCTTGAGGTAGAACATAAGCATAAGCCAGCGTGGTAGGATCAAATCCTTCCATAGAAGTGCCGCCAATTTTTATGTCTTTTAAATATGAGTAGGTAGATGCTGTGATTTTGAATGATAATTTGTAAATACGAACCGTAGCGTTGCCTGGTGCTTTTACCGAAATATTGTAAGTTCCCGTACAAGTTTCACCAGCAATTGTTACTGTATTTTCGGTTGTAATGGTTTGTATGCCTGTAGCATACGCCGAAATAGGCTCAATGGTTGGTAAGGTTGTAGTGCCTAGTGGCATTTCTACTGTGTAACTCGTTTTGGTAGGTGAAAAGCCCGGTAATGAATTACCACCAATTTTGATGTCTGTTAGTTTATTGTCATCTAGTTGACCAACCGAGAAGTTAATGGTGTATGTGGCCGAATAATTTTTGTCAGCTGCCGTCACTTTTACAGTGGCTGTTCCTGGTAATGTGGCTGGTTGTGTGTACACAAACTCTTGTCCATCGTCTCCTTTAATGGCTTCAATAGTTGGAATGGCTGCTGTTCCGTATGGTAACTCTACATTGTAACTGGTTACAAATCCACTGAAATTAGGAACACTCGTAGTGGTTCCTGCTACGTTGTAGGTGATGTTAGATGGACGGCAATTAGTTGATTGTTCTGCTACAAATTTGATTTTGTATGTGGAAGTAGACGAGTTATCTTCGGCTTTTACCACAATTGTAGTGATATTTTTACCAGCAGTTCCGCCCACTTCCGTAGCGTTGGTGATGGTGATTTCATTGCCAGAAAGCGTGCGTCCTGTAAAACTAGCTGATGTTCCTTTCGCGTTGGTTATAGAACCTGAACCACGTTTCCCTGAAATAGTTGGTACAGTGGTAACGCCCAGACCTAATGCGTAGGTTTGTTCTTCGCCGTGATTTAAGTTTGGATCAAACCCCGCCCACTTTTTATTGTTAACATACAATTCGTTAATAGCAGAACTATATATTAACTCTATATCATCTACGTAAAGTGTATTGCCTGGATAAAGTCCGCTATTTGCTCGGAAATTAGGGTAGTTACCTGCTGATAAAATAACGTTACACATCGATGGTTTTTCGTCATCCATATAGTAAATCGGCACCTTAATGCGCGTCCAATCGCCATACGTTTTTTTCTCTTTAACCCAACCTTCTGCAATTTGAGTGGCGAAAGTACTGGTATTACAAGTATTTCCATTCAAGGCTTGTCGAATATCCGATTCTTCATTGGTGTGCATCGTAGACGTACAACCTCCATTTTTCCCTGTATAACTCGTTCCAATAGAATTGCCTTTCCACGAATAGAAGAGTACGTTGTAATATTCTTTGTCGGTATTGTTTCCTGTACGTTTAATCCATACAGCCATCGTATCGGGACGAAATGTAAAGCTGATACCACCATCTGTTCCTGCAGTTGCTTCACCAATTTTAGTGATACTTTCCAAATAACTCCATGGTTGACCGAGTGCCATATAGCCAGGAGCTGGTTCCGTGATACCCGCTGCACCTACTTCTTTATCTGCAATGCGCGCACATTTGCCACCAGTGCGTCCTGCATCTTGATATAAAAATGTAAATTTAAAGCCTGCCTGTGTCACGTTGGATCCATTCCAATTGACTAGTTGAGCGTCTCCGTTGAATGAACCACTCCAATTCTCAAAACCTGCATCTGGTAGTTGCTGTGCAAATAGGCTGGTACTTAACGCCAATAAACAAGACACAATCACTGTTTTCTGTCTATTCATACGACCAAATATAGTTGTTTTCATTTTTGTCTTTTAATGTTCTGTAAATTAATTAATGCCTGATTATTACGGTTTAGCTGTGACAGTTACAGTCACTTTACACGTCGCTGTTGCGTAATTTTTCGAATCGGGCGTAAATATTACATCAAATTCTTGATTTTCACCAACTGGAGGAACCATAGTTGCTTTTTTCCACATAAATGTTCCAGCTACACTAGCACTGCCGCCTGTTAAGTTTGCTTGTGCGAGTGCTTGTCCTTCTACTAAAGCACTAGCTGTAGGTATCGTGTTAATCGTAGTTGGAATGGCGGTGATGTTTACAGGAATTTCAACGTGACTAGAATCGCACAGTTCCAGATTAGTTGGCTTAAACGTAGCCGACAGATTGTAATGACAAGCGTCTAATATTGTAATGCTTGTGTCGTCGTAACTCCAAGTTCCTGATACATTATGATCAACATAAACGACAATGTCATTTAATTGTTTGCCATATTCTGTTGGTTCTGTGGCAGCGAAGAAGTCGGCTATCGTTTTGCGAATCACGACTGTGTAAGAAACAGTGTCGGATGGCAAATAATTATGGTTGCCAACTTGCCAAGCGGTAATGGTTAACGATTTTCCTAGAGCTGCTGTGGTGGCAGTTAATTTTAGTTCGTTATTCGCACCGATTGATGCGTAGCTTGTACCATCACCTGTGAGGCTGTAACTAATTTTTAATCCCGATGGTACACGTGCGTCGAGTGTAATGCTATCGAGTATCCCGATGCTGTCGGGCATAGTCCATTCTAAAGTTTGTGGCAATTTGAGTATAATCACTGGAATGAAATCTGAAACATCTCCATAAACCGCACTATTTTCAGGGATAAATGTAACGGCACATAATACAGGATTGCCTGCATTTGGTACTTCCAGATAGTTTCTCCATCTAAATGCACCTTTTATTGTGTCGCCACTCAGGTCTTTTGCACAGCCACCAATTAAAGGTATCAAACCTAATTTTTGACCAAAATAAATGGTGTCGCCAGCAGTTGGCAGTGTGAGAACTGGTAATCCTTTAAAAATACGAATGGTTTTTATAATAGGTTCTGCATCGAGGTAATTTTCGTTACCAGCACAAGTGGCGGTAATGGTTACAACTGTATCTACTTGTAAAAATACTAATTTATTGTTGGCATCTAATTTTAAAATTGATTCATCTGAAAAGGTGTATGTAATTGGCAAGCTTGATACAGGATTTACTTTATTCAGTGTATAGGTCTGA
>JARKSE010000052.1 GCA_029974315.1 Paludibacteraceae bacterium | reverse complement strand
GTTCTATTTTCCGAACAACGGTAAGTGCCACTCCTGCTCTATCAGCAAACTCTTGCTGAGTAAGATTGGCTTCTTTGCGTTTTGTCTTAACAAATGCAGCTAAACTCAATGTCATAATTATATGCTTTTGCAGTTATTTTGATGCAAAGATATAAAATTATATTTGAAAACATATAAAAACAAGGAAATAAATAATTTTATATGCAAATACATATACCAAAAGCGGTGATTATTAAGCCGCCTTTCCGAAAATAATTCTGCGAACAAACACTAAAAAACGATTGGGAATAGTTTGTAAAATTTGTTCTGAAGAAACCAAATTAACTTTTTGGTTGGTCTTTTTGCTGTTCTTCATTTATGCACAATGCGGATTCTAACTGCAATGTGCTTTATGAATGACCAATGATATCAAAGAAACGGTTGAAAAACTCTTTAATTTTAGCAAGAACCGTTTCACGTTTTTTGGTTCTTTCACCTGTGGACGTAAAACGTGAAACGGGTGGCAAGACCTTTGCTAATGCTGTGCCTGTTTCTTGTACATAACCATCTCTAAACGCATTGTCAATGAATTTTATGGCTTCTGCTTTGTTCAGTTTTTCTTCTTCAATGATTTTGTCAAACTCTTCGTCTTTTTTCTTTCTGATGTAAGTGTGCCAATCTTCATCGACATCGGATGTAGGTGTCAGCGAATCAATAAAGTTTTCAATAAGGTCTTTCTTACTGCGAAGTTCAACACTTGAATCTATTGCTTTGCTGATAGACACTATGATTTCCACATCGGTAGAGTTTCCTTCGTGATATTGGCGAATAAGCTGTAAAATATAATCGATATTGATTTCTACTTGCTTAATCAATTCCATTTCAAAAACTATATCATCATTGATATTTTCGCTGTCGCCTCTGTTTGTTTTTCTAAACTCCTGATAAAGATTTATGTACATGCTGTGATAGTCTTGTACATCTCTTTCCGATAGAATTTCTTTGCCTACAAATTCATCAAAGGTTGTGAGTATGTTTTGATATTTTAGAATGGAACCGTAGAGCTTTATGAACTCTTTTTGTGCCTGCTCGCCTATAATCATTTGTCCTATCGGGAACTTTTCCAACAGTTCTTCAACTAAATCTTTGTAGCCGGGTGTTTCTTTCTTTGTGCCTTTGTCAAAGTCGGTTTCTATATATCCGTAGTAATAATCATCGAATGGTTTTAAGAGTACGACACCGCCTGCTTCTTTGTCTCCGAAAAGGGCAATACTTTCATTGGTGGCTTCTTCCAAATTTCGGAAACAGACAATGTTACCGAAAGTTTTCACGGAATTTAGAATTCTATTGGTACGAGAATAAGCCTGCAACAAACCGTGTAACCGTAAATTTTTATCCACCCAAAGCGTGTTGAGCGTGGTAGCGTCAAATCCTGTCAGGAACATATTTACTACAATAAGCAAGTCCAACTCACGGTCTTTCACTTTTTCGGAAACATCTACATAATACCCTTGGAATCCTTTGCTTGACGTGTCAAAATTGCTACTAAACATTTTGTTGTAATCATCAATGGCACTCTCCAAAAAGTCTCTTGAACTTTTATCAAGTTTATCGGTATTTTCAGGGTTTTCATCGTCTAAAATTCCATCAATCTCTTCATTTGCCGCATAGCTAAAAATGGTTGCTACTTTCAGTCTTTTGTCACTTGGCAGTGCTGCCATTTGTTTTTGAAACTCTAAGTAGTATTTTTTGGCTACTTCAATAGACGATACAGCAAATATTGAATTAAATCCTGCCAATCGTCTCTCTTTCAATCTGTATGTGCTGTTTCTTTTTGTTTTTTGGTCGAAGCGTTCGAGAATGTAGGTTACTATTTTAGCTATTCTTTCGGGTGATGCCAATGCTTTTTCACGGTCTATATTATAGACTTTTTCATCTTGGATGTTTTCATCTTCTCGCATTGTGCTGATGTAATCAATGCGGAAAGGTAAAACGTTTTTGTCGTTGATAGCATCGACAATGGTGTATGTGTGAAGTTTATCGCCAAATACTTGCTCGGTAGTGCTTAAAAAATTACTGCTACTGCTTGCATTTACGGCAAAAATAGGCGTTCCCGTAAATCCGAATAAAAAGTATTTTTTGAAAGATTTGCGAATAGCTTTGTGCATTTCGCCAAACTGTGAACGGTGGCACTCGTCAAAAATAATCACTACGGGCTTGCTATAAATCTCATGTTTTTTGTATTTATCCACAAGAATGGATAGCTTCTGAATGGTAGTAATAATGATTTTTGACTTGGGGTCTTCCAACTGTTTTTTCAGAATTTTGGTGCTTGTATTGCTATTTGCCGACCCTTTTTCAAATTTATCATACTCACGCATTGTTTGGTGGTCAAGGTCTTTTCTATCAACCACAAATAGCACTTTATCAATGAAGGACAGTTTACTGGCTATCTGTGCCGTTTTAAATGAAGTAAGTGTTTTACCGCTTCCGGTAGTGTGCCAAATATACCCGCCCGCTTTTATTGAACCATAAGTTTTATAGTTGTTTGCCACGTTTATTCTTCCCAAAATTCTTTCGGTGGCTACAATTTGATAGGGACGCATAACCAACAACATTTTGTCTTGTGTAAATACGCAGTATTTAGTCAAAATGTTCAGAATGGACTGCTTGGAAAAAAAGGTGCGGGAAAAATCGACCAAATCGACAATAGGCTTGTTATTACCGTCTGCCCACCACGATGTAAATTCGTAACTGTTACTACTCCTTTTCCCTTTTTTGGGTTTGCTTGAATTTACTTCTTTGATGTGGGTAGTGCGTGTTGTGTTGCTGTAATACTTGGTATATGTACCGTTTGAAATTACAAACAACTGTACATATTCAAATAGTCCGCTACTTGCCCAAAAGCTATCGCGACTGTATCGGTTAATTTGATTAAAAGCTTCTTTCAGATCCACGCCACGGCGTTTGAGTTCGATATGCACAAGTGGCAAACCGTTTACAAGTAGTGTTACATCGTAGCGATTGGCACGTTGTCCCTTTTCCCCTTTGGGTGTTTCATACTGATTAATGACTTGCAAGTGGTTGTTGTGGATGTCTTCTTTGTCAATCAGGTGTATGTTTTTGGTTGTGCCGTCTTTTTTGACAAAGGATTGGATGTGACTTTCTTGAATGATATGTGTTTTGTCTTCAATGTCGTAGTTTTTGTTGGCTATTTTTTGGGTAAAAAAGTCGTTCCATTCTTCATCGGTAAACGTGTAGTTGTTCAGTTTTTCTAATTGGATACGCAGGTTTTCAATCAACTCTTTTTCTGATGTGATTGGCAGGTATTCATACGCCTGCAAACGAAGTTGCTCTATAAATGCTTTTTCGAGTTCGGCTTCTGTTTGATAGGCTGTTGCTTTGCGCAGAATGGGTTGATATTCGGCAACTACGGTGCTTTCGGGGTTTTCTGCTACGATGTTGTACATAATATTACGAATTTTACGAATTTAAGGCAAATTACACGAATTAAAGATTTTTTGGTGTTTGTTTTATGCACAATGCGATGTAGAACCGCAATGTACCGTGTGAAATTTTTGCTTTGTATGTTTCAGCGGGTTGGGAAACCCGCTGTCCCGAATGTTAATAATTTCTCTCTGTAATATTCGTATTGTTTTCTGCGTGCTTCTATTTCTTCGGGCAGTGATTTGTTTACCATTTCTTCAAATTTATCTAATATGGAAACAATACGTTCTTGCTCTGTGAGCGGGGGAATGGGGATTGATACTTTTTCCATTCGTTTTTTAGAAATATTATATCGAGTAACTCCACTTGCAGTTTTAATGATTTGTTTTCTTACAGCATAAGATCTAAATATAAATTTGGAAAAATCAGGTAGTATTTTAGTACTATATTCATCGTTCAATCGAAGTCCAAAACAGAAGCTATTCAAATAAACATCTTCATTTTTTTCAGTAGTCAAAACTGAGGACATTCCACATTCATCAACTGTTTCTGATGAACCTGTAAAAAGGATATCGCCTTTAATTATTTTATTTTGAATTTCATTTTCTTTAACCAAAACAAAAGTATCAACATTTGTATTTACTTTAATATTTGAAAAGATATTCATATAGGCTATATATTTTGCATTTCTTTCGGCACTTTCAAAATCATCTTTATTCTTACCCGATAAACCACCATAAAATTTCCCTATCTCTCCCAACGTCTTCCACTCAACATAACCGCCTGATTTATAGGGTTTTACCCCCCCC
>JARKSE010000020.1 GCA_029974315.1 Paludibacteraceae bacterium | reverse complement strand
AAACATGCGCAAATATACTATAAATATACGAAGTCGCCAAAAAAACAAAAGCCTGAAATTGCTTCCAGGCTTTTGTTCTTTTTGTGATGTAGAATGTTATTCTGCAACTGGAGCTTCAGGAGCTTCTACTTCAGGAGTAGCAACTTCTTCGGCTGCTGCAGCTACTTGAGCTTCAAGAGCTTCAGCTTTTTTCTTTGCTAACTCAGCAGCTTTAGCTTTGTGAGCTTCTTTTTCAGCTTCTAAACGTTTTTTAGCTTCTGCCGCTTTGGCAGTAGCAGCGTTAGCTTTTACGCCTTCGTTGTTTTTTGCTTTTTCAGCTTTCCAAGCTTCAAATTTCTTTTCAGCAGTAGCTTCGTCAAATGCACCTTTGCGAACACCACCAAGGAGGTGTTTTTTCAACAATACGCCTTCGTTTGAAAGGATTGTGTTTACAGTGTCAGTTGGTTGAGCACCTGTTTCTACCCAATACAATGCACGGTCGAATTTCAAATCAACTGTAGCAGGGTTTGTGTTTGGGTTGTACGAACCGATACGTTCGATAAATTTACCATCACGTGGTGCACGGCTGTCAGCAATTACAATGCGGTAATAGGCATACCCTTTGCGACCGTGTCTTTGCAATCTAATTTTAGTTGCCATTTGTTTTGTTTTTTGTTAAATTAATACCTAAACATGCTTTTACTCGAAAAGCGGTTGCAAAGATACTATTATTTTTTTAGTCCTACAAGTAGCTTGTGGATTCTTTTTTACTGCTGTTTTATATTATTTTCTCATCTTACTTACAATATGAAAGCAATTTTTACGTTGAAATATAGTTATGGCTCTTTTAGAGCGCAGTACCTGATTGGGTTTAGGACTAAAAAAATTTTTTAATACCAGCAAAAAGTATTACTTTTGCGACCTTGTATGTTTAATTCTTAATTTTGTCATGAAAAAAACAATCATTATTACTGGTGGTGCGGGTTTTATTGGCTCACACGTCGTACGTTTATTTGTTAATAAATATCCTGAATATCAAATTGTTAATTTGGATGCTCTGACTTATGCAGGCAATTTGGAGAATTTAACTGATGTAGCGAAATCTCCTAATTATACTTTTGTAAAGGCAGATATTACCGATTATGAAACCATTTCCGCTATTTTTGCTCAGTATAAACCAGATGGAGTTATTCATTTAGCAGCTGAATCACATGTTGACCGCTCTATCACTGACCCATTTGCTTTTATTCGTACTAATGTGATGGGAACTTGCAATTTACTCCATGCAGCAAAAGAGTTGTGGAAAGAGCAGATGGAAGGGAAACGTTTTTATCACGTTTCAACTGACGAAGTGTATGGTGCTTTGGAGAATGATGGTACTTTTTTTGTGGAAACTACAAAATACGATCCTCACTCGCCCTATTCGGCAAGTAAAGCGTCTTCAGACCATTTTGTACGCGCTTATCACGACACGTATGGTTTGCCAGTAGTAATCTCCAACTGTTCAAATAATTATGGTTCACATCATTTCCCAGAAAAATTGATTCCGCTTGCTATCAACAATATTAAACATAAACGTCCTATCCCTATTTACGGTAAAGGTGAAAACATTCGCGACTGGTTGTTTGTTGAAGATCATGCACGTGCTATTGATGTGATTTTCCATTCCGGTAAAAATGGCGACACTTACAATATTGGTGGTAATAATGAGTGGACGAATAATGATCTGATTCATTTGTTGTGTTCAATAATGGATCGTAAATTAGGGCGCACAGATGGAGAATCAGCTAAACTGATTACTTACGTCACTGACCGTGCAGGGCATGATTTGCGTTATGCTATCGATTCATCAAAACTACAGCGTGAATTAGGTTGGAAACCTTCTTTGCAATTTGAAGAAGGGCTTGAAAAAACCGTTGATTGGTATTTGGCTAATGAGGCTTGGGTGGATCGCATTACAAGTGGCGAATATCAACAATACTACGAACAACAATATTCAAATCGCTAATCTTATTCTTATGAAGATTAATAAAAAGATTTTTGTGTACATATTGCTCGCATTACCTCTATTGTTAGGGTCATGCAGTATGCATAAACATATCCCTTACTTCAAAGGTTTAGAATCTACAGATTCCATTATTGGAGCAACACAGCATGAAGCTCGTATTTGTCCTGATGATATGTTGTCAATTACAGTATCCGGTATTGATCCGGAAGTAGTAGCTCCTTTTAACTTACCAGTGGTAGCTTACATGTCTCCAAATTCGGATAAATTGTATCAAACGCCAACTTTTCAACCCTATTTAGTGGATATTGATGGTAATATTAATTTCCCTATTTTAGGAAAGGTCAAGGTGGGTGGATTAAAAAAATCTGAAGCCATT
>JARKSE010000149.1 GCA_029974315.1 Paludibacteraceae bacterium | reverse complement strand
ATGGATAATATCTACCGTAGCAACCCGATGAGATTCGCTATATGGCTTTTCTATGTAACCAATTAAAGTCGGCGAACAACCTAATATATCTGCAAATTGGCGCTTATTTAAGCCATGAGATTCCCTTATTTCTTTAATTGTTTCCCAGAGATATGTCCCCATACTTAATAAATACCAAATATGAGCAGAAAAAGTAATAAAAATAGTTAGCCAATCTTTAACTAATAACAATATTGTTCATAAAATAAGTGTAACTTGTTAAAATATAATGAACAAATATTTTTGTTCAGAAAATATTTGACAGCAAAAACTAAAATTATTTATATTTAATCAACAAATATGTTTATTAAAGGGGGCGATTAAATGAATCACCGTCTGTTGCAGCAAAAAATAGCAGATACCAAGATAAATGACCTAAAGGAAATCGGTACCACATTAAAAAAAATGAGAGAAGAGCTGAACATGTCACAGCAAGAGCTTGCGGATAAAACAGGGGTAACAACTGCGTATGTATACCAGCTTGAAAAAATGCCGCGAGCAATATTCCCGTCGCGGGAGTACCTGAAACAATTCATTCAGATGTACATGCAAAGTGCCTGCGAAGCAGGTAATGATCTGGACTATACGCATAAACGCAAGACCGTAAATACGTTGCTAATAAGCTTATGCGGCTACAATTATCAGTATTATGCGAATAAATACGAACGGAAAGTAACGGAAAAATACAGCGATCTGTATGTTGAATAATGTCGCCACTACTGCAGAGAGGTGATGTATGCTGATACCACAAACCGCATTACAACTGAACGATTATAACAATGATAACGACAATATGAACCAACCTGAAGTTTACCAAAAACTGAAGGTTTGTATCAATAGTAACCATAAAGATAAAACAACACGGGAAACAGATGAGCTTGGCACATTGTACTGCAACACCGAAACCAGCGACAAATTCAGAGAACAATTGTTGTTTAGGCTATTTGCAATAAATAAGACGCATATAAAAAAAGTGTTGTTGAGATACATAAACTTAGATGCGTGTAACGAGGCGAGCGATTTGTACCAACTATCCATTGAGTCATTAATTACAGCACTAAACGATTATCGCAAAGGTACATATCAAAACGAAACATCAGGAATGTCGTTTTCAACGTTCTTGTACTGGCGCATCCAGCGAACATACCAAAACAACAACAAGGGAAAAGATAAAACGGTTGACATCTTTGATGCAGACGGTAACTGGAAAAATACTATGGATTATACAGCGTTTAAGTATAGAAGAGCGCAACTGAAAAGCGAGGGCTATACGTGGGCAATAAAAACAAGGACAGTGTATTTTTCGGATATGGAAACCGAACCGGCAATAACAAGTTACAACTATACCGAGGACGCGCTTATAGCGAACCTCGATAAAGAAATAATGAAAGAAAAAAGCAGAGGCAACAAGTGACGAACAACGCAACAATTGACATTACTGCTTTAAATGAGTTTGCATCGAAAAAAATAAAAGAATTGCACATGGCCGTTGCATTGCCCTACAAGCCAGTGGGCGATGATGAGATTACAATGAGCGATATTGAGAAATTAACCAACGTTCCGAAGAATATCATTTCAGAAGTGTTCGAAAAAATTGTAATAACAAACGGTTCCGATGATGAAAATTTAACAATGGCTCTATACAGCAATGCGGCGTTGCACAAAAAAATCCAGAACATATTCGAGGATAACAAAATTCGTGTAAAAATATACAACAACAAAAAATACAAATATAGTGCTGAATACAGGGTCGAGATAACCAACCTTAAAAAAATTTTTCAGGAAATCGTAGCATATAAAATATTATCCACAAGAAACAGCAACAAAAAAGTCCCGATAAAAAACATACGCGTTACGCAACATACATATGTGTGGTTAACCCAAACGGCTCATGGCAGCAATAAAACCATTGGCGAAGCGATAGATGAGTTGGTAATAAAAGCCAAGCACGATAAACAGTATGAACGTGTTTGTACCCAAACACGCGACGAAAATGAACGTGTTTGTACCCAAACACGCGACGACAGCAATGGGGTAAATAACGTAAGTAGTTGTAAACATGGCTTTATAGGAAATAATGGCGTAAGCGGTGGCACTTTAAATGATACTTTAAACGGCAACAATGATACTTTAAATGTTGCAATAAAATACACTGGTATAATTGCAGCAATACGGAGAAATCCGAAGATAACAGCAGAAAAACTCTCAGAAGAATTATCAACCTCTGTTATTACAATTAAGCGATATATTTCTTACCTTAAAAAGTCACAGACAATCAGGCGGACAGGTTCAAAGAAGTCAGGTCAATGGGAAATCATAAAAAATAAAACAAGTAATATACACTATGAGGAGGGCTTATGAAAATATTGGGTTATGTGGATGTTTCAAGAATTAAAGTAAACGAGGAATACGACAAGCTGTTTCCGCCACTGAGTGATGCCGAGTACAACGAACTTTACGATGACATTAGGCGGGTCGGAACAATACATACCAACTTGGTGCTCGAAGACATAGGCAACGGTATGTACAATGTACTGGCGGGACATACGAGACTGAAAATCGCGAAAGAACTTGGCATACCCACCGTGCCTTGTACGGTTGTTGAAACGGTAAACGAAAAATATAGCGCACTATTCGACAATGCTGCCAGACGACAGATGCGAGAGGAGCTCCGGCTGGAATATGCACAAAAAAAGAAAACAATGTTGCATAACGAGATTGCAAGAAGACTACCAGAAAATTTACAAAACGAGTACCACAGAGGAACTCTGCCACCAAACCATCTGCTGTTATGTGTTAATGTGGCTGATTATGAACGTGATGCGTTGCTATCCAGGCTTACACGCGTAGAAGAAAAATGGCTGTCGCATGAGGAAACAGAACAGATGTACCTTGCAAAGATTGCGGAGCTTGAGGAAAACAATAGAAAAACCCTTGCGAAAATAGAAGAACAGTACAGAAACGACATAGAAAACCAAAAAGAACGATACGAAACAACCTTAAAGGATAAGGAAAACCAGATCCAACGATACATGAGCGATTTAGAACGCGAAAATAAGAACATACAAAAGCTCGCAGCAGAAAAAGAAAAGAAGGAAAGCGAACTGAAGCAATTGAAGGAACTGCAGGAACAAAACAAGGAAAAGCTGAAAGAAGCTATGGCAAAGTACGAAGCCACTAAAGAGGTAATTTCCGAGCAGTTGAGAAAAGAGTACGAAAAAGAAATAGCCGGCTACGAGGAAGCAAAAGCAAAACACAATGAGCTAATTAAGGGAAAAGACAAGGAAATATCCCAAATAAAAGGCGAACTGGAATCTGCAAAACTCAACAGCCAGGGGACACAATCTGAACTGAAAGCGCTTTTTGAGCACGTTTCGGCCATGAAAAAAACATACAACGAGTGCATATCCAGATATTCAAATCCCACACTCGTTAAAACACCGCTCATTGTCGTTAACGAGTACGTGGAAAACGTAGTGAGGCTGGTAAAGGAACATAGGTGGTACAAAAAAACACTGGAAGAAACAAAGCAGCTAATAAACGAAATATCCAACAATCTCGTGCAGATTCTCACTGCAATGGAAATTAACATGGTCACCGACGAGTTTGACAGGATGGCCGACGAAGCAGAGAAAAAGGCGGCAGCGGCAAAACAGGCTTATATTGCTGCAGTTCGCAGCGCCGAAAGAAGAGAAGACAACGGCGAAGCCCAGCAGGATTATGATAATGTTATTAACTTCAACAAGTAGGTAGCCGCACAATGTTGGTGGCAGAAAACATCGAAACAACACAACTGGACAGGTCGGCAGAAACAAAGGTTGCGGGAACCATAACGTCGATAAAAAACTACGAAAAATATGGCAGTACGCTTGTCTTAGTGAACTATAAAACAAGGGTGTACATAAAACGCAATCTGTCTTCCCTGCTGCTTGGCAGCCATGCGGAATTTTACGGTGATTGGCAAGATTCCAAAAAAAATGGACAATATTTTTTGGCATACTCATTAGAGTTGACATCGCGTCCGACAGGTAATGTATCTGCAAGCTCACTCTCTGTAAGGATATTTGGGAAAAAGGGTGCAAGCGAATCCGTATGTCAAACAATAGATAGACTGGAACCGTTGCTTGTCTATTTTCTGGATAAAGGAAAAAAACACGTTGCAAAAAAGATTGCTACTGCCGTAAAGCCTAAAGATGCGCTTGACGTAAGGGATGATCCCTACCTTTTATACTTTAAAGGATTAATCGACTTTGAAACAGCCGAAATATTGGCAATGTATGTATACGGCGCAAAAAAAATCGTGGAACGGGATCATCCTGACCGCATTATGGCTGCAATGGCAGAAATACTCAACGAAAGTTATGAACATGGTATGTCGTGCATCAGCATAGAGGATATGCAACAGGCGTTAAAAAACAAAATACATGTATCCGTAGAGCAAGAATCTATAATGAAGGCAAAAGGCAGGGTAGCAGTAATTGACAACGGCAAAATCTACATACCAAAAATACATTACATGCGGAAAACAACCTTGAAACTCATATCTCAGGCTAATACAAATATAAGCAACTGCAAATATGACAATGAAGTAAAAAACCTCCTCTGCAACAGATACTCGATCCTTACAGGGCAAGCAGGGACAGGGAAAACCACAATCATCAAAAAAATAGCTGCCCTGAAAAATTACAAAGTGGCCATGACTGCAATGACTGGAAAGGCGGCAACACTACTTGGGGTAGATGCGCAAACACTGCACAGATTGCTTGGGTATGGCTATAAAGGTTTTAGCGTCAAAAAACTTGACTACGATATAGTAGTGGTGGATGAAGCATCAATGCTCGACTGGTATACCGCATTTGCTCTATTTCGTGCAGCTTCAGCAGGGGGGGGCTGCAAAGTAATACTATGTGGCGATCCGAGACAGTTGCCACCGGTCAAGGGCGGGTCGGTATTTTCTGAACTGCTTGCAGTGTTGCCAGTAATCGAGCTTGGCAAGGTATATCGATTTGTAGGTGGCATTAAAAATGTAGCCGTATATACCATGAAATCACACAAAAGTCTTATCAACAGCCTTATTAATCTGTGCCTTAAACTGCAAAAGGCTGGCGTAGATTATCAAGTAATTACACCGGTCAAAAACAACATAATTGGAACATATAGACTCAACGAAATACTGCAGAAGCAATTAAACCCAACTGGCAAAAAAATTAATGATGTGTACCGTATCGGCGATAGGGTGATTGTGACAAAAAACTGCTACAACAAAGAGGTAGAGGTGTTTAACGGGCAGGTCGGGACTGTAGTAGACATAGAAAATGGCAAAATTATTTATGTCCGATTGCATAACAACGACATTACGTTGCCGTTCGATGAAAAAGAAATCGAGTTGGCCTATTGCCTGACTGTCCACAAAGCACAAGGTAGTCAATATAAAAGAGTCATATTTGTATCGCCGGAAACCGAATACGCTGAATTTATCGACGACAAGATGATGTATACAGGCACTACGAGAGGTATAGAAAAAACATATGTCCTCAAAATATAAACAGAAAAGAAAAGTAAAAAAATATATAACGCACACGATTGTCAATGCGGCATTGCTTTGCCTTGTGGCAACAACGTACCTAAGCAAAATTAGCCACAATGGTAATTGTATTTATTACGACATACCGGGAGGTTGCGATATTGGCAACAGGCTGCTGGTTTATGCTACTTTTATGTGCCTCGTAGTGTATCTTGCAGTACAGGCTATAACGCATGCAATCAAATTTATGTTATCAAGGATGTCTCGTTAGATGCAATGGATAATAGTGGCTTTGTTATCTTTTATGGTATTCGCAATATTTTTCAAGGGTTCAGCAACACCGCAGTTTAATATGAGTTACCATCTGCTACTCACTCTGCTTTCATAAATCTGTTTACCGCAAGGGCATAGTCCACATATACCACAAGAGATTCAAACTTAGCATCCGCTTGTTTTAATGGGCAACTTAACTGTTTTACACTGGCAATGCGATAGTTATTAATTATAATTTTGCCGCATGCATAAGGTTGCTTACATACCCTCATAGAGCAGGTAACATCAACATATTTATTATTGCTGTCAATGCCCCAAAGATGTTCTACCACTCCGTTGATATTGCCGTTATAAATCTGACCCCACATGACAGTACCGTTGCCGTTAAGTGCCTTTATATTTGATATTCGACACATATTTGGCGGAAAATTGGTTATGTGTTCGATTGCAGCAAGCATCCCCGGCGTATATCTATACATAATTTCTGCGCCAAACATTACATAAAAGAAGGCTGCGATAAAAAAGCAAAGCACGACTGATTTCAACGGAACCATATTTATAGTTAACACGGTAAAATACAATATTACTACTTTTTTGTGCCTTGACATCCTCCCCGCCCTGAAGGACAAGGTTTTACGGCACTATTGATAAAAGGAGGGGGCAACCCCATGATTACTCACGGGATTGCCTTATGCGGAGGTAATGGAGGAAATGTACACCCTATTAGGTATTACTTTAAAAAAAGTAATACCTAATTAAAAACATAGGGGGGTTAGAACAATGGATCAAAGTAGAACAAATAGCATTTTGGGAGAGATTACGAGAAAACTAAAAATTACCGATAAGGAAGCAAACATGCTAAATGGCGCATTGGCCGAATATGTTAGGATAGCCGAAATTATAAGGGATAACAGAGAACGGTTGTTCGCCGCTAATGCGGTCTTAGAGGATGCTTTGTTAAAGCTTAAAGATATACACCACTCTAAAAAAAGGGAGACTTGGAGTTAACTTGTTAATTAATCAGGCATATCGCATATATGTGAGGAATCGCATCGAGAACACATTCGTGCTGACGGAAGAAACATAATATGGAACTAACTATAATTAAATGGGGGCAATAAGTGATTAATATATCCAAAATGAGTATAAGTAAAAAACTCAACATAAGCTATGCAATCTGTATGGTATCAGCATTAGTAGTATGCGTGTTCATGTTTATTAGTTTTATTCTGGTAAAAAACAATTTAGAGAAAATAAACAAAATAAATGTTACCGGATTGGAGCAGGCATACATTGTTGCTACAAATGTGTTTGAACTAACCCGGATTTTTGGAATGGTAGCTTTTTTACCGGAAAGCGAGTTAAATAATGAACTGAAAAATATACCTGTATTGAGGGACAAATACAATAACGCATTAGAAATAGTCAAAAAAACAACTGTAGACGCAAAGGGGAAAGAGCTATTAGAAAAAATACTTGCTCAGATAAAGATAACCGCAGAAAAAAATAACAAAGTGGTAGAAATGGCAAAAGGCGGCCTGAACGGTGAAGCGCAGGTACTTTATGTCAAAGAAACCAAACAGGAAGCCAATGCGATCCATGGTATGTTGAACAAGTTTGTTATGCATCAAAAAGAGCAGGTGGAAAAAAATATAAACCTACTCACCAGGGTTAATCTAATACTTTTTTTAATAGCAATAGCGTTGGGTGGCAGTGCATTTGCTGCAAGCATAATCATAGCTAAAAAAGTATCCAATGATATAAGGATAAGCTTTAAGAAATCAGCAGAGTATATTGAATCGTTGTCGAAAGGAGATCTGACAAGAAGAGTAAACGACAGGCATACCAGCAGAAAGGATGAAATTGGCGTTATCGCCGGGTCCATTAACGCGCTAAATAAAAATCTACACAGTGTTGTGCTACAAATGTCGAACGGGATGCAAAAGTTGGCTGAGTCATCCGAAAAGCTGCTGAATATCTCAAAAGATGTATCTGCTTCATCTATAACATCGACCGATAGAAGCAACAGCGTCGCTACTGCGTCGGAAGAGATGACGCAAACCATTACAGAAATAGCAAAAAATATCGTGGATATTGCTGATAACGCAAAAAAGGCTTACATGGTAGCAGACGATGGCAGTAAAATAGTTAGAAAATCCATCGAAGAGGTATTAAATATTGAAAAAACTATTAAGAATAAAAGCGGGAATTCCCTCTTTTTCAAAGGAGGGATGAAAGCGCAATACTTAATATCTGTATTGAGATATATAAAATGTATTCATTGCGATAATTCAACTATTATGATACCATATGCAAATGAAAATCATACA
>JARKSE010000158.1 GCA_029974315.1 Paludibacteraceae bacterium | reverse complement strand
AAAATAGGCGTAGAAAAATCGAATGTTTGAAAATCGCCTACCAATAAATTGATGCCTTGAGGTAAACTGCGCGTTTTTAATACATCCAATGTTTGTGGAAAGAGCTGTTTGTCAACAAATAGCGTGTTTACGTCGTCTTTCACCTGTGTGCGACTGCGTAAGCCATACATCATGGTCATGGCTTCGGCAGCTGCTGTGGCTTCGTCGAGTAAGGAACAATTTGCGAGTGGTAAACTCGTTAAGTCGCAAATCATCGTCTGGAAATTCAGCAGTGCTTCCAATCGACCTTGAGAAATCTCGGCTTGATAAGGCGTGTACGAAGTGTACCATACTGGATTTTCAAATACGTTACGCAGAATAACTGCTGGTGTAACCGTGCCATAATAGCCTAAGCCAATAAAATTATCGGCTACACTATTTTTGGCGGCGATTTGACGAATATGATTTAAAAATTCGGCTTCTGTCATTGCAGCGGGAAGCTGTAGCGGCTTTTTTAGACGAATGTTTGTGGGAATAGTTTGGTCAATCAGTTCTTCGATAGATTTTACGCCTATGGTTGCCAACATATGTGGTAACTCTTGATCGGTAATACCGATGTGACGGCTTGAAAATAAGTCTGTTTGCATAGTTTATTCATGGTTTTCAAAACGTTTCAAAGATACACTATTTTTTAAAAAAATGGTAAAAAGTTTGGTAATAATTTAAGTGCTTGTAGAAGAAAGAATGGCTTAAATCCCCTGTTTGAAGCATTTAACATGCATTTTTTTGTTTTTAATAGTACATTTTTCGATTTATTTTATAACTTTGCCGACAATTAACCTTTTGATGATACTAATTTTAACTGGAAAACCATGAAAAAGTTTACTTCTCTTGTGTTTCTCTCTCTCTTCTTTTCATCTCTTTTTGCATTTACTCCCACTATTTGGACTGTAGGCGACGGGACTCTTGGTAATCCTTATCAAATTTCAAACGCTGACGAATTAGCTTATTTGGCGCAACAAGTCAATATGGGTTCTAATTATTTAGGTGTTGAATTTATTTTAACTGCTGACATTGATTTAGCAAATTCCCCTTGGACGCCAATAGGCAATTCGGTTTCGTCTTTTTCAGGTCATTTTAATGGCGATGCGCATGTGATTAAAAATGTTAAGATTGATGCATCTGCATCAGATTGTCAAGCATTATTCGGTCACATCTACGGGGCTACTATTTCAAACCTTGGGCTTGAAAATGGTGAAGTAAAAGGTAAAACAAATGTGGCTGGTTTGGTAGGTTTGGCAGAATCATCGTCAGTGATTACAAATTGTTATAACACGCTTCATATATCTGGTGTAGAACATGTTGGGGGGTTAGTTGGTAAAGCTGATAATTCTACTATTCACCAATCTTTTAATACGGGTTCAGTTTTCGCAACCACAGGTGAGATGTTTAAAAATGTGGGTGGTATCACAGGTTATTTACGCGGAGGAACTATCGATGAATGTTTTAATTCTGGAGCTATTTCTACAGATAGTAATTTTTTGATTGGTGGATTAGCTGGTATGGCCGAAGCTGGTGCCACTATTGTTAATTCCTACAATATCGGAACGGTTTCGGGTGTTGCTACGTCTGAAGTTGGTGCTTTGGTGGGCCGT
>JARKSE010000157.1 GCA_029974315.1 Paludibacteraceae bacterium | reverse complement strand
CGTTACGCGGTCACCTTTTCTTACAAGAGGGCGTAAGTCGATAGTTGTATCTTGGTTAGTTTTTAAGAATTTTGGAAGAGGATATTCTTTCACAGCGTCTTCAAAATTCACAAACTCTTCTTCTTCGCTACGATCGTAACGTATGCGGATAACGCTTGCGTCAACAAATTCTACAACACCGTCGCCTTCTGCCATAAGTTGAGTACGCGAGTCAGTAATTAACTGACGCTCAATACCGGTTCCTACAATTGGAGCTTCAGGACGTAACAAAGGTACTGCTTGGCGCATCATGTTAGATCCCATCAAAGCACGGTTAGCATCGTCGTGTTCCAAGAATGGAATTAAGGCTGCTGCAATAGAAGCAATTTGTTGCGGAGCAACGTCCATCAAGTCCACTTCTGTTGGAGGAACCACAGGGAAGTCAGCTTCCAATCGTGATTTAACTTTGTTACGAATGAAATGACCGTTATCACTGAGTGGAGCGTTACCTTGTGCTACTACGAGATCTTCTTCTTCTTCTGCGGTCAAGTATGTAACGCCTTCTTCTGATAAATCAACAACTGCATCTTTGACCTTACGATAAGGAGTTGTGATAAAACCAAGATCATTAATTTTTGCGTACACACACAATGACGAAATCAAACCAATATTTGGTCCTTCTGGCGTTTCAATAGGGCAGAGGCGACCGTAGTGTGTATAGTGAACGTCACGTACCTCAAATCCTGCACGCTCACGCGATAAACCACCAGGGCCAAGAGCTGACAAACGACGTTTGTGCGTGATTTCAGCCAGTGGATTGGTTTGATCCATAAATTGTGAGAGAGCATTGGTACCGAAAAACGAATTGATAACTGATGAAATTGCCTTAGCGTTGATCAAATCAATTGGTGTAAACACTTCGTTGTCACGCACGTTCATTCGTTCACGGATAGTACGAGCCATGCGAGCTAAGCCTATATTAAATTGTTGATAAAGCTGCTCACCAACAGTGCGTACACGACGGTTGCTTAAGTGGTCAATATCGTCAACGTCAACTTTAGAGTTGATAAGTTTAACAAGATATTTGATAATTTCAATAATATCTTCTTTGGTCAATACACGAACACCCATATCTGTTGTCAGATTGAGTTTTCTATTGATTCTGTAACGACCAACTTCACCTAAATCATAGCGTTTTTCGGAGAAGAAAAGACCATTGATAGTTTCGCGAGCAGATGTATCGTCAGCAGGTTCTGCATTACGCAACTGGCGATAGATATGCAATACAGCTTCTTTTTCTGTATTACTTGGGTCTTTTTGTAATGTATTATAAATAATCGTAAAATCATCAACATTTTGATCTTCTCTGTGAAGTAAAATGGTTTGATTTCCCGATTCGATAATGTCATCAATATGGCTTGCTTCGATAATGGTTTCACGGTCAATAAGTACTTTTGTACGTTCAACACTTACTACTTCACCAGTATCTTCGTCCACAAAATCTTCAGCCCATGTTTTGATAACACGAACAGCCAATTTGCGGCCGATTGCTTTTTTCAAGTTTGTTTTATTGACTTTTACTTCTTCTGCTAGACCGAATGTTTCCAAAATATCCTTATCACTTTCGTAGCCGATAGCACGTAATAGAGTGGTTACAGGTAATTTTTTCTTACGGTCAATATAGGCGTACATCACGTTATTGATGTCAGTAGCAAACTCAATCCATGAACCACGGAATGGAATGATACGCGCAGAATAAAGTTTTGTGCCGTTTGCGTGTATGCTTTGTCCGAAAAACACGCCAGGAGAACGGTGTAGTTGTGATACAATAACACGTTCAGCACCGTTTATAACAAACGTACCTTTGTCGGTCATGTAAGGAATAGGTCCCAAGTATACGTCTTGGATAACCGTATCAAAATCCTCATGATCAGGATCAGTACAATATAGTTTTAACTTGGCTTTTAACGGAACACTATACGTTAATCCACGACGGATACACTCGTCGATAGAGTAACGGGGAGGATCAACATAATAATCGAGGAATTCGAGAACGAAATTATTACGTGTATCTGCAATTGGAAAGTTTTCAGCAAACACACGGTACAATCCCTCATTTTTTCTTCTTTCAGGAGGAGTATCGAGTTGGAAGAAATCTTTAAATGATTTGAGTTGTACTTCCAAAAAGTCAGGATATGATAACTGGTTCTTAATGGAGGCAAAACTCGTTCTTTTATTTTCAGTATTTGAAGACATTATTAAAGGGTGTATTAGTTGAACTTATTAGTTATACATAAAAAGGTTTAGAGTCCCGTTTGAACGGGATTCTAAACCGTAAAATCCTGAAAGACCAGGAGTTAGACTTACTTAAGTTCAACTTCGGCACCTGCTTCGGTCAATTGCTTTTTAAGAGATTCTGCCTCTTCTTTAGCAACACCTTCTTTAACAGCAGCAGGAGCAGCGTCTACGATATCTTTAGCTTCTTTCAAGCCAAGACCGGTAAGTTCTTTAACTAACTTAACGATTGCCAATTTGTTGGCACCAGCTGATTTTAAGATAACATCAAAAGATGATTTTTCTTCAGCTGCTTCACCAGCTGCAGCAACAGGACCAGCTGCAGCAGCAGGTTCGATACCATATTCATCTTTCAAAATTGCGGCTAACTCGTTTACTTCTTTAACTGTAAGGTTAACCAATTGTTCTGCAAAAGCTTTCAAATCTGCCATTGTAATAATAATTTATGTGTTTGTAATTTTGTTTTAATAAATAATTAATTTTTTTCAGAGAGTGTTTGTAACACACCATGAATTGTGGTACCTCCAGATTGGAGTGCGGACACAACGTTCTTAGCAGGTGATTGTAATAAGCTAATGATATCACCGATAAGTTCGTTTTTACTCTTGATAGACACAAGAGTGTCAACTTGATTTTCACCTAAATACAAGCTTTCTTCTACATAAGCAGCTTTCAAAACTGGTTTTTGGTTAGCTTTACTAAACTCTTTTATCAATTTAGCAGGAGCGTTACCAGTATTAGAAAACAAAATAGCCGAATTCAATTTTAAAGCACCAGCTAAAGCCTTGGTATCTACACCATGAGCTTCTAATGCTTTTTGGAATAACGTATTTTTGACAACTAACATTTTAACGTCATTTTTGTTACAAAGACGTCTCAAATTGCTAACTTGTTCTGCGTTTAATCCCTGTGCTTCAGTAATGTAAAAATGGCTGTAAGCTTGGAGAGTTTCCTGTATTTTCGAAATAATTACGCTTTTATCTTCCTTTTTCATACCTTCGTTTTAATTAGTTTTCATCGATTGATTTTGGATCAATTTTGATACCTGCACTCATTGTACTTGAAAGATAAATGCTTTTTACATATGTACCTTTAGCAGATGATGGTTTCAGTTTCATAATGGTATTCATGAACTCTTTAGCATTTTCTGCAATTTGTTGTTCGCTGAACGACACTTTACCTATAGAGGTATGAACGATACCATTTTTATCTACTTTAAAGTCGATTTTACCAGATTTTACTTCGGTTACCGCTTTGCCAATGTCCATAGTAACTGTACCGCTCTTAGGGTTTGGCATTAAACCACGAGGGCCTAATACGCGACCAAGAGCACCAATTTTACCCATGATAGCTGGCATAGTGATGATAACATCAATATCTGTCCATCCGCCTTTAATTTTTTCGATATATTCATCGAGACCAACATAGTCAGCTCCAGCAGCTTTTGCTTCAGCTTCTTTGTCGGGAGTACACAATGCAAGAACCCGTACTTGTTTACCTGTACCGTGAGGCAATGATACCACACCACGAACCATTTGGTTCGCTTTACGTGGATCTACGCCTAAACGTACATCAATATCCACAGAGGCGTCAAATTTGGTTGTAGTAATCTCTTTAACCAATTTTGCGGCTTCATTGAGAGTATAAGATTTACCTGCTTCAATTTTCTCTGCAGCTAACTTTTGATTTTTTGTAAGTTTACCCATTGTTTAATTGAAGTTAAGTGTTAAATATTAGGGAATTCGCCTTTAACAGCAATACCCATACTTCTCGCAGTGCCAGCAACCATTGTCATGGCTGACTCGAGTGTGAAACAGTTTAAGTCGGTCATTTTATCTTCAGCAATAGCTTTTACTTGTTCCCAAGTAACTTCAGCAACCTTTTTACGGTTTGGTTCTGCTGAACCACTCTTCGCTTTTGAAGCTTCCAATAATTGGACGGCAACAGGAGGAGTTTTTACGATAAATGTAAATGACTTATCTGCATAGTACGTAATAACCACAGGTAAAATTTTACCTGCTTTTTCTTGGGTTCTGGCATTGAATTGCTTACAAAAATCCATGATATTGATCCCTTTGGAACCCAAAGCAGGACCAACAGGAGGAGACGGATTAGCCGCACCACCTTTAATCTGTAATTTGATAAGCCCAGCAATTTCTTTAGCCATAATTCTAATTAAGATTTTGTTATTAACATATTAGTTTGAGTAACAACGGGCGTAACTTCGTTGTTTACTCTTTCTCTACTTGCATGAAACCAAGTTCGAGCGGTGTTTTTCGCCCGAAAATTTTCACCATTACTTTGAGTTTTTTCTTCTCATTATTTACCTCTTCAATGATACCAGAAAAACCACTGAACGGTCCAGCTATTACTTTCACATTTTCACCTACAGTGTAAGGAATTGCGAGATCATCGCCCATCTCTTGCATTTCATCAACAGAACCCAAAATACGAGTTACTTCTGACGGACGCAAAGGAATAGGTTTTCCACCAGGAGATGCGCCTAAAAAACCTAACACGTTGGGGATGTTACGCAAGCGTCCCATCGTCTCGTTTGTCATGTTAGCCTCTACAAGTACATAACCGGGTAAATAGCTACGTTCTTTAATCGTTTTCTTTCCGTTACGAATTTGGTAAACTTTTTCCATCGGAATCAAAACCTGAGATACGTATTGCCCAAGGTCTGTAGTTCTGATTTCAGCATCAGCATATTCTTTTACCTTGTTTTCTTTACCACTTATGGCACGCAATACATACCATTTTTTTGTTGTCTCAGACATGATAACCTCCTAGAAAATTAGAGAACTTTGTAAATGTTCGTCATGATCCATTCAAACATAGAATCCATTGCCCATACTACAAGTGCAATAAGGAGGGAAGCTACTAAAACAACTACTGCACTGTTGGTCAGTTCTTGTCGTGTAGGCCATGAGGTCTTGTGGACAAGTTCTGTATAAGATTCTTTGAAATAATTGATGAGTTTCATATGTTCGCAAATAGATTTTTTTGCACGGGTCGAGAGACTCGAACTCCCGACACCTGGTTTTGGAGACCAGTGCTCTACCAACTGAGCTAGACCCGTTTATTTGTTTTAAAGAAGGAAACAAGTAATCCGCAGATTACTCGTTTCCTATCTGTTTTTATTAGTTATACAGAAAGCTTTTATTAGTTAAGCAAAGCTGTAATTTGTCCAGAACCAACTGTTCTACCACCTTCACGGATTGCAAAACGAAGACCCTCGCTACAAGCTACTGGGTAGATCAATTTAACAGTGATTTCCAAGTTGTCGCCTGGCATTACCATCTCTGTTCCTTCTGGAAGAGTAATTTCACCAGTTACGTCCAAAGTACGAATGTAGAATTGTGGACGATACTTGTTGTGGAATGGAGTGTGACGACCACCTTCTTCTTTTTTCAAGATATAAACAGAAGCTTTAAATTCAGAGTGAGGAGTTACTTTACCTGGGTGAGAAATAACCATACCACGTTTGATTTCGTCTTTGTCAATACCGCGAAGTAATAAACCAACGTTATCACCAGCTTCACCTGAATCAAGAAGTTTACGGAACATTTCAACACCAGTTACAACAGATTTCATACCTGCTGCGCCCAAGCCAATGATTTGAACTTCATCACCAACTTTAACAACCCCTGTTTCGATACGACCAGTAGCAACTGTACCACGACCTGTAATAGAGAATACGTCTTCAACAGGCATTAAGAAAGGTTTGTCAACTGCGCGTGGAGGTAATTCAATCCAAGTATCAACAGCATCCATCAATTCCATTACTTTGTCTTCCCATTCAGCAACACCATTCAATGCACCAAGAGCAGAACCACGGATAACAGGAGTGTTATCGCCATCGAAATCATAGAATGAAAGTAATTCGCGCATTTCCATCTCTACAAGTTCTAACATCTCTTCATCGTCAACCATGTCACATTTGTTCATGAAAACAACTAAACGAGGAACGTTTACCTGACGAGCAAGAAGGATGTGTTCACGAGTTTGAGGCATAGGACCATCAGTAGCAGCAACTACAATGATAGCACCGTCCATTTGAGCAGCACCAGTAACCATGTTTTTAACGTAGTCAGCGTGACCAGGACAGTCAACGTGTGCATAGTGGCGGTTAGCTGTTTGATACTCAACGTGTGATGTGTTGATGGTAATACCACGCTCTTTTTCTTCAGGAGCATTGTCAATAGAGTCAAAAGACTTTATTTCAGAAAGCCCTTTTTTACCTAAAACGGTAGTGATTGCAGCGGTCAAAGTAGTTTTACCGTGGTCAACGTGACCAATAGTACCGATGTTTACGTGCGGTTTCGACCTGTCAAATTTTTCTTTTGCCATAACTCAAAATTTTATTTAAAAGTGATATAATTAAAATTGTCTAAAAAAATCATTAGTCGTCTGTGAGCTGTTGACGAGGATTGAACTCGTGACCTCTTCCTTACCAAGGAAGTGCTCTACCACTGAGCTACAACAGCGAAAAAAGAGAGCGGAAGACGGGACTCAAACCCGCGACCCTCAGCTTGGAAGGCTAATGCTCTATCAACTGAGCTACTTCCGCAAGTTTATCCAGAAAAGAAATTCTGAATAGCAAAAAAAACTCTACTTTTTTCGTAGTGGGCAGTGATGGATTCGAACAACCGAAGTCTATAGACAGCTGAGTTACAGTCATCCCCATTTGGCCACTCTGGTAACTGCCCAGATATGCATAATGCATTAATTTTGAGCCTCTTGTCGGATTCGAACCAACGACCCCGAGATTACAAATCACGTGCTCTGGCCAACTGAGCTAAAGAGGCGTATCCCTGTAGCCGCTCTTCAAAGAGAGCAGTCTAAAACGGGTTGCAAAGATAGATATTTATTTGATATCTACAAAGAAAAAAACAATTTTTCAATTATTTTTTATTGAAAACCGTTATAAAGCCCAACTGATTATGTTTTTTTGATTCTTTTAGAAAGGCTTTCTACCTGTGTTAAGAGATTGTTGGGTAGCGTTTAGCGCTTATCTTTTTGTTTTTTTATCTGTTTTTCAAGCGCTTCAACGCATTCGTCCACAGCCTGTTCGAACGTATTGGCTACTTTTGCTGCAAAAAACTCAGCATTGGTAGCATTCACTTTAATATTTACCTCTTTGTTATTTTCCGCTTCTGGTTTTACAACTTTCAAATAAACATCAACGGTAAGAATGCTATCAAATATTTTTTCTAGTTTGGTTACTTTTTTTTCGATATGCGCTTGTAATCTGTCGCTTGCATCGAATTTTACGGCTTGAATTCTAATTTCCATAACTTCTTTTCTTTTTTGCCCTTGGGTGGGCTTGTTCGTAAATATGTTGTAATTGCTCGAACGTGGTGTGGGTGTACACTTCTGTAGCAGCCAAGTTTGCATGTCCGAGTAGTTTTTTCACTGCATTGATATCGGCTCCATTATTGAGTAAGGTGGTGGCAAATGTGTGGCGTAAAACGTGTGGACTGCATTTAGTTTGTGTTGTAACTGCTGACATTGTACTAAGTACAATACGATACACCAATTTTGGATACATTTTTTTACCATCAGCGCGTACGTACAGATACGATGTAATTCGCTTTACTTGTTTATCTCTCTCTCTTATATAGGTTTGTAAGAACTCTTTTAAACTTTCTCCGAAAGGAATGATGCGTTCTTTACTACGTTTGCCAAATACACGAATAGTATTTCTGCTAAAATCTAAATCCGTATCTTTTAGATTGATAAGTTCTGATAAACGTATGCCGGTTTGATAAAAAGTTTCAAGGATGGCTTGGTTCCTATAGGCTTCAAAGTTAGATAAATTTTCGGAATTTTCAAAGGCTTGATCCAATTCTTTTTCACTAAAAAAAGTGGGTAGTTTTTTACTTTTTTTTTGTGAATTGATTTTAGCTGTAGGATCGGTGGTGACTAAACCTTGTTTTAATAAAAACCGATAGAAAGATTTTAAAGCAGAAAGTTTACGATTAACTGTTCGTGCTGAAATACCAGAATCTCGTAACTCCATGAGCCACGAGCGTATGATTTCTGCTTTGATGTTTTGAGGAATAAAGTCCTGATCGGACTGTTTGAGGAAATCTTGAAACTGTAAAAGGTCGCTATGATATGACAAAACAGTATGAGAAGAGTAGTTCTTCTCATACTGTAAATATTGCAGAAAGGAATTTACCATAAAAACAACTTTTACAACTCAACAACGAAATTAAAAGATAATTTTGAATTGTACAAGTGTTTTTTGAAAAAACCTTAATCTTCTTGTTGTTGCAGTTGTTGAACGTAAATAGCGCGTTGCTTCTGTTTTCTTTTCAGGACAGAAGGTTTGTCAAATTGTTGACGACGACGAAGTTCTTTTACTACGCCAGTTTTTTCAAATTTACGTTTGAATTTTTTTAGGGCTCTTTCAATGTTTTCGCCCTCTTTTACAGGAACTACAATCATGTTATTGAGGTTATATAAATTGATATTTAAATACGTTTATATCGGGGCGCAAAGATATTCAATCTTTTTGATTCTTGCAACTCTCTTTGTGAAAAATTATTTTTGAACAGGAATTTTTTGAATTCTAGCCTCATGACGGCCACCTTCAAAATCAGTTGTTAAAAATATTTCAACCAGTTTAAAGGCGAGCTCTTGTGAAATGAAGCGAGCAGGCAACGACAGTATGTTAGCGTTGTTGTGTTGGCGTGCTAATGCAGCTAATTCTTCGTTCCAACAAAGTGCAGCGCGTATGCCTTGATGTTTATTTACTGTCATAGTAATGCCGTTGCCACTACCACAAATAGCAATACCAAAATCGCAAGCCGAATTTTCTACCGCGCTTGCCAGCGGATGCGCAAAATCGGCATAGTCACAACTATCGGTGCTGTGTGTGCCATAATCATAAACATTAGCTACGCGTGTTTCTAAAAGTTTGATAATAGCAGATTTAAGTTTGTAGCCAGCATGGTCAGAAGCAATACCAATAGAGAGATGATGTAAAGGTTTCATATTTTTTGTTTTTGATGTTATATAAATTCTGTGTGCAAAGATACACATTTATTTTTGCTCATGTGCAAAAGCGGTCCAACCTTGTGCTTGAATTGTAAATTCTTGTCCGTCGCGTGTGATGAGTGCTAAACCTTCTGAAACGTCGGTAATATGACCAATAATATGTACGTTGTCTAATGCTTTTACCGCATCGTGTAAAGCGAGTGGAACGGTAAACAAAAGTTCGTAATCTTCACCGCCATTGAGTGCCGCAGTAGTGAGGTTAAGGTTAAACTCTTCGCACATGGTAGCGGTGATGTAATCGATAGGCAATTTTTCTTCGTAAATACGACAACCCACATTGCTTTGTGTGCAAATGTGTAATAGTTCCGAAGATAAGCCATCGGACACGTCTATCATAGCTGTGGGGAGAATCTTTGCTTTGGCTAAATTTTCAATAATATCTTTGCGTGCTTCTGGTTTTAATTGACGTTCAAGTATGTATTCTTTACCTGCAAAATCGGGCTGGAATGCTGGATCTTGTTGACCTTGAAATACTAATTTTTCACGTTCTAACAATTGTAAACCCGCATAGGCAGCACCAAGATCGCCTGTAACACAGATTAAGTCGTTAACTTTGGCTCCATTACGATAAACAATTTTATTTTCGTCGGCCTCGCCTAAACAGGTGAGACTTAAAGTTAAACCGGTAAGTGAGGAAGTGGTGTCGCCGCCAACTAAATCTACATGATATTGTTCGCAAGCGGTGTGAATACCGGCATAAACTTCTTCTATTTGTTCTAATGCAAAACGTTGGGAAACACCAATAGAAACAAGGAGTTGAGTTGGTATGCCGTTCATGGCACAAATGTCAGAAAAATTGACCATGGCGGCTTTGTAACCTAAATGTTTTAGTGGCGTGTAAGTAAGATCGAAATGAATACCTTCGAGTAAAATGTCGGTTGTTACTAATGCTTTTTTCTGACCAAAATCGAGCACAGCAGCATCGTCGCCAACTCCTTTGAGCGAAGATTTATTTTTAAGTTTGATGGATTTAGTAAGGTGCTTGATGAGTCCAAATTCGCCTAAGGATTCAAGCGTTAGTTTTTCTTCTGTTTGTTCTTTCATAAGTTGAAAATGAGATAGTGAGCCTACGAAATGAGGCTACAAAGGTACGTTTATTTTTTGTATCGTAAAAATGAGTTTGCACGCTGTTTTTTTCAAAAAATCAATTAGTTTCGAGAATTATAAATTTTGATTAACTTTGACGCTTATATTTAAAACAAAAAAATAGATCATGACGAGAAATCTTATAGTCTTGTTTGTATGCGTGTTAGTTGTATCTTTTGCTACGGCGCAACGTGATGTTTCTGTGTTGCAATTACAAAAGTTACAACAAACACTTTACGCTATTAGCAATATGTATGTGGATTCTGTAAAGGTTGATGATTTGGTGGAGGACGCTATTGAAGGCATGTTATCAGAATTAGATCCACATTCTACGTATATTCCAGCCAAAGAAGTTCAACGCATGAACGAAAGCGTAGAAGGAAGTTTTGAGGGTATTGGAATACAGTTTCAAATGCTGAGCGATACACTATTTGTAGTGCAAACCATATCGGGCTGTCCTGCTGAAAAAGTGGGTGTGTTACCTGGTGATCGTATGATAGAAGTAGATGGAATAACGATTGCTGGTGTAAAAAAACCAAATTCTGATATTATGAAACTGTTGCGTGGTAAAAGTGGTACCGATGTGGCGGTTAAAATAAAGCGTGCCGGTGTAACATCGCTCATTGATTTTGTAATTACCCGTGGAAAAATTCCAATTTATTCGCTTGATGCCGCTTATATGATTACACCCACCATTGGTTATGTGAAATTGAATAGTTTTTCGAACACCACGATGAGCGAGTTTCATAAAGCAATGAAGGTGTTGAGTAAGCAAGGTATGAAACAGTTGATTCTCGACTTACAAGGCAATGGTGGTGGCGTGCTTGATGCGGCGGTGAAGTTGTCTGATGAGTTTTTGAGCGCTAACAAAACAATTGTTTACACTAAAGGGTTGAATTTGCCAAAAACTACGGCTCGAGCTACAGCTTTTGGTTCATTTGAAAATACAGATGTTGTTGTTTTAGTTGATGAGTATTCTGCTTCGGCTAGCGAAATTGTGTCGGGTGCATTGCAAGACTGGGATCGTGCTATAATTATTGGCCGACGCACGTTTGGTAAAGGATTGGTGCAACGTCCAGTTCCATTATTAGATGGATCGATGATGCGTTTAACTGTCGCTCGCTACTACACGCCAAGCGGTCGTAATATTCAAAAGTCGTATGCAGACGGAGCCAATAAATATCAAAAAGATTTGATTGAGCGCTACAATCACGGAGAATTACAACATGCTGACAGTATCCAGTTTCCAGATTCGCTGCGTCATCAAACATTGCGTTTAGGGCGCACGGTATACGGCGGTGGCGGTATTATGCCCGATATTTTTATTCCGCTTGACACGACTAAGTTTACTGCATATCATCGTAACATTGTGGCGAAAGGTGTGTTGAATAAAACAGTAGTGGAATTTGTAGAGAAAAATCGTTCAACATTGGTTAAGAAATATAAGTCGTTTGATGCGTATCAAAAAGGTTTTGAAGTGGATGAACAGTTATTAAAAGCTTTGGTTGAAAACGGAACAAAAGCAGGTGTTACTTTGAATGCTGAAGAGTTTGAAACATCAAAACCATTGATGTGTTTGCAGTTAAAAGCGTTAATAGCACGTGATATTTTTAGTAATACGGACTATTTTAAGGTTATGAATAGTAATGATGTCATGGTGCAAAAAGCTATTGAAGTATTGAACGATTATAAAGCCATTTGGGCGCAATTGGAGAAGAATACAAAACGGTGAAAAAGATAGTTATTTTAGGACCAGAATCGACTGGAAAAACAGATTTGTGTCGTGCATTGAGCAGCCATTTTTCCGAACCGTGGATTCCAGAATATGCGCGTGAGTATATGGAAGCGTTAAACCGCGATTATACTTATGACGACGTAGAATTGATTGCGCGTCAGCAACTCCGTGAACAACAAGAAGCACCACAGCTTTATGCTAATGCAAAATATCTGTTTTTCGATACCGACTTAGTCATTACTAAAGTATGGTTTTTGCACAAATTTAATCGTACTCCAGACTGGTTACAATCGGCTTTGGAATCATCTGAAGTGGATTTATATTTACTATGCAAACCTGATATTCCATGGGAGTATGATCCAGTGCGTGAAAATCCAGAACTACGTGATTATTTGTATGAGTGGTATCAGCGAGAATTGGAGATGTTAGGCAGGGCATGTGTTGCAATTGGAGGTTTAGGAAAAGAGCGTTTACATCAAGCAATTACAGCCATTCAAAAGTTATAGAAATCAATTAAATCATTATAGTTATGACACAACATGACGTTATGAAAAAAGCCATTGCTGAATTATCGAATATGGATAATTGCCAAGCGTTGTGCTATCAACAAAATATAGATGCACCTATACCAAACACTACAGTGTTAGGAGAAATTGTTGATATGTTACGTAGTATTTTATTCCCTGGTTATTTCGGTTCGTTAGTAGTCAATCCACAAATGATTCAGTACCAAATAGGTGTGCGTGTAGAAGAGCTCAATAAATTACTTGCAGAGCAGATTTATGCGGGTATTTGTTTTACTGATCACTCTATCAATTTGAAGGAGGCTCGTAAACAAGCTAAAGAAATAACTATCAAATTTATAGCTCGCTTACCGGAATTGAGAGCACAACTTGGCACCGATGTGGAGGCTACTTATAAGGGCGATCCAGCAGCGCAAAGTTGTATGGAAGTTATTTTCTGCTATCCTGTAATTCGAGCTATTACTAATTACCGAATTGCACATGAATTGTTAATATTGGGTGTTCCGCTTATTCCACGTATTATTACCGAATTGGCGCATTCTGAAACAGGCATCGATATTCACCCTGGAGCGACAATAGGTAACTATTTTACAATTGATCACGGTACGGGTACGGTGATTGGCGAGACCTCAATCATTGGTAATCATGTCAAAATATATCAAGGTGTAACACTGGGAGCTAAAAGTTTTCCACTAGATGAAAATGGAAATCCTATCAAAGGTATTGCTCGTCATCCGGTCATTGAGGACAATGTCATCATCTACTCTAATTCCACTATTTTAGGGCGCATTACTATTGGTAAAAATGCTATTATTGGTGGTAACGTGTGGGTGGACACAGATGTGCCTACCAATGGTAAAATTTCACAAAAAGGGAAATTATAGTTTTACGTTTTGTTTTAGAAGAAGATGCAACAAGAATTTCAAATGGCGGCCAAAACGTTCCGAGGCTTGGAGGAAGTTTTAGCTAAAGAATTGGTCAATTTAGGTGCTAACAATGTGTCGATAGAGCGACGTGTAGTGCATTTTACGGGTGATAAACGCTTACTCTACAAAGCCAATCTCTATTGTCGAACAGCATCGCGTATTTTAAAGCCAATTGCCTCGTTTAGAGCCAACAATGCCGATGAAGTGTACGCACAAGTAAAATCGATTGATTGGAGTCAGTACCTCGATGTGAAGCAAACGTTTGCTATTGATGCCACAGTCTTTTCGGAAGAGTTTCGCCATTCTAAATTTGTTACTTATCGTGTTAAAGATGCTATTGCCGATTGGTTTATGGAGCGTGAAAACAAACGCCCATCGATTCGCTTAGATAATCCAGATCTTTTTTTAAACGTTCATATTTCGCATACGCAATGCACAATCTCTTTGGATAGCTCTGGTGATTCGTTGCACAAACGTGGGTATCGTGATGCACAAACCGAAGCGCCTATCAATGAGGCTTTAGCTGCGGGGATGTTGCTTTTGGCTGGTTGGGAGGGACAGTCTGATTTTGTCGACCCGATGTGTGGTTCCGGTACATTTTTGATTGAGGCAGCTTTGATTGCTTTGAATATTCCGCCTTGTATCTATCGTCAATCATTAGCATTTGAGAAGTGGAAGGATTTCGATAAAGAACTGTTTGAAGAATTGTATAACGATGATAGTTTAGAGCGTCCGTTTAAGTTTAAAATTAGGGGTGCTGATGTGTCGCCACGCGCAGTGAAAATCGCACAAGAAAACATTAAAGCCGCAGGTCTTACCAAATATATTACAGTAGAACAGCGTTCTGTTGCCGACTGGGAAGTGCAAACAGAAAAAACGTTAGTTGTAACCAATCCACCGTATGGTGAACGAATTTTGTCAGACGATTTATTTGGCTTATACGCACAATTGGGCGACACGTTAAAACATAAATTTACGGGCTCTACGGCGTGGGTTATTTCTTCGCACATTAGCTGTTTGCAGCGTGTGGGATTACGACCATCGGAGAAAGTGAAATTGCTTAATGGCGCACTCGATTGTGAGTTTTGGAAATATGAGTTGTTCCGTGGTAAACGCAACGATTTTGTGGCGAAAAAAAAGGATCGTAGAAGTAGTGAAAAATGATTTGAATTTGGAATAATTTTTGCTTCAATAATTAACATAAAATAGACCTTAAAACAATACTATTATGGAAAATTTTGCAGGACTTACAGGCAAATATGCTGACTACGACAGTGCTAAAATTGTCGTTTTACCCGTTCCTTATGATTCAACAAGTAGTTGGGTTCGTGGTGCTGACAAAGGTCCCGAAGCGCTATTGGAAGCATCGGTTCAGTTGGAATGGTATGATACTGAAACCCAAACCGAAGTGTACAAGCACGGTATTCATACTGCGGCAGCAGTAACAGAGGTGGAAACACCAGAGTCTCTTTGTTCTGCTGTAGAGCAACGTGTAGGGCAACTGTTTGACGAAGAAAAATTCCCCGTTACTATTGGTGGAAATCACACGGTGAGCATTGGCGCTATTCGTGCAGCAGCTAAACGTTTTAAAAATATGACTGTTTTGCAGCTTGATGCGCATGCCGATTTGCGAAAATCTTACGAAGGTTCGGAGTTGAATCACGCATGTGTGATGAATCAAGCTAAACAGGTGGCGCCTATTACACAAGTGGGTATTCGGAGTATGTCGGTTGAAGAGACGAAAATTTATGATCCAAGCCGTATTTTCTGGGCGCGCGACATCTTTTTTGATCACGAAAACAGATGGCAAATGGAAGCATTTGATACGTTGAGCGAAAACATCTATCTTACTATTGATTTAGATGTGTTCGATCCAGCTATTGTTCCATCAACCGGAACACCAGAACCGGGTGGTTTACAATATTTCCAAGTCTTACGTTTCTTGCGCCGTGTGTTTAAACGCTTTAACGTGGTAGGTTTTGATGTTGTGGAGTTGTGCCCCAATCCTAATCAAAAAGCGTCCGACTATTTGGCAGCTCGGTTAGCGTACCAATTGATGACGTATAAATTTCTGAAAAAATATAACCAGAAATAACTTATAAAAAAAGAGGCGAAAGCCTCTTTTTTTAGTTTTGGTATGGATTTATTTACTGTCGAAATTTAAACTTCTTTCGTATTCAATTTCTGGTTCTTTTGCTAAAAATAATTCTAACTGATTTTTAGTATCAAATCCTCCTAACTTTTTTTTGTAAGTATCAAGAATGTGAGTGTCTTCAATTTCTAACTTTCTATTTCGTGATATCGTTAGAAAATCTTCTTCTCTGTCGATACCTAGAAATTTTCTATTTACTAGATTTGCTGCTATTCCTGTTGTACTGCTACCTGTAAAAGGGTCAAGAATCCAAGCACCTTTTCGTGTAGATGATAATATTATTCGGGTTAGCAACGCAAGAGGTTTTTGAGTAGGATGTTTTCCACATGATTTTTCCCAACGAGCGATAGCGGGTAAATGCCAAACATCTTTCATTTGAGTTCCACCATTTGACAAGAAATACGGAGGGTCGGAAAAAATCATATCGAACTTAATTACAATTTTCGATTATATTTTTAAGTTTTTCTAATTTGCTAAATACATGATTATTCTTGGCAATGGCAATAGACTCGTCAAAATGTTTTTTTTCATCTTCGTACAAATAATCAATTATTTCTAAAGCCAACTTATTTTTTTCATCCTCAATACTTTGTTTGTTTATTTCCTGAAATGAAACAAATGCAAAATCATTAGAATCTAATACAATTTGACAAGTCTTATATCTGTGTTTGACCTCTGTTAATGCATCTTCAAAAGATGTAGCCTTTAATTTGATAACTCTACACAAGGTTTCAATTATTTCAATTTTATACAATTTATTTGCCATACATACATTATTTTTATTGCAAAGATAGTATATATGAATTATATATAGTTGAAATAGATCAACTTATAACTTTTTTGATCAAAAATTAAATTTTTAAAATTATACTTTCCGATAGTTTCCACGCGTAGTAAAATTAATAAAACCTTTATCTCGTAAATATTGTAATTGTTGGCGAATTTTATCTTTTACAAATTTATTTTCTGGGTGTTTTAATTGTAACTCTCTTTCAAATTGATATACTTGATTTAAAGAAAAATCAACAGTATCAATTCTATCAATACAATTTAAAACGTCCATTACCCAACCTCTGCTTTCAATGTTAGTCGTCTTAATAGATTTTGTTCTACAATAATTGTCAATAACATGTTGCTTTTCAACTTCTTTTTGATTTTTAATAATAAAAATCTTTCCACTTTCAGGAATATTTGAAATATCAACATTACATCCAATCCAACCAGCCCTTCTAGCATTGTCAGATAAGGGTTTTCGTTTTTTAATTATATTAGGTGTGAAAAAATGATTAGGGATTAATAGAAAATTGTTAACAGAGAACTGTTTTGAATATGTTAAGAAAAAGAAATTCGGGTTTTGATTTGAGTTTATCCTCTCTATCATAGTTGAATAAGCACCATCAGTAATTGTATTTGAAAATAACCCATTTTTACTTTTAAGTTCAAATTCTTCTTTGCATTTATCACAATAGAAATCAGCTACAGGTCTATTGTTTTCAAAATCATTAAGATAAATATTTCCACAGCAAGGACAAAATGAATTTTCTTTAACCCAATTTTCTGTCAAAACTCTTGCAATTTGAGCATTGCTTGAATAACCTTGTGCTAATTTTGTATTGAAATTTAAATTCATTTCTTGCAAATTTACAATTTATTTATTACTTGCCAATGAAAATATACAGGTTTTATTTCATCATCAAGCACGAAGCAATGCGACCAGAGTTAATGCCAAGTTTGCGTGCTGAGAAATAGGTGTCGGCTTGGGCGAAGGTACAAATGCCTGCCACTTCGATATGTTCGGGTAAAATGCCGAGTTCTTCCAGTTGCCACCGATTGGCTGCCCATAAATCCAACTGTAATTTATCGCTGTTGGTTGCTTTGGTAAAGCATTTGCCCGTAGGGAAGTCGGCTTTTACAAATTCGGCTAATACGTCGTTACCCACTTCGTAATTGGCAGCAGAGATGCTCGGACCAATGGCCACTAACAGGTTTTCGGCACGGCACTGAAAGTCTTGTATCATCTGTTGCGCTGTTTTGGCAGCTATGCGTGCTACGGTGCCACGCCAGCCAGCGTGTGCCACGGCTATCACGTTGTGTTCGGGATCAAACAGCAGCACAGGTACGCAGTCGGCGGTGTTGATGCCAATGCAAATGGATTTTTGAGCCGTTATCAACGCATCCACGCCTTCTAATAAAGCGGTCTGTTTTTTAGCCCTTAGTTTTAGAAATGCCTCGTCAATCACTAATAGATGATTGCTATGTGTTTGACGTGGAAAAATGAGTTGAGCAGCATCGATGCCCAACTGATTGCACACGAGTTGGCGATTACGGGCGACGTGTTCGGGATTATCGTTCACGTAGTGGCATAAATTTAGCGATTGGTAGTTGCCTAAGCTTACGCCACCGTCACGTTCGGTAGTGAAGCCTACAAGGTTTTTGTGCGCTTCGAATAGTTGGTAATGCATCATGCAACAAAAGTAATAAAATTTATGAAAGTAGGCGTCTGTGTACACAAAAAAAACCTTGAACGATGTGTTCAAGGTTTTTTCCTATTTATATACACGAACTTATTAGAGAATGCCTTCAGCGTAAAGAACTGCATTTGTACCGCGTACAGCTGCTTCGCTTGCTGCTAATTTTGCTTTTTCGTCAGCGTTTAATTCAAATTCAACGATTTTTTCGATACCGTTTTTGCCAATGATACATGGAACACCAATCATGATGTCTTTCATGCCATATTCGCCTTCGCATGAAGCAGCACAAACGATTAATTTACCTTGGTTTTTGATGATAGATTCTACTAAGAATGAAGCTGCTGCACCAGGAGCCATCCAAGCAGAAGTACCAAGTAAACCAGTCAATGTGGCGCCACCAACCATAGTTGCTTTAGCTACTTCTTCTAATTTTTCAGCGCTCAATAAAGTGCTTACTGGCACGCCTTTGTAAGTAGCTAAGCGAGTCAAAGGAATCATAGTAGTGTCGCCGTGTCCGCCGATTACTAAACCTTCTACTTCGTTAGCGTTGCAGTTAAGTGCTAGGCTTAAGAAATATTTGAAACGTGAGCTATCCAAAGCACCACCCATACCAATCACGCGGTTACGTGGTAAGCCGAGTGTTTTAAGTGTGAGGTAAGCCATTGGGTCCATTGGGTTTGATACAATAACTAAAATAGCATTTGGAGAATATTCCAAAGCACTTTTAGCTACCGATTTTACGATGCCAGCATTTACGCCAATAAGTTCTTCGCGTGTCATACCTGGTTTACGTGGAATACCAGACGTGATAACTACTACGTCAGAGTTAGCAGTTTTTGAATAATCGCCAGTTACACCAGTTACTACAGTGTCGAAGCCCATTAATTGAGCTGTTTGCATAATGTCCATAGCTTTGCCTTCAGCAAAACCTTCTTTGATGTCGATAAGTACAACTTCGTTTGCTACTTCATTGACTGCTAATACATTGGCACACGTAGCTCCTACGTTACCTGCACCAACAACGGTTACTTTTGACATAGTGTTTAAGTTTTAAAGGGTTATAATGATTTGTTTATTGTGTATTTTACTGAATACTGCTACAAAGGTAAAACGAAAAAAACGATTAAAGAAATTTTTCTCTATTTATTTTATACAATTTTTCTTTCTCTTCCTAACCACGTGTTACGCCTGAATGATTGACGTTTGTGTATTTGTAATATTGTAAATAAAGTTGTATTTTTGCAAGGTTTTTTACAACCAAGCAAACATTACAATTAATTGATAAACAGTTGATTATGGAAAGAAAAGATTATACAGCATGGGCGTTTGTAGGCATTCTTATTATATTAGGTTTATTGGCTACTGTGTTTTTCTTCTGGCAAAAATCAAGCCAAACAGAGATTGAAATGGCAGAGATGGTCGAAATGATGACCTATGAAAAGGAGCAGTTAGAACAAGAATATACCGATTTGTCGGTTGAAATGGAGGGTTTTTCATATAAAACGAATAACGACTCTCTTTTGAAATTACTCGATCAAGAACAAGCTCGTGTGCAGTTGCTTTTAGAAGAGTTGAAAACCGTAAAGGCAACTAATGCACGGCGTATTGCCGAATTGAAAAAAGAGTTGGCGTCGGTGCGTAAAGTGCTGGTATATTACGTTTCACAAGTGGATTCGTTAAATCATATCAACACCAAATTAGTCACTGAAAATCGTACGGTAACACAAAAATATCAAGAAGCGACCAAAACCGCTGAACAGCTCGCAACAGAAAAGCAGCAACTGTCTAAAATTGTTTCTATAGCTGCCCAACTTGATGCGCGCAATGTCGTGGTAACCACACTCAATAGTCGTAATAAAAAAACGACTCGCTTATCGAAAATTGCACTTATCCAATTTGATTTTACCATTGCGAAAAATCCTACTGCGGAAGTGGGGCAAAAAACAGTTTATTTGCGTATTATGACGCCTGACGATGGTGTGTTACAAAAACGAGCAACAGATTTATTCTCTTACGAAAATCAAACTATTCAGTACTCGTGCAAAAAGGAGATTGAGTATGGTGGCGAAGAGTTATCTACTACGTTGTATTGGAATGTAGAAGAGGTGTTGCTGGCAGGTGCATATCGTGTCGATATTTTTATCGATGGTCATTTGGTTGGAAATCAAGTCTTTAATTTAGGCAAGTAATGTTGACGGCTAACTGATTACTATTTTTTTGTACAAATTTTCATGAATATGCCTTATTGTTCAAAATTTCATACCCTTTTATCGCTCTTAACACGCGATGTTAAACTTACGGTTTTTGCCGTATTGTTGAGTGTGGCTAATTTTCTGTTTTTCCATTTCCCGTTTTTCTCGTTTGTTTTTGAAAATGTTGGTTATAGCACGCTCAGTGGAGTCGTTATCATTGTGAGCTTGATTGTGGTGATGTTAGTGACGAACTTTTTTGTTTTCTACTTGCTACTTTTTCTATTGCGAGGTGTAGGGAAAGGCTTATTAGTTGTTGTGTTTTTGCTCAACTCGATAGCACTCTATTTTGTTAATACTTACAGTGTTATACTCGACGAGAGTATGATTGGCAATGTATTTAATACCAATTTTGATGAAGCTTCAGGATTTTTCTCGCTTGGTTTTCTGCTTTATTTTTTCTTGTTAGGTATTTTGCCTAGCATTTACATTATTAAAACCAAAATTATTTTTGGCAGCTGGAAGCGATTTTTTACAATTACGTCGTTGAGCGTGTTGTTATTGGTAATTTTAGTTTTTGCGAATGCAAGTCATTGGCTGTGGATTGATAAAAATGCCAAAGTATTGGGTGGACTGGCTATGCCGTGGTCTTATACGGTTAATGCCGTGCTGTATCAAACACACAAGCATAAACAGCAACAAGAGGAAATTTTATTGCCCGATGTCACGGCGATTGATCAAGAAAAATCGGTGGTTATATTAGTTATTGGCGAATCGGCACGGCGTCAGAATTTTTCACTGTATGGTTATGAGCGCAATACTAATCCGCTGTTGTCCCAAATTTCTAATGTGTCGGCTTTTAAAGCTAATTCGTCATCGACTTATACTACTGCAAGCGTAAAAAGTATTTTGGATTATAAAGAAACAAGTGAGCTGTACGAACTTTTGCCTAACTATTTATATCGTAATGGTGTGGAAGTAATTTGGCGTACATCAAACTGGGGGGAGCCACCTATTCATATTCAGCATTATATACACAAAAATGAGCTTAGTGCAGATTGTCAGGGCGAAGCGTGTGAGTATGATGAAATTCTTTTAACGGGTTTAAAGGAGCAAATGTTAGCCAGCGACAACCACAAAGTGTTAGTGGTTTTACATACAAACACAAGCCATGGACCACAATATAGTAAAAAATATCCGCCGCAATTTGAGGTGTTTCAGCCCGTTTGTAATAGCGTAGAATTAGGAAATTGTACGCACGATGAACTCATCAATGCTTACGATAATACGATTGTCTATACCGATTATTTGTTGGCTCGTGTCATCAATGGTTTGCAATCGCTTGACGAGTATCACACGGCTATGCTGTATGTGTCTGATCATGGCGAATCGTTAGGCGAGAACAATTTGTACATGCACGGTTTCCCGTTAAGTATAGCACCAAAAGAGCAATATGAAATTCCTTTTATCGTATGGACTTCAACAGGATCAAAAACTTTAAAATCTAACGATGAATTGACACAATATCATGTTTTTCACAGTGTACTCGATTTTTTAGGCGTACAAACTCCTATTTATGACGAAAAAATGTCTATTTTTGAGTGATGTTTTAATTTTGTATGTATGAAATCTACTGCTTGTAAATTGTTTATTGTTCTCTATCTGTTGTTTGCCATAGGATTGTTGGGTTTGGTCATGTCTATTGAAAAAGCTGGCTTACATTTAACACTAACTAACGATTATTTAGCAGGTTTATCCCCCACATGGGTGAGCTTTCAAGATCTGTTTTTTAAATATATTACAGAATTGGGCGGTTTTATTCCGTTTGTAATTGCTGCGGTTTTATTATTTTATAAAATCGGTGATTCGCTATTTGTAGTAGTAGCTCAACTACTTACAGCTCTGTTTGTATTTCCTATTAAGCAAATAGTGAGCGCTCCTCGCCCGTCACTGTTTTTTCAAATGCATTTCCCCGATGTTATATTGCATCAGGTTGAGGGAGTTACGTTACATCAAGTACATAGTTTCCCCTCGGGACATACAGCTACGGTGTTTTCGTTGATGCTGGCTTTGACGCTTATTTTTCAGAAAAAATCATGGCTGGCAGTTTGCTTTTTTATTCTGGCAGCATTGACGGCGTATTCGCGTGTTTATTTATCGCAACACTTTGCTGAAGATATATTATTAGGTTCTTTTATTGGTGTAGTGATGACATTGGTAGCTTATTGGCTTTATCAGCGTAAATCATATAATTGGTACAGCAAATCGCTGCTCGATGTATTAAAACGCTAACAATTATGGAAAAACAACGTTTTGAATTTTTTATTTATCCGCAAGAGGTTGATTATACTAAACGTATGACTTTAACGGCTTTGGGAGGTTGTCTGCTTAATGCAGCAGGTTTGGCAGCTTCCGAAAAAGGATTTGGTATGGAGTCTATGCATGCACAAGGTTTGGCGTGGGTTGTTTCACGTTTAGCTATAGAGATGGAGCATTATCCTACACAATATGAAAAAATCACCATTGAAACGTGGGTGCATGATTGCGGTAAATTGGTAACAACGCGTAATTTTGTGATATTTAATGAAAGGGGTGAGCAATTAGGTAAAGCTACATCGTTGTGGTCGATGATTGATTTTGCGACACGTCGTCCTGTGAATTTACAAGAAAAAACAGATTTAAGCGATGCGATTATTGCAGGAAATCCCATTATGGAAGCTCCTATTCGGTTAGATGAATTGCATGTGGAACCGATTGATACACATACAGTACGTTATAGCGATATAGATTTCAACAAACACACCAACAGCATGAAGTATATTGAGTGGATGTTGAATACTTTTAATTTGGCACAATTTGAACATCGAATATTGGCTCGTTTTGATGTGAATTATACGCATGAAGCTTTGTTTGGTGAGCAGATTGCTATTGTACGTGATGAAAAAGGTGATGAAATATATTTTGACCTTAAATCATCTACAGGTCGTTCACTTTGTAAAACTCGGATGGTATTTAAGGCAGAATAATCTCTTTTCAACGATTGATATAATTAATACAAAGAGCCGACCTCAAAGGTCGGCTCTTTGTATTATAAAAGCTACAATAAATTTATTCTTTATCTTGTTCGCTTGCTTCGTATTCTTTCAATAACTTATCTTGTACATCGGCAGGACAGAGTTCGTAAGAAGCAAATTTCATCGTGAACGAAGCACGACCACCAGACAGTGAACTTAACGAAGTAGAGTAATTTGAAAGCTCTTTTAATGGAATTTTAACTTGTAACTTTTCAAAACCTCTTTCGCTATTCATTCCCATAATAATAGCACGGCGTCCTTGTAAGTCACTCATAACATCGCCCATGCGATCACTTGGTACCAACACTTCCATGTCGTAGATTGGTTCCATAACTTTAGGTCCTGCAGCTTTAAACGCTGTTGCAAAAGCATTGCGTCCAGCTAAACGGAATGAAATTTCGTTGGAATCAACTGGGTGCATTTTTCCATCGTACACAATTACGCGTACGTCACGTGCATACGAACCAGTTAAAGGACCTTGTTCCAAACGATCCATCACGCCTTTTAGAATTGCTGGCATAAAGCGGGCATCGATAGAACCTCCTACGATACTGTTGATGTACACTAATTTGCCGCCCCATTCGAGTTGATATTCTTGTTTGTCGCGTACGCTGATTTTGAATTCTTGTCCGTCGAATTTGTACACAACAGGGTCAGGCATACCTTCAACGTAAGGCTCTACAATTAAATGCACTTCACCAAATTGGCCAGCACCACCTGATTGTTTTTTGTGGCGGTAGTCAGCGCGAGCTGCTTTAGTAATGGTTTCGCGATAAGGAATTCTAGGTTCTTCAAAAACGATTGCAATTTTTTCGTTATTTTCGAGTCTCCATTTAAGCGTGCGTAAGTGGAATTCGCCTTGTCCAGAAACAATAACTTGTTTTAATTCTTTCGATTGTTCTACAACCCAAGTGGGGTCTTCTTGACGCATACGTGTGAGTAGCTCGTTCAGTTTTTCGTCATCAGCTGTGTTGGCAGCTTTTATAGCGCGACGATATTTGGGTTCCGGATAGTTTACAGTAGGAAATACATGGCGGCAATCTTTGGCATTAAGCGTGTTGCCGGTATGTGTATCTTTCAACTTCACAGTGGCACCAATACTACCAGCAACCATTTCTTCTGTTTTAGTTTTGGTTTGCCCTGCTACGTGGAATAGTTGAGTAATGCGTTCTTTGGCATCGTTACGGCTTACGTTTGTAAGATCATCTCCCTCTTTTACTTTACCTGACATAACTTTGAAGTACGAAACTTCACCAATATGTGGTTCTACTGTAGTTTTGAAGAAAAATAGGCTTGTAGGCGCATTAGCATCAATAGCGACTTCTTGATTTTTGGTGTTAACAGCAGCGGGCATTTGATCAGGTGATGGTGCCACAATGCTCAAGAAATTCATAATACGGTGGACAGCCCAATTTTTTTCAGCCGAAGCTACAAAAACTGGATAGATGTCGCCGTTAATCATACCAATTTGGATACCCATACGCATCTCTTCTTCGGTAAGTGTACCTTGGTCGAAATATTTTTCCATCAGTTGTTCGTCATTCTCGGCAGCAACTTCTAAAAGAGCTTTGTATAGTTCGTCAGCATGATTTTTTTCTTCAGCAGGGATTTCTAAAATTTCAGGTGTATTTGCTCCCTCTTTGTATTTATACATTTTTTGTTTGAGCACATCAACGATAGCTGAAAACGATGCTCCAACGCCGATTGGATACTGTATAGGCACTATTTTATTGCCGTACACTTCGCGAAGACTTGCTAAAGTACCTTCATAATCAGCTTTTTCATGATCAATTTGATTAATCAAGAAACAGAGCGGTTTTTTTAAGTTTTCAATATATCTGAATTGGTTAATTGTACCTACTTCAACTCCGTTAGCTGCATTAATAAGCATGAGCGACATGTCCGTTACTGTAAGTGCCGATACTACGTTACCCACAAAGTCGTCAGAGCCCGGACAATCAATAAAATTCATCATTTTATCTTTCCATTCGAAAGATGCAAGCGTTGAAAATACTGAATAGCCGTATTCTTTCTCTACAGGGAAATAGTCGGAAACTGTGTTTTTAGCGTCAATGGTTCCTCTACGTTTTATAACACCACTCTCGTAAAGCATAGCTTCAATCAGAGTGGTTTTTCCAGAACCAGAACTACCCATAACGGCAATGTTCTTAATTTCGTTTGATTGATAAATTTTCATAACCAATTAGATATTTAAGGAATTAATAATATTTGTATAAAATTTTTCAAAAATGGTCAGCAATTTAGTAAAAATTTCACAGAATACATGCTTATAAAGCAGGTTTGAAAACAGTGTTTTTTAACATATAGCATGTAAAATTCTACCTATTACCCTTATAATAAAATTACTTTATAATTTTAAACACTTCTGTGTTGTTTCCTGCTTTTATTTTTACAATAAAAATACCTTTTTGTGTGATTGGTATAAAGTGTTTAGTGAAAACATGTTGAACATTATACATACACAACCCACTTAAATTATACAGACTGATCATGGTTTCATCTGCAAGCCCTTCGATTTGAATGCCAACAGGCGTTGAAAACAGTTTTATATCACTAAAATTAGTCGGTTTGGTGGCATTCGGAATGTCTGTGGTGGATAGTTTAATTTCATTCGAATACGGTGAGGTGTAGCTATCAACGGCTGCACGTACACGGTAATAATAATCCGATAGCATTTCGACGTTGCTTACTACGTAGTGATCTTTTGCCACCGATAAATTTTCAACTATAAATGTTGTATCTTGCTCGCCATAAGTAATGCTTACATCGTCAATCGACGCATTGCTATTCAATCGAAGTGCCATTACGAAACGTAAAGCGGTAAAGTTTTGAGCAGGGTCAAATGTGTAACTTGGATAATTTTTAGCTGTAGAGCCCGTGTTTTTCAAACTGTCGATATTAACCCATGTAGTACCATTGTGTGCATCGATAGCAAGAATTGAACCTGGCGCAGTTTCGCCGTAACGATACATAAATGAAAGCGTTGAGATTGGACCAGAATAGGTTGGTGTGGTAACCGTATGTCCTATCGCTGTAAAGCTGACTGCTGGAGCACTTTTACCTGTATATGCAGCACTGGTATAAGTGCCGGTCGAACCGAAGTTCCAGCCTGCAGTTTTGCAAGAATCAATGTTACTAAATCCTTCTTCTTCTGTGTTGATTCCCATTCCTTCTAATTGATACACATCAAGTAAATAATGCGTAGCACCAGGAACTTCTTCCCACTCGGCTATGAATGAAATGTCGTGAATAATAGAGGCATTTAGTGCTAGTGGTGCCTCCATAGGTTTTGTTTTGAAACGAATAGCATTCACACTTACTCTGTTTGGTTCAACAGCTTTTACACGATAAGAGTATTCGGTTTCAGGAGTTAAAGTTTTTAAAGCAAAGGATGTAGTAGCTGATATTGGCATGTTTTGTTTGATGTATGTTTCGGTGCCAAAAGTAGCTGTATGGCTATTTAAATTTGCAAAAACATCGGTACCTTTGTTGTCCCATTCACTCCATAAAAAGGTAGTAGAAGGGCTTGTCACTGTTTCTTTACGCCAAAGTGTAACATCTTTACCCCAGTCGTTTGGGTTGTCAATTTCTCCAATTACGTCAATTTGTAGCCCGCTGTGATACAAAGCTATAACATCATTGCCATTGAATGAGACAACGGTTGATTGATCGCTACTGCTGCTACCCAATTTTAAATCAGCTTGATTCGTAATATCAGCGCTGGCACCGACGTGTGCTACCACATATACGGCACCATGTGCGAGTGTCCCAACAAGTGGTGTTTCTGCTCCAAAAACTCCAAAACCATTATTCTGTTTTTTGAGTGAATATTTTGATAAATCGACTGTTGCGCCTGTTCCGTTGTAGATGGCGAGTGCCTTGTTAAATCCAGTAGAACCTTCAACGTATCCACAGAAGAATAAATCACCAGCATTAACTGAACCTGTGTATACATCAACTGTATAGTTGCTTGCGCCGGGTAGGTTAATCCAATTGAGCGTAGCACTTGTAGCTGTAACATTAGTTGCTTCTAATGTCATAAAATCGTTGATGACAGTGGCTTTTATTGGAATTAAAATAGTGTCTGTTAATCCGCCTCCTGTTATAACCAAAGTATCAATAGTTTGTCCAAGAATGGTTGCATTGCAATGAACATAAAAGGTCGTAGAGAGTGTTCCATTAACTGGTACAAACGTACCTTGCGAAATAGAGAATCCCGGTTTATTATCTTTTAGTGCTAACGTAATGTTAGTGGTGAGATTTATTCCTTTCAGTGTGATTACCTGTTGTTTTGCATCATTGTGCATTATGACACCAAAATCGATAGTTGTCCATCGGTTGGGCGTCACTAAAAAAGCTTCTGTTTCGGCAGGGAAAGTGTAGTTTTCGTTGGTTTTATTGCCCCAAATGTGTTCGACTAAATCAGGATAGTCGATAAACGGATTACGATTACCTTGAATTTTATAAACTTCTTCAACACGTGCGCGTTCGAGATCGGAAACAGGGTCTTCACGATGCCATTTCAAAAGCAAATCAAGTGCCCACGTTTTCCAAACTGGATAGGTATTGTTGTCCATCATGGGCGACTGCCAAAGTGTAGAAAACTCTTCGTAAGCCGTAGCTACGTAAAAATAGGAACGTGCAAAATCGCCTTTATATTCATCGGCCGGTTCAAAACAGTTACCTGTATAATTTGTACTAAATGTGTTTTTACCAATTTTGCTCACACCATTATCAAGTAGGGCAGCAGGCAGTTCCACTTCGCCCAAAGGTAGATCATTTTTAGTAGAATTTGTAATTCCGTCAGCTGGATATAAGTGGTGTAAATCTTTGTAAGCGTTATTGAGATGACCACCCCACCAGCTTTTTGGTAGTGAATGTTCTATATGCATGCCGCTTACGCCATTGTAATCGCTTTGTTTGCGTACAATGTTAGAATAGCGGTCAATCACGGTGCTATCTGAAGCATTACAGTCGGTATAGAAAAACCCATTCCATGTATAATCTACTCCTGAACCGTAGGAGAGAAATAGTCCTGGCGAAACGATGTTGTTTAACGCTGTTTTAAGCTCAGCTTGTTTTTTACCATTGGCTAAATAGTAATAGCCCGCAGGAATTGCTGCACTCAGTGGAAACACTAGAGCAAGTAGTAGGGTAATAAATAAAACGCGAATTTTCATGTGTATAAGGTTTAAAGGTTATTATTTTTTTATTATGTTTTTTGCTGTTCACGTTTAAATAACCACACAATTAAAGCTAATTGTATGTACCAAAGAATGATAGCTGGTAGAGCGTTGAATTGCAGTACTATTAGAAGCAAAAGGGAACCTGCAATAAAAATCCAACGAATTTGATTGCCTAACCAACTATAATGTTTGAATTTCAGTGAAAACATAGGTAAGTTACAAACCAATAAAAAACAGGACAGTGCAATCATCAACAAAATTGCCCACGGAGAAGCCTGTAGCGATATTGTGTCTCCGTACGAGTAAGCTAAACCAGTCCAAAAGATAGCGTTTGCTGGCGTAGCTAAACCGATAAATGACGTGGTTTGGTTTTCGTCAATATTGAATTTAGCTAGCCGTAGTGCTGAAAAAACTGCAATAAGCAATCCGAAATAACGTGCCCATTCCCATGGACTGTCACGTAATAATGAAAATGCAGTCATAGCTGGAACTAAGCCAAAACTCACCATATCAGCCAACGAATCGAGTTCTTTGCCTAACGGTGAATAAGATTTGAGCAAGCGTGCTGAAAAGCCATCTAAAAAATCAAAAAGAGCAGCTAACAACACCAATAGCACTGTAGCTTTGTAATCTCCCTCATAAGCTGTAATCACAGCGATAGAACCAGATAAAAGATTGAGGGTGGTGATTGTATTTGGAATATGTTTTTTGATCATATTGAGGTATTTGCAAAAGAGTTGATGGAGTTAGCCAAGTCAGTGAAGCACAAAGGTAGGGATTGTTGCTTAAATTACAAAATTTTAGTTTATGAACTTTTACGTTGTGATTTGTAAAAAAATATATCTATCTTTGCACAACATTGGTTCACATTATTTTGCAGTTCGCAAACGTGATTAAAAGGGAATTTCGTGCAAGTCGAAAACAGTCCCGCTGCTGTAAGTTTGAGATTAGTTACTCGCTGATCGGTTGCAACTACAACGCCACTGATAATTTGGGAAGGCCAGTGCAACGCAAAAACAAGTCAGAAGACCTGCCAGTGTTAACACAATTCACTTTCACTCTCGAGGAAAGAGTGCGGTCATTATGGTCAAGTTTAAAACATTTTTACACGTATGTCGCTCTGTGTGGGTAGCTCTGTTGTTGAGTTGCTCGGCAGTTGTTATGGCGCAAGATTCATTGCGGATGGATTCCGTACGTTTGTATAAAATTCCAGAAGTTACAGTTTTAGCACAACGATTTATGCCCCAATCGGTTACGCCTGTACAGATTTTATCGGGTAAAGCCCTCGAAAATCTCACTTCGCACTCAGTTGCCGATGCTTTACGCTATTTTTCGGGTATGCAGATTAAAGATTATGGTGGTGTTGGAGGACTCAAAACAATCAATATTCGTAGTATGGGGACCAATCATGTTGGCGTATTTTACGATGGCATTGAATTGGGTAACGCACAAAATGGTACCATTGACTTAGGCAAATTTTCACTCGATAATATGGAATCCATTACATTGTACAACGGTGAAAAAAATAGCACTTTTCAGTCGGCTAAAGATTTTGGGTCGTCTGGCAACGTCTATATGCAATCGAAAGCGCCTTATTTTGAAAAAGGTGAAACTTATCATATTTCAGCTAAACTCAAAGCGGGTTCATTTTGGACTGTAAATCCCTCACTGTTGTGGGAACAAAAATTGACCGAAAAAGTGTCGCTATCGTCGAGTGTGGAATATCTTTACACCACAGGGCGTTATAAATTTACTTACCAAACATTGGGTGGTTACGATACTACAGCCATTCGTCAAAATGGTGATGTGAATGCGCTGCGTGCCGAAATTGGCTTGTATGGCAAGGTAACTGATGGACATTGGCGTACGAAAGCCTATTTTTACAATTCGAAACGTGGTTATCCGGGTGCGGTGGTACGTGGTAAATTTACGCACGAAGATCGGCAATGGGATTCTAATTTTTTTCTGCAATCATCATTTCAAAAATCGTTTGGCGAAATCTATTCGTTGATGTTAAAAGGAAAGTATGCGTACGATTATTTGCACTATTTAGCTGATCCCAATCGTGATGCGAGTTTGATGTATGTGAACAATACGTATCATCAACAAGAGGTTTATCTTTCTAATGCCAATAGGTTTCAGTGGTTCGATTTTTGGGATACCAATTTATCGGTCGATGTACAGTGGAATGGTTTGGATGCCAACTTGTATAATTTTGTCTATCCCAATCGCTACACGGCTATGACTGCTTTGGCAACAGCGTTTTATTTCGATCAATTCAAATGTCAAGCGAGTTTATTAGCCACTTATGTACACGATAAAATCAACACAGATTCACTTTCGGGTGCTCATCAATTTCATTTGGCGCCAGCTGTTTATCTATCGTATCAACCATTCAAAAAAATAGATTTAAATCTACGTGCTTTTTACAAACAAAGTATGCGAATGCCCACATTCAACGATTTGTATTATACGTTTATTGGCAATGTCAATTTAAAACCTGAAGAGACGACTCAATATAATATTGGTGTAACCTACAATCAGCCATTTGATGGCATTGTATCCTTGCTAACTTGTCAAGTCGATGGTTATTTTAATCAAGTAACTAATAAAATTATCGCTACACCTACGTCCAATTTTTTTCGCTGGACCATGATAAATTTGGGCTATGTTGAAATTGTAGGAACCGATGTGATGCTACAAACTAATTTCACGTTTGCCAAGGAGATAGGATTGAGTGCGCGGCTAAATTATACCTATCAGCAAGCCCGTGATTTAGGCGATCCGTCATCGCCTTACAATGGAGGTCAAATTCCTTACATTCCGTGGCATAGCGGTTCGTTGATATTGAATGCATTAGTTAAAAGTTGGTCGTTCAATTACAGTTTTATCTATACAGGTGAGCGTTACAGCGCCTCAGCAAATATTCCTGTAAATTATGAGCAGCCGTGGTACACACACGATTTGTCGGTGTCAAAAAAAATGACGTGGAAAGCAGTGGAGTTACAACTTACTGTTGAAGTGAATAATTTGCTCAATCAGCAGTACGAAGTGGTGCGCAGTTATCCTATGCCGGGTACCAATTTTCGCTTGATAGCACAAGTCAAATTTTAGTAAAATCAAACCAAGAGATAATGAAATTTAGAAACGTTTTTTTGATCATAACTATCACTTGTGTGGCATTTAGTTGCCGCAAAGTTTTGCCACCACAACCGCCAGTTGTTGATGTTGTAGATACCGTATCCAATCTTTCAAAAATTAAAGGGGTTTACGTGCTTAACGAAGGCAATATGGGGAGTAATAGCTGCACGCTCGACTATTTTGATTACACATCAGGTGAGTATATGTGTAATATTTTTCCTACACGTAATCCGCATGTGGTAAAAGAGTTAGGCGATGTGGGAAATGATTTACAAATTTACGGTTCTAAACTGTATGCGGTCATCAACTGTTCGCATTTGGTGGAGGTGATGGATGCTGTTTCGGCACGACATATCGGTACTATTGAAATTCCGAATGGGCGTTATCTCACGTTCCATGATGGCAAAGGTTATGTGACCTCATATTCAGGTCCCGTTTCTATCGACCCGAGTGCGCGCTTGGGTTATGTGGCAGAATTTGATACAGCGTCATTGCAGGTAACGCGTGAAGTGGCGGTGGGCTATCAACCCGAAGAGTTGGTGGTGGTAAATAATAAATTGTATGTGGCCAATTCGGGCGGTTATCGTGTCCCCAATTATGATAGAAGCGTGTCTGTTGTTGATTTGGCTACGTTTATCGAAAAAAAAATAGATGTTGCCATCAATTTACACCGCTTGCGCAAAGATGCGTATGGACGTATTTATGTTACTTCACGAGGCGATTTTCAAGGGACTGGTGCAAATACGTATGTCATTGATGCTGTCACAGACAGTGTGATTGATACGCTGAATTTTGTTGCTACAAATTTGACAGTTACCGGCGATAGTTTATATTTTATCAGTGCAGAGTGGAGTAATATGAGTGCTAACAGCTTTTCGTATGGCGTGTATGATATCAAACAGCAACGCCAAGTGGTGACCAATTTTATTACCGATGGTACCGAAAAACAGATTACTCGTCCGTATGGTATTGCTGTGAATCCTGAAAATGGTGATATTTTTGTAACGGATGCGCAGAACTATTTGATGCCCGGTACGTTGTATTGTTTTACGCCTCATGGCAAATTAAAATGGCACGCTATCACTGGTGATATTCCTGCTCATTTTGCCTTTTTGAACAAATAATTGTTATGAAAACAAACGTTTTATGCTGTCTTTTATGCTGTGCGTTTATGCCGTTGTGGGCAACTTCGCCCTATGTGTCGCGTGTATTTGAATTTGTGCCTGCTCCTGGTCAGTTTGTCAATGTTTTACCTGCTTATGAGGCGACAGACGATGCCGAATCCATGTTGTCCAAAGTGAATGATTGTTTGGTAGGTAAGGCTAATGGCACTGTTGTGACTTTGGGCGCTTGGGGTGGCTATGTCGTTGTTGGTTTCGATCATACCATTGTGAATGTGGCTGACGCATACGATTTTCAAATTAACGGTAATGCGTTTGCTGACAATGCCGAACCGGGTGTGGTTTTGGTGTCGGTGGACGAAAATGGCAACGGATTGCCCGACGATACGTGGTATGAATTGGCTGGTAGCGAGTTTGGTAAATCAGAAACGTTAACTCATTATGAAGTGACCTATTATCGTCCTTCGGCAGAAAAAGAGATGGTAACAGGAGGTTTTACGGATTATATTCGTTGGCAAGATAATCGTGATTCTACAGGGTTTGTAGCCAAAAATACATTTCATACACAGAGCTATTTTCCACAATGGTTGACTGCCGATAGTTTAGTGTTTAGAGGTACGCGTCTGCCTCATAACGGCGTACAATCCAGTTCGGGTTCGTATACACAATTGACCGCGTTTGCGTTTGGTTATGCCGACAATGCACCGAATAACAGTGAAGGAAGTCAGTTTAAAATAGAGTGGGCAGTAGATAGTTTAGGAGAAGCGGTTCATTTGGCAGGCATCGACTTTGTAAAAATCTACACAGGCGTACTGCAAGATAACGGCTGGACGGGCGAATGCTCGACCGAAGTGTCGGGTGTGATTGATTTGCATGCACCCACTGCTTTGCCAGATTATTACGCATCATCAGCACTGATTTATAGCATAGGGCAACAACTAATCGTGGAAAATTTATGCGATGAACCAATTCAAATTTTTACCATTTCAGGTGTCTGCGTAGCGCAGTTGTCTGCTGTAAAAGAGGCTGATTTTCAAATGACTACACCTGGAATTTATCTTGTTAAAGTGGGGGATGCGGTGCAAAAAGTGCGTGTGCATTGGTAATTCATTCTCTTTTATAATCTCGCATCTGTTTTGTATCTTTGCATATAACTTATGCAAAACTCATCACCATACCGTAAAATAATCCACGTGGATATGGACGCTTTTTTTGCGTCTGTTGAGCAGCGCGACCATCCCGAGTGGCAAGGAAAGCCACTTGTAGTAGGGAGTTCGCATCCGCGCGGAGTTATTGCAGCTGCTAGTTATGAAGCTCGCAAATATGGTGTTCGTTCTGCAATGCCTTCAAAAAAAGCGTTACAACTCTGTCCGCATCTGATTTTTGCACCGCATCGATTTGAGGTTTATAAATCGGTATCCAAAGAGATTCACGCCATTTTCAGCGAATATACCGATTTGATTGAACCGTTGTCGCTTGACGAAGCATTTTTAGATGTTACTGAAAACAAATTCGATATTCCTTTGGCTCAAGACATTGCTAAAGAGATAAAAGAAAAAATAAAATCACGACTTGAACTTACTGCTTCTGCTGGAGTGTCGTACAATAAATTTTTGGCAAAAATTGCGTCCGATATGCAAAAGCCTGATGGATTGACAGTTATTCATCCTAAAAAGGCGATACAAGTGATTGAGAATCTACCTATAGAAGCCTTTTGGGGTGTAGGGCGTGTTACAGCAAAGCGTATGCACGAGTTAGGTATTCACACCGGAAAAGAGTTGCGCGAACAATCAGAAGCGTTTTTGGTCAACCATTTTGGGAAAGTGGGAAAGTTGTTTGCCGAGTTTGCTCAAGGTAACGACCACCGCGCTGTAGAACCTGACAGAGAACGCCTTTCGGTAGGTTGCGAGCGAACGTTTGGCGAAGATATAATGGATAAAGCGCAAATTATCGCTCGCTTTGATGATTTGGCTGAAGAGCTAGAAAAGCGAATAGAAAAAGCTCGTTTTCAAGGGCTTACATTTACACTCAAACTAAAACGAAGCGATTTTAAACAAATTACCCGTAGTCAAACAGCAGAAAAATGTTTCACCACGGTTACAGAATGTGTTGAGCAGGTAACAATGCTTTTAGAAACAGTAAATTTGGAAAATCATGGCGTTAGACTCATTGGTTTTTCCGTAAGCAATCCTGCTGTGGTAGAATCCTCTGAAACACTTTTTGATCCGCAGTTATTTATAGCATTCGAACCGTATTAACGTTTTGCCGCTTGCCGCAGTTACCGATTTCGAAGCACTTCCCTAACAAGTTACAACTACTTTTGGTACGAGCTGTGCCGCTCGAATACCCACTGCACCGGCAATTAACTATACCGCGTGTTACCGCCTGGTGTTCTTTGTTTTCCGTCATTTTTCTATCAATTTGCTACATCGTTTCTATCTGCCGTGCGTTTGGGTAGGCAAGCTCTTTGGCTGGTTTTGGTCGAGCGTTGGCTTTTTGAGCGACCAGCCAATGTGCTTGACTAAGAAGCGTGGGACTTAATCCATATCTTCTTCCTCGTTTTCATCATCCTCGTAATTGAATTCTACTTTACTTTGGATTATTATTTCAGACAGAATATCATTTAATTTTCCAAGTTCAACTGCTTTATTAAATCTTGAAGTCAATTCTGGAATATTGATAATCTCCTCAATACAAGATATATACTTGTCAACTACAGCTTTGATTGAATATTGTTTCTCTGCGTTACTTCTGATATTAGACAGCAACAATTCAGAAGTTTCGTCCGATTTAACCACAAAAGTTACAGGGAATTTTTCAAGTTTATCAATATCTAAAAAGTATTTCTTAACATCGGTTGTTTCAGTTACCTGAAAGAACCGACCTAATGGTTTCATTACAAAATCAATTCCGCCGTCATTAGCATTAGTTCTCCCTGTTTTGTAAAGCTTTAAATTTTCTTCCTCAATATCATCTATTTCAAAACCAAAGAATACTGTTTGGTCGTAATAGAAATACTTCAAAATTGCAAAACTTACAATCTCAAAAATTCTTGCATCCACATTTGGGGCTAATAAACCTAATACAAATTCTGACGTTTTAGGAATTTTTTCTTCTTCCAATTCTTTCAGCTTTTCACAAGTATCAATAAATTTTTCAAACGAACCTCTTTTTACTTCTACGTAAGCATCAACTATTTCAAGTATGGCATGAGAAATATTAAATGTCCTTTTATTGGCTTTTACGTTTATAAGGTTCTCATTAAACCAATATCTATTAGTCTCAACAACTCTAATGATTGGTGTAAACTCGCATGTGGGGAAGAACTTTTTAAATTCTTCATTCATACGATGATTTAACGCATGATTTTGCAGTTTAGCCCCAAATGGCAATTCTCTCTGACGTTTAAAAAGGTCAGAAAACTTGGCACCTTCAAAATCGGAGTAACCAGTTTTTTTGTCAAACCCATTTGAAATATAATCTTCTATAAGAACATAGATTGCATAAAGATTTCCAAAACTCCCTCTTGATTTTGAACCCCTATTTGCTGATTTTGTTTTAATGTTAATATACTGAAGAAGCTCACTGTTTTTAAATATTTGCTCAAAATCATCAGCAAAATAGTTTTTTAAAATTTCGTCAATCTTGTCGGTGAATGGATGTCTCATAATTTTGGTTCAAATAAAGTTTGTTGCTGAAAATTTTTCACTTCATAAATTTTTGGTTCTCTGTATAACTTTTCACCATTGAGTTCCCCCATTTCTTGAACTCTTCTAAGTCCAATTTTAGTGAATTCTTCGTTAATTTCGATTCCTATTGATTTTCTTTTCAATTTCTTAGCTACGTATGAAGTAGTGAAGCTACCAGAAAAAGGGTCAAGTATTGTATCTCCTTCGTTTGAACTGGCTTTAATTATTCTTTCAAGTAAAGCTATTGGTTTCTGTGTGGGATGATTTTCATATTCATCCATTCTATACCTTACTCGTGGAAAATCCCAAACATTTCCTGGCACTTTTTCATTACTGTATGGTTGTGGCGGATTTTTTCTGTAATCAATCAAATTTCTTTTAGCACCTGTTTTAGCTTCAACTAAAATGTCATTTGAGTTAAAGGTATAATTGTTTTTGTCCTTTACACAAAACAAAATTGGTTCATACATAGAACCATAAAATTTCTTTGCTTGCACACCTGAACTATCATAAGACCATACAATCCTTGACAAAATTTCAATTTTACTCCTGAGAAAAATGTCAAAATATGGCATAAACTGAGTTGATGTCATTACATAAAAACTACCTGTTGGCTTTAGTTTTTTAAGGCAAAGACTTATCCATTTATAACACCATTCTAAATATAATTCATCAGTTGACCATTTGTCTTTTAGTCCATTAAAATCTTTACCAATATTATACGGTGGGTCAACAAAAATTAAATCAACACTTGAGTCTTTAATTTCGTGTTCAAGTATTTCTATTGCATCTCCTTGATAAATAATATGGTTTTCGTGTTCGTGTTTTATCATAGCACATTCCTTTTTTGATATTTGACTTTTTCTTCTGCAACCTTTAATGCTTCAATTCCATATTCTTCTTCTTCAATATCATAGACAATCTTATCGCTAAGCCAATCTATTAGTAATTCTTTCATTGAAACTTTAAAGTAATCAGAAATTAATTCAACCTGTTTTTTTGTTGCTTTCCTTTTTCCATTTTCAATTTTGCTCAAAACAGCTTGGTCAACACCTAAATGAAAAGCAACAATTCTTAACGGAGTTCCTTGTTCCTCTCTGATTTTCTTTATTCTTTCACCGAAGCTATTCATTTATTGTTGACATTATTCGTTTTGACAAAATTAGTCAGTATCAAATTGTTTTCAAGATTATTTTCTTCTATTTTTTCCACAAAGTTATCAACTGGCAGGTGCGTCGGCAAGAAAACTGCTCTTTTGCAAGCCGAAGCATCGGTTTGTGTGTCGGGGCTTGCAAATGTGCAGTTTTGTGCGTGGGCTGTTCATTATATCGTTTTCTTTTTTCTGTCTTTATGTAGCAAATTGTCTGCTGTGTCGTTTTTTACACTTGGCGGTAACAATATATATCCTTACCTCAATTCTGGATATACGGAACTCAGTTCCGCATATATCGCCTTTATGAAAGTGAGTTTAAAGTGTAATTTGTTGGTATTTAGTTCGTTGTATTTTTATTGTTTGTATGGTCCATTCCGTATATCCGTTTTGGATATACTGTTGTAAATTGTCCACAAACAATACTACAAATGTACCTATTTTTTGTAAAAAACTAACATTTTTTTTACAAAAAAGCAGCGTTTTTTTTAAAATAGCTGTAACGCTCGCTTTTAAGTTGCATTTTGGTTGTGGTGTGCATGATGTTGATAACTAATTCTGTTTTTTCGAGTAACTATTGGGTTTTTATTGTACCTTTGTGCCGTATTTAGTGTACAGTGTTTGGTTTTTGTATCGTTTCGCGGTGCAAAAATAATAGGGAATCAGGTGTAAATCCTGAACAGACCCGCTGCTGTGAGTTTTAGCCCAAACAATTTATGCAACACTCTTGCCACTGTTCCGATTGTCGGGAATGGGAAGGCGCATAAGTTGGAAACAAGTCAGAAGACCTGCCAAATGCTTTTGTTTTATCACGCTTTCGAGGAATAGAGCGCATGAACCCTGAGGACACGTTTGTCCACATGATTCTTACAGTCTTTTTCTACGATGTGACTTAGCAGCCCCGTGTTTGCAGGTTATTCGTACGTCCGTTCGCTTCGGAAGTTTATGGTGACTTATTACAATTACTATAAACCAGAATCAGATGAATTCAACAGAAATTTTCATTGTCAAACGTAATGGCACACGCGCCGTTTTTTCGATTGACAAAATTAAAAATGCCATTGCTAAAGCGTTTCTGTCGGTTGGCAGTTTTGCATCGCAAGAGGTGATGACGGCTGTGCTTAGTCGGCTCAACATTGCCAATGGCATGAGTGTGGAAGAGGTTCAAAACCAAGTGGAAATGGCACTGATGGCGGAGCAGTATTACGCGGTGGCTAAGTCGTTTATGCTCTACCGCCAAAGTCACTCCGAAGATCGTGAAACACGCGATAAACTCGAATTTCTCATCGATTATTGCGAGGCTACCAACGCCGCTACAGGTAGTAAATTTGATGCGAACGCCAACGTGGAAAAGAAAAATATTGCCACGTTGATTGGCGAACTACCCAAACCGAATTTTATTCGCCTCAATCGTCGTTTGTTGACCGACCGACTCAAAGATATGTACGGCAAGGAACTGTCCGACAAATACTTGAGTTTATTGAACCAACACGTGATTTATAAAAACGACGAAACCAGTTTGGCCAACTATTGCGCCAGCATTACCATGTATCCGTGGTTGATTGGTGGCACGTTGTCGATTGGTGGTAACTCCACGCCACCGACCAATTTAAAATCGTTTTGTGGCGGTTTTGTCAACATGGTATTCATCGTGTCGAGCATGTTGAGTGGTGCGTGCGCCACGCCCGAATTTTTGATGTACATGAACTATTTTATCGAGCTTGAATTTGGTGACGATTACTACAAAAATGCGGATAAAGTGGTGGATTTATCCAAAAAACAACGCACGTTGGATAAGGTGATTTCCGATTGTTTCGAGCAAATTGTCTATTCGATTAATCAACCTACTGGCGCGCGCAATTTCCAAGCCGTTTTCTGGAATATTGCGTATTACGATCGTTACTATTTCGAGAGTTTATTCGAAAATTTCTATTTCCCGAATGGCGAAAAACCACATTGGGAATCGCTCAACTGGCTTCAAAAACGGTTTATGCAGTGGTTCAACAAGGAACGCACTAAAACGGTGCTCACCTTTCCGGTGGAAACTATGGCGTTGCTCGCCGAAAATGGCGATGTGAAAGATAAAGAGTATGCCGATTTTACGGCTAAAATGTACGCCGAAGGTCATTCGTTTTTCACTTATCTGAGCGATAATGCCGATTCGTTGAGCAGTTGCTGCCGTTTGCGCAACGAGATTACCGACAACGGCTTTAGTTATACGTTGGGAGCAGGCGGCGTGTCTACAGGTTCCAAAAGCGTGCTCACCATCAATCTCAATCGCTGCATTCAACATGCGGTGAAAATGGGCATTCCGTATCAAACGTATCTGTCCGATGTGGTGGATTTGACGCACAAAGTACAGCTCGGCTACAACGAAAATCTGAAACAGTTACAAGATAAAGGCATGTTACCTCTGTTCGATGCAGGTTATATCAACATCGGTCGTCAGTATTTAACCATTGGTGTCAATGGCTTGGTGGAAGCGGCTGAATTTCTCGGTATTGAAATTAGTGATAACGAAAAATATACCACGTTTGTACAAAGCGTTTTAGGCATTGTGGAAACATACAATAAGAAATACCGTAGCAAAGATGTGATGTTCAATTGCGAAATGATTCCGGCTGAAAATGTGGGCGTAAAACACGCTAAATGGGATAAAGAAGATGGCTATTTTGTGCCACGCGATTGTTATAACAGCTATTTCTATGCGGTGGAAGATACATCGCTCAATGTGTTGGATAAATTCCGTTTACATGGCAAAAAATACATCGAACATTTAACTGGTGGATCGGCGTTACATCTTAATTTGGAAGAGCATTTGAGCGAACCACAATACCGCCATTTGTTGCGCGTGGCAGCTACCGAAGGGTGTAACTATTTTACCTTCAATATTCCGAATACAATTTGTAACGAGTGCGGTTGTATCGACAAACGGTATTTGCACGAATGCCCTTCGTGTCACAGTCAGAATGTGGATTATTTGACGCGAATTATTGGTTATATGAAACGCGTTAGCAACTTTTCGGCTGCTCGCCAAAAGGAAGCTGCTAAGCGTCATTATGCAAAAATGGAGGTAGGCGAAACATGCTAAAATATGCCGATTACGATGTGGTGTTTCAGGAACTGCCCAACGAAGTAACGCTCGCCATTAATATTTCCAATTGTCCCAATCGGTGTGTGGGTTGCCATAGTGCCTATTTGATGGACGATGTGGGAAATCCACTCACGGAACAGGCCTTGGAAGACCTGTTGCACAAATATGGTAAAACCATTACGTGTGTCTGTTTTATGGGTGGCGATAGAGAACCGCACGCTGTGGCGCAGTTGGCGCGTTGGGTGAAAACACAAGCCGAATTCACGCTGAAAATTGGTTGGTATTCAGGAAAACAAACGTTGCCTGAGGCTTTTGATAGTCGGTGGTTCGATTATGTCAAACTGGGGCCGTACGTGCCTGAACTTGGCGGATTGAATCACACAACGACCAATCAGCGGTTGTATAAAATTACAGAAACTGGTGCATTGGAAGATATAACCGCTTCTTTTTGGAAATAAAGACAATTTTCTTTTTATATACTTTTTTTATTCACTTTTAAAATTTGTAAAAACATGAAAAAATTAATTACATTTTGTTTGATGACATTGTTAGTTGTCAATGTGTTTGCGTATGTGCCAGGTGACACTATTACGTTGGATTTAACTACGCCAACCGTTCCTGCTCAGTTTACGTTTGATGCAGCCGATGCGTGGAGCGAGACGTACAATGAAACAGATTTTCCAACTATTGAGGCGCAAGTGTTTGCTTTGTCGCATTTGCCCGGAGGTCAAAGTTTTGGCGGTACCACATTCGATGGTTTTACGGTGTGTAAAGTAGCTGCCGATAGCGGTTATTTTGGCTGTATGGCACGTGGCGGTGTCGACGGCGTAGGCACGCCTTATATGTTGGGTTATTATTCGGAGTATTATTCGATGTTGAACTCAACAAGTTCTAATCAAGTGATTTTCACCACAGGCGAACAATACGATGCGGTGGGCATGTATGTGTGCAATAATCCGATGGCGTACAAAGCCATTACGCAAGGCGATGCGTATGCGCGAAAATTTGCTGCTGGCGACTCGTTTGTGTTAAAAGCTGAAGCGCTGGATGCGTCGTTTGCGCCAACAGGACAAACGGTGTCGTTTTATTTAGCAGACTATCGTTCGGAAAATCCAGCGGAGTGGACGATAAATAATACCTGGGAATGGTTCGATATGAGTTCATTAGGTCGAGTTGGTGGCATCTCTTTTTCTGTAAGTTCTACCGATATGTCCTATGGTTTTTCGAACACCGCCACCTATTTTGCTATGGATAAGTTGAAAGTAGCTGTGCCAAAAACAACGGATGTGAGCGAGCTGATGGCACAAAAAATAACGGTGTATCCAAATCCATTTGTCGATTATGTAGCAGTAACCAACGCACAAGCACCTGTGGAAATTTATACTTTGGCAGGTGTTAAGTTGTTGTCTACTACGCAATCACGCATCAACACATCAGCGTTGCCAGCAGGTGTATATGTATTGAAGAGTGGCAATCAAATTGTCAAAATTACAAAATAAAAAAAACAGGTAAATATGTGGTAGGGTATTTACGCTGAATTATAACTGCCAAAAATTGAAAGTAGAAGCCCCATCATGTTGCGATAACAGGATGGGGCTTGTTGTATGGGAAATTAGTTGATATTTTTCAACGCTTTACTGGTAGCTTCGAGTAGCGGAGTGGTCGATACGTCGTGTCCTAAAGCGTGTTGCATCCAATGGTTTGGTGTAAGTCTGCCCACAGGATAAATGCGCTGAATTTCGTTGCCTAAATTTTTACCTTGCAGGTGGTTTTCTAGTTGAAATTCAATGATGTGTCCGTATGGATAGTTAGGCAAATACAAAGGTACATCAATCATGTGCGAATAGATAGCCAAAATGGGCGAGTTTTCTTCGCCTAAAATAGGTGCGTAGTATCTGTTCCAAATAGTTGTGGCATAGGTAATAATGGTTGCTTTTAAATCATCGACTGTAGCATTTGGATTGGCGTACAACCATTGCCATGTGTATAAATCGACGAGTGAAACGCCCATAATTTCATAACAACCCCAAAATATATCGAGAGTTTGTAAATCTGTTTGATTTCTATCGTTGTTTTTATAACCGAGTAAATCGAGATCACGTTTTTGGAATACAAACGCCAACGCTTCGGTAAAAGCAGTGCTTGGAACGCCATTCATAATGTAGTTATCTACGTCATGGAGTGTAATGGTTTGTTCTACATTGTGTCCAAATTCGTGTGTAGCAATGTTGTAGCCTTTGTAATCCATACCATCGGTAGCAATGCGTGTACGCAAACGTGCTTTATCCGATTTCATCAGTGCGCCCCAAGCGTGTCCGGCACCACGTGACGCATCAACTTGTATTTTACTACAAATGGCGTGAGCACGTTCATCAGAAAAACCAAGTTGTTTCAGTATGTTTGGCAAATCTTGTTCGTAAGCTTCTTTGGTGGGGTAGCGTTTGCGAGTTTGTGCTGTCAGTTCATCTTCGTTGATAGCACTGCGGCTTTTAAAACCATCGTACCAAACATCAAACGGCTGAAGTTTACGCCCTAAACGTGTTTCTATCACTTTTGCCACTTCGGTTACTTGTGGCGAAGCGATGAATTGCGTAAACATAGCTTCGATCTCCTCTGCCGAAACTTCCATTTGTTGGTCAAACGAACGCTGAATGTAAGTAGGGTAAGTAGGGCAATAGGCATCAGCAGCAATAGTGGCTTTGTAAATGTTATATAGTTTTTCGTAGCGTCTGTTTGGTTCTGGAGTTGGAGTAATAGCTTTCCCGTTTTCAAACATGGTGTTGGATAGTGGTTGCCACGTGTAATTGGCGTTACTAATCACTTGCTGCGGAATAGTTTGATTGACAATATGTTTCATCACTTCGTAAATCATCTGCTGTTTCTCCAATCCGCGTCCATCAGCATTCGCATAGTTACTTTTAAGTTCGTCGCGCAAGCCCCAATGTGAAATGAGCGCCATGTGATTGGGAAATAGTTGTTCTCCTTGTTCAGTGCGCAACTGTCCCATCATGATGTTATAATTGGAAATATAGCTGTCAGCTTCAGTGCTTTGTTTGGCTATGTTTTGATTGATTTCAGCAGGAATGCGTGCATTGAACAGATCGCCAAGACGCGCATAAGCCCACTCTTGTCGGTTCCATGTTTTACCTAATTCGTTTTTTTCTTCCAATGTATAAAAAGGGAAGTTGAGTAGTGTGGTAAAAGCAATTTTTGAGGCGAACATATCATCTGAAAAATGGGCAAAGGGGTCGAGTGCACCAAATTGTTCGTCCATAGGCGTTACCTCGGTTCCTACGACGTGTAGTGGTAGTTTTAAATCAACACTAATTTTGTTATAGTTCCCTAGCAAAACTTCCAAATTGGTTTGTATCGTGGTAAATAAATGCTGCTTTTCTGTTTTGGTTCCGGCAAAATTAGCTACGCAAAACTGCAAAAAGTCTGTTTCTGAGCCGTCTTCTGTTTGCCAAAATTTAGCGGCGTGTGTTACGCCTCGTACAATCAGATTGAAATCTGCTTCTGGTGCATGAGTTTTTACGGAATCTATAGTTGCCTTGATAGTTTTGTCTGAAATAGAACTCATAGAGGTTTGTTCTTTAGCGGTTTGACAACTTATAATGCTAAGTAATAGCACTAAAAAAAGAGCTGTTTTTTTCATAAGAATATGTATTATGCCTGAAATTGATTGAGGCGTTTCATAATGGTAAATACCAACCAGTCGGGTAGATGTTTGATAAGTGGAACAAACAGATAATTTATAGCGCCTGGCATGACCTGTTTTTTACCTTTGCGCAGTTTTTTTAAGGCAATTTTTACCAGTTTTTCGGGACGCATAGACACGCCAAGTCCTACAGCTAAACGTCGTAATCGTGGACTTAATCCGTATAATCCTGTATCTATAGCACCGGGACAAATGGCTGTCACAGTTACGCCGTATGGTTTTAATTCATACCACAAAGAACGACTAAAATTGAGAATGTAAACTTTAGTAGCATTGTAGGTTTGTATGCCCGGCATAGACATCCAAGCGCTCATGGAGCTCATGTTGAGAATGTAACCATGTCCACGTTTTTTCATATCTTCACCAAATAAGCGGCAGAGTTTAGTGACGGTTACGACGTGCAACGCCAACATCAGTTCCACACGTTTTATATCTGTTTTTGTAAAATCATTGAAGAAAAAAATACCGGCATTGTTGATAAGCATTTCGACTTCCAAATGGTTATCAACACAGTATTGGTACAACTCTTCAGCCGCATTTTCAAGGGCTAAATTTCTATAAAGTGCTGTTACTTTTACGTTGAATTCTTTTTCAAGGTTTTCGCCTACTTCAGCGATCTCTTTTTCTTGATTGCTCACGATTAGCAAATCGTAACCTTGACGTGCTAATTCGGTAGCATAATTTAATCCTATGCCACTGCTGGCTCCGGTAACTAGTGCTAAACTATTGATTTTGTTTGAATTTGTCATTATTTATCGTTTATTTTCCAACGCCCGTATTTATTATTTCTGTGCAGATGACATTGTTTTTTTATTTTTTGCTTCTGCTTTTTGTATCTCTTTTTGTATCTTTTTAGGCAAGAAATCAACGCATTCATGACATTTCATATCGATCGTGTACATTCGGGCTACGCAGTAGTTGGAACGACCGCATTTCGACCGATGTACTTCGTTTTCTTTCATTTTGTTTACGAAATCGGTATCTTGAATGAGCACATGTGCCATTTGCATCAACTCAAAGCCTTCAGCAAGTACAGTTTCACAATTGGCGCGACTTTGTATGCCTCCCACATAGATAAAGTTCGCTTCGGGAATCTCTTTTTTAAACCGTTTAGCCCACTCCATAAAGTAAAGTTCTTTGTAGGTCGTTGGCGGAATAACGATGCGACCAAACAATCTTACACCAAGTTTCAGCCACCAGAATTTTTTCATATCCATGTAGTAAGCCAACGTTTTACAAGGCATTGCACCACCGAGAATTAGCATGGGCGTTGCGCTTACAGTACCTGCCGAAAGAACAATGCCGTGAACACCGTGTTGTTGAATGTTGCGAGCTATTTCAAGACCTTCTTCCATCGACACACCAAAGCGATAACCATCTGTCATATTGGTTTTTACAACCACCGCTATATCGTCTTTGGCATGCAGCATCACTTCTTCTAAAACTTCGTTCATGAAACGCATACGGTTTTCAAGCGAACCGCCGTACTCATCACGACGCCGATTTATCATCGGATTTAGAAATTGCGATATAAGATAAGCGTGTCCGGCGTGAACTTCCACACAATCGAATCCGCAATCGCGGCAAAAATCAACAGCTTCGCCGAAACGTTTTACCAACGTCTTGATTTCTTTTTTTTTCAAACCACGGTAAAAAGTTGGCGAATAAAGGTTGAAACCGTTACTTGGACCTACAGGCATGCATTGACAGGTGGCACGGTGCGTCATATTACCACAATGACCAAGCTGCATACTCACTTTCGCCCCTTCGGCATGTACGGCATCGGTAAGTTCTTTCAAAGCCGGTTTTATCTCATCGTAAACATAGAGTTGTCCGTCGAATGAAACGCCCGATCGGTCAACAGCACAATAAGCAACTGTTGTCATACCTACACCGCCACGCGCTACACTAACGTGGTAATTTTTGAGATCTTCGGAAGGCTTATTGCCATAAGCCATATTTTCAAACGCTGCCGAACGTATTGTGCGGTTGCGCAAGGTGATTGGACCTAATTTATAAGGTGTAAATAGTAGTGAATTCATGTTAATAGAGAAAAGGGAAAACACGTTTTAAACTCTGTTCTGAAAATTCATCCTCAAACTCCTTTTGATATTTTTTATAAATAGAATTCGCACGAGGAAGTAAATTTGCACAAGTCCATATTAAAAACACCAATGCAGGAAGACTCCACGTAAGAATTGCGAAACCAGTCCATTCAATAATTTCACCAAAATAGTTTGCTGAAGTTACATATTTATACATTCCTTTTTTAGGCAAATAGTGATTTGTATCGCCTGGTTGACGTAGTGTACGAATGACATAATCAGAATGAATGTTGATACCCATACCAATGAAGAAGACAATAGTTCCAATAATAAATTGTGGTGTGGTGAGCCAAGCTTCTGTGTAAAGTCCTTCTGGCGCTAAGAAAAATATCCATTCGCCTTGTAAATATCCATTTATTGTGTTAAAAATTATGCCCATAAACATAATTACAATCGGCATTTTACTCTTTCCTTTGAGTAAGAATGGAAATATAAATGCCCGTTGAAAATAGTGTAATTCAAAAAACAGGAAAAACAATAAAGGTGTGATTTCCCATTGACGAGGTGAATGCGCCCAAAAGTAGAGCAGCACTAAAAATACAGGAGCCTCCATAAGTACCCAAGCTATTTTGTTGTTAATAGCTGGTCCCCATTGTGGAGTAATCAATTTCCCATAACCTGCTTCTACAAAATAGAGTGCAACAAAGACAATAATAGCAATAATAACCATTATGTACAGCAGAAAATTAAATGAATTGATGTCTAAAATCATAATTTTTTATTTTATATGAAACTTAATTTTCGCAGCAAGCAACAAGGTTGCGGTCGCCCCAACCGTTGTCGATGCGAGCTACTGAAATCCAAAATTTATTCTCTTTAACCCAAGGTAATGGGAATGCTGCCTTTTCACGGCCGTACAGATGTGTCCAGTTGTCAGAAGCAATCACATAATCAGGATGTGGAGCATTTGTGAGCACATTATCATCTTTGTCGGCTTTGCCAAAGGCAACTTCATCTATCTCGTCGCGAATAACCAATAGCGCTTCCACAAAACGATCCAATTCGGCTAACGATTCACTCTCGGTAGGTTCTATCATCAACGTGCCGTGTACAGGGAATGATAGTGTTGGGGCATGAAAACCAAAATCCATAAGTCGTTTAGCAATATCATTTTCGGTGATGTTAGTGTCTGCTTTGAAATGACGACAGTCCAAAATCATTTCATGTCCTACACGCCCTGTGGCACCTGTATATACAATGCCGTAATCATTTTCCAATCGTTTGGTTAAATAATTGGCACTAACGATGGCTATTTGAGTAGCTTTAGTTAAGCCTTTGGCGCCCATCATACGGATATAAGCGTAAGTGATTGGTAGAATGCCAGCACTTCCCCAAGGTGACGCAGAAACAGCTGTGCAATTACTGCTCGAATCTAACCAATAGTGTTGTGGTAAAAAATCAACCAAATGTTTAGCCACGCAAATTGGTCCAACACCAGGTCCACCACCACCGTGTGGGCTTGCAAATGTTTTGTGTAAGTTCAAGTGACAAACATCAGCACCAATAGTTCCAGGCGATGTTAAACCAACTTGAGCATTCATATTGGCACCATCCATGTAAACTTGACCTCCTGCTGCATGAATAATATCACAAATTTCAGCTACAGCGGGTTCAAAAACACCATGTGTCGATGGATAGGTAATCATTAAAGCTGCTAATCGTTCTTTATATTCTTCTACTTTGGTTTTTAAATCGGTTAAATCTACATTACCTAATTCATCACAGGCAGTTACAACCACTTCAAATCCAGCTTGTACAGCACTGGCCGGATTTGTTCCGTGTGCTGACGATGGAATTAGTACAATATCACGATGTGATTCACCAATAGATGCTTGATAACGACGTATGGTGAGCAAACCTGTATATTCGCCAGCAGCACCCGAATTTGGTTGCAAAGTACAGCCAACTAAACCTGTAATTTCACAAAGATATGTGGTAAGATTTTCTATTATTTCTTGATAACCTTTGGTTTGTGATGCCGGAGCAAATGGATGAATATTGGTAAATTGAGGTAAACTGAGTGCTAACATTTCTGAAGCTGCATTCAGTTTCATGGTGCATGAACCGAGCGAAATCATCGATTGCGTAAGTGAAATATCTTTCCGATCGAGTCGCTTGATGTAACGCATCATCTCGGTTTCGGAATGGTATTTTTCAAAAATGTCGTGGTTCAAAGCGGGCGTTTGGCGAATGAGATTTGCAGGTATCGAAATCGTTGAAATTTCACCGAGTGTACTTGGCATAGCCTTGCCTAGAATTTGTGCAAAAATAGCCACCACTTTAGCAATTTGTTCGGTGGAAGTTGTCTCGTCGGTACTGATACCAATGGTGCCATCTTCAAAGTAACGGAAATTCACCAAATTGGTTTCTGCTAATAATTTCAGAGTTTCCACTGAGAAACCTTCTGGCAATTGTATCTTAACTGTATCGAAATAGGTTTTATTGATCTGTGTGCAGCCTAATTTTGTTAATTCTTGGGCAATCAAAACGGCTTTAATATGCACGTGCATCGCTATATTTTGCAAACCTTTGTTGCCGTGATAAGCAGCATAAAAACCCGACATAATAGCGGGTAATGCTTGTGCAGTACAAATATTGGATGTTGCTTTTTCGCGTTTGATATGTTGCTCACGTGTTTGTAAAGCTAGTCGTAAAGCGGGTTTGCCATTAGCGTCTTTCGAAATGCCAATAATACGACCAGGCATATTGCGTTTAAATTCGTCGCGTGAAGCCATATAAGCGGCTGAAGGTCCTCCAAAATAGAGCGGCATGCCGAATCGTTGTGTGGTTCCTACGGCAATATCAGCGCCCCATTCGCCAGGCGACGCTAAAATAGTAAGTGCCAACAAGTCTGCCACAACCGCTACTTTTGCCTCTTGAGCGTGGCATTTGTCGGTAAAGGCTTTGTAATCGCAAAGTTCGCCGTTATTATTTGGGTACTGAACAATAGCTCCAAAAATGGGTGTTGAAAAATCGAATGTTTGAAAATCACCTACCAACAAATTGATGCCTTGAGGTAAACTGCGCGTTTTTAATACATCCAATGTTTGTGGAAAGATCTGTTTATCAACAAATAAGGTGTTTACGTCGTCTTTTACCTGTGTGCGACTGCGTAAGCCGTACATCATGGTCATGGCTTCGGCAGCTGCTGTAGCTTCGTCGAGTAAGGAACAATTTGCGAGCGGCAAACTCGTTAAATCGCAAATCATGGTTTGGAAATTTAGCAGTGCTTCTAATCGGCCTTGAGAAATTTCGGCTTGATAAGGCGTGTACGAAGTGTACCACACTGGATTTTCAAATACGTTACGCAGAATAACTGCTGGTGTAACGGTGCCATAATAGCCTAAACCAATAAAATTATCGGCTACACTATTTTTAGCAGCGATTTGACGAATATGATTTAAAAATTCGGTTTCTGTCATCGCAGCGGGAAGCTGTAATGGCTTTTTTAGGCGAATATTTGTAGGAATTGTTTGTTCAATCAGCTCTTCAATGGATTTTACACCTATTGTAGTCAGCATATGTGGTAAGTCTCGATCGGTAATACCGATGTGACGGCTTGAAAATAAGTCTGTTTGCATAGTTTATTCATGGTTTTCAAAACGTTTCAAAGATACACTATTTTTTAAAAAATGCTGAATTTTTATGCAATAATTTAAGTATTTGTCGAATTTAAAATAGCTTAAATGCCCTGTTTTAAGCATTTAACATGCTTTTTTTTGTTTTTAATGGTACATTTTTCGATTTATTTTATAACTTTGCCGACAATTAACCTTTTGATGATACTAATTTTAACTGGAAAACCATGAAAAAGTTTACTTCTCTTGTGTTTCTCTCTCTCTTCTTTTCCTCCCTTTTTGCATTTACTCCCACTAGTTGGACTTTTGGCGATGGAGTTACAGAATTAACAGCTTATGAAATTTCAACCGCTGATCAATTAGCTTATTTGGCCCAAGAAGTTAATGCGGGCTCTAATTATTCGGGCAAGTATTTTAAATTAACGGCCGATATTGATTTAGATAATGAAGCTTGGATACCAATTGGTAACTTGGCTTCTTCTTTTTCAGGTCAGTTTGATGGAGCTGCTTATGTGGTGAAAAATGTTCAGATTAATGCAGATGCTGATTATCAAGCTCTGTTTGGTCATGTGTCTAGTGCAACGATTTCAAATTTAGGACTTGAAAATGGCTCAGTTACTGGTAATAATTTTGTGGCAGGCTTGGTTGGTTTGGCTGAGAGTTCCACACTTACCAATTGTTATAATACACTGGCTATTTCAGGAATTGAAAATGTCGGAGGATTAGTGGGTAAAGCTGATAATTCTACCATACAACAATCGTTTAATACCGGTTCGGTTTTTGCAACCAAAGGTGAGATGTTTAAAAATGTGGGAGGAATCACTGGTTATTTGCTCAATAATGGTATTATACAAGATTGTTTTAATTCTGGAGCAATTTCTACAGATAGTAATTATCTGATTGGTGGATTAGCTGGTATGGCCGAAGCTGCTGCCACTATTGTTAATTCCTACAATATCGGAACGGTTTCGGGTGTTGCTACGTCTGAAGTTGGTGCTTTGGTGGGTCGTTTTCAACAAGAATCTGCCGGTACCAGTACGATGACTTCATGTTATTTCGATAAACAATTATTACCTAATGCGAAGTGTATAGACTCATGTCATTTTGATGTTGTGGCTGGTGGCTCTCTT
>JARKSE010000148.1 GCA_029974315.1 Paludibacteraceae bacterium | reverse complement strand
CACATCAACTATGTTTATGTAGATGTTACTAAAACCATGACAACCAATCACGTGGTTCAAGCCGATGAAGAAATTTCGATTGTGATTACAGGAACCGAAAGTTCTGTGTATATTAATAGATATACTATAGAATATGAGCCTGGCGTAACTCCAACAGAAAGTGCATTGGGATATACCTATGTAAAAGTTGAAAAAAACGAGAAGTTAGTTGAAGGCGATGATATCCTAATTTATTACAGAGGCGTAGCCGCTGGCGATATTGACAGCACGCAAACATATCCTTATATGGATGCCTTTTTGGTTACAAGTTTAGCGAATGTGTACGAGCCAGAGTTAATGTATTTCAAATTAAGAAAAAATGGTGATTACTGGAGATTTGTTAACCAATATGGTGATACACTGGGTGCTACTGCTGACAAAAAATTAGCTTGGAATAAAGGCGGTATGGATTGGACTATTGCATTAACGTTTGACGGCGCTGAAATAGCCAATACTAATTCTAATTATGGCGTGTTGCGATTCAACCAGCCAGCTGAGAGCTGGGCTCGCTTTACCAATTATACGTCAAACACATTGCCATTGCCATATATTTATAGACGCGTTAAGCAAAACGAGCCAATCGTGGCAACTTCAATCACTATTCCTGAATCGGTAGCATTAACACTATGTCAGGATACGATTATTTTGCGATCAACTCTTTTGCCAAAAACTACTACTAACCAACGCACATTTTGGAAATCGACTGACGAATCAGTTGTCGTAGTACGCGATGGAATTGTAAGACCTATTAGCGCCGGTCAGGCTGACATCGTTGTTTTTTCAAGCGATAGCAGTCTTACAGATACCTGTCGTGTGACAATTGCGGAATGTCCAATTGTGGTTACAGATATCACTTTAAATCCTACAGATATCACTTTAAATTTATGTGACAACACCATAGCGATACTCACAGCTACCGTTGTGCCAAGTGATGCAACGGTTACAACAGTTACTTGGGAATCTGGTAATGTGGCGGTTGCTACGGTCGATGAAGGTAATGTTAGAGCGGTTGGCGTAGGTACAACTACTATCACAGTAACTACTACCGATGGTGGATTTGCAGCTACATGTGCGGTTACGGTAGAAGAATGCGGTAGCGGTTTACACCAAGTGGTGATAGCTGGCGTGTACACAAACCAAGGTAAAATCAGGATTGAACAAAATATGCCTGTTGATGTAACGATTTATAATGTGTTAGGTCAATTGATGATTTCGAGCAATCAAGTTCAGAATGCAGAATTTGCTGTTCAACAAGGTTTTTATCTTGTGAAAATTGGTAATTCAGTGATGAAAGTGGCGGTAAAATAAACCAAACACTTTTTAATATAAACGAGGCTGAAAATCGTATGGTTTTCAGCCTCGTTTGCATTTAGGAACATATAAAAAGAAAAGCGTTTGAATTTCTTCAAACGCTTTTGGTGGGCCCAGCTGGACTTGAACCAGCGACCTGCGGGTTATGAGTCCGATGCTCTAACCAACTGAGCTATAGGCCCATTGCACCAGCAAACAAAGTTTTTTTTGTTATCTTTGCAAAGTGATGCAAAAGTAACATAAATTTTCATTTTACGCAACAGTTTATCAGTTTAAAGTTAAAAACAACTATTTTTATGGACTTTACCTTTATTTCAACGTTGATTTTCGATTTTGGTGGTGTGTTGATTGATTTAGACAGAGATGCTTCCGTAGAGGCATTTCGTAAATTAGGTTTAGATACAGCCGACAAATTGCTCAGCAATTATGTACAATCAGGTATTTTTAGGCAGTTAGAAAATGGTTCACTTTCAGCTTCTGATTTTCGCGATGAAGTACGTAAATTGACTTCTCCTACGGTAACTGACAAACAGATAAATGAAGCATTGTATGCTTTCCTACTTGATATTCCTGTTGAAAAGTTAGAGTTACTTTTAACATTGCGACATAAATTTCGGGTGATCATGTTAAGTAATACTAATCCTATTCATTTCCCGTGGTGTGTTGAACATAAATTTGGCTATAATGGTCGTCAAATAACCGATTTTTTCGATAAGTGTTATCTCTCGTACGAAATGAAATGCTCCAAGCCCGATACTGAAATTTTTTATAAATTGTTGGAAGCCGAAGGTGTTGCACCTGAAACGTGCCTCTTTTTTGATGATGGAGAACAAAATATAAAAACAGCACAAGCACTTCGTTTCAAAACAGTTTTAGTACAACCCAATGAAGATCTACGTCCTTATTTTACACCTCTACTATAAAATATTATAAAAAAAGGACTTTTTTTTGGAATATTAAAAAATAAGTTTTACTTTTGCTTCAAATATAAATTTGTAACAATTACAAATTTAAAATGATAGCTGATTTTAACGCATATAGTTATTTGTTGCAACACGATATTAAACCATCGGTTCAGCGGTTGGCAATTGTTAATTACCTGTATGAGCATCGTACGCACCCAACGGCTGACGAGATTTATGAGGGATTGCTTGATGAGATTCCTACGTTATCGAAAACAACGGTTTACAATACTCTCAATTTATTTCAGCAACAAGCGGCTGTTTTAGCATTGACTATTGATGATAAAAATGTGCGTTTTGATATAGACACATCGGATCATGCTCATTTTAAATGTTTGAATTGCGGTAAAGTGTTTGATGTGCCTGCGGTGTTAAATTCTGTTACTTCTGTAACTTTGGAGCAAGGATTTTTAGTTACCGAAAAACATTTATATCTAAAAGGATATTGTTCAAGTTGTAATAATCTCTCTAAATAAATAATAACTTGTAAATCTGAATGATTATGAAAAAATTTATTTGTACTGTTTGTCGTTATGTTCACGAAGGCGATGAGGCGCCAGACATCTGTCCACGTTGTAAACAACCTAAAGACAGATTTAAAGAGATGGAAGAGTAAGTGTAATGAGTTTCAATATATAGGTTTTTAAGGTTTTACAATAGTTTCTCCAAAACTATAATTTGGATTTTAGTATTAGGTTAAGTGCTGTGTTGGCTATCAATATGGCACTTTTTTTTTTCATCAAAACAGTGTATCTTTGTTCCATGGCAAAGAATAATTTCTATGTAGTGTGGCATGGTCGCACCACAGGTATTTTTGATAGCTGGGAGGCTTGCAAAGCTCAAGTTGATGGTTTTGAAGGTGCCCAATATAAGGGTTTTCCCACTGAAGAAGCGGCTAAAAAAGCGGCTTCACAAAATTACTGGCAAGTGGTAAATGGCAACAAATCTGCCCAACTACATGCTTTGTTCGATTCAGACGAAGATTTACCTAAACCGGAACCGGTAAGTCTGTCGGTAGATGCTGCATGTAGCGGGAATCCTGGTCAAATGGAATATCGTGGTGTGTGGACTGATAATGGTGAAGAGATTTTTCGGATGGGACCGTTTGAAGAGGCAACCAATAATGTGGGTGAGTTTTTAGCTATTGTTCACGGTTTAGCATGGCTGAAAAAAAAGAATTTAGTGTTGCCATTGTATTCTGATAGTGTAACGGCTCAAGCTTGGGTACGACAAAAAAAATGTAAATCACAGCTAGAACAAACTCCTAAAAATAGAGCTGTTTTTGAATTGATAGAACGGGCTGAAAAGTGGTTGATTGAAAATAGTTATGAAACCGAGATATTAAAATGGCATACGGAGTTGTGGGGAGAAATTCCTGCCGATTTTGGACGAAAATAATCATTCTAACCCTTATATATTATGAAAACTATTGATTTAAAGTCTGAAGTAGAACACACTTTGAATACACCTCGTTGTAAATATAGTGTGTTGTCGAAGTTCTTTTTTCTCTCTATGGACATTGTGGCGGGGCGTAAAACCACCGTGCCTAAAGTAATTTTTTTAGAAATGTTGGCGTCTATTCCTTACCGTAAGTGGGAAACACGTTACTATTTGCGTTTATCGTTTGCTTATCGTCATAAATCAGTAGTTGATTTAGCCTCACACATGGTAGAGTGGAGCCGTGAAGCACAAGATAATGAGTATTGGCATTTATTAGTGTTGAATGAATATCGTAAGGAATTGGGGATTGCTTATCCATGGTATTTAAATCCTTTTATTACGCATTTAGCATTATATGGTTATATGGTTTTTTCTTGGCTTTTGAGCCGTTTGAGTATGCGTCAGGCTTTGTTGTTTAATGCTCAGTTTGAAGATCACGCAGAGCACACGTATGCAGAATTTGTTCGCGAGCATGAAGATGTGTTATTTAAACAACCAGTAACGAATGAACTAGTTCGTAGTTATGCTGATGTAGCTACTTGGGGCGATGTACTTGCTCGTATTGCGTTAGATGAACGCGAACATCGCAATAATAGTTTTATAGAGGCAGGTAAGCCTGAATTAGCTGTCAATCAATAAGCGTTTCATAATAAAAAAAGCCTTGATTTTTTCAAGGCTTTTTTATGTCTTTATTAACCGAAGTCGTCGAACATTAAGTTTTCTCGAGGAACACCTAAACTGTCGAGCATGCCTTCTACAGCCTTACTCATTGGACCAGGACCGCACATGTAGTATTCAATATCTTCTGGTGCATCGTGGTTTTTCAGATAGGTTTCATAAATCACACTATGAACAAAACCAGGAGTGTATTTTACGCCAGCGGCATCAGCAGCGGGGTCAGGTCGGTCGAGGGCTAAGTGGAACGAGAAATTAGGGAATTCTTTTTCTAGAGCTAAGAAATCTTCTAAATAGAAAACTTCGTTTAAAGCGCGAGCTCCGTAGAAATAAGACATTTTACGATTAGTTGTACGTAAAGTGTGAGTCATGTGCATAATTTGAGCACGCAATGGAGCCATACCAGCGCCACCACCAATCCACATCATTTCATTAGTAGAATCAAAAATAGGGTGGAAATCACCATAAGGACCGCTCATAAGCACTTTATCGCCAGGTTTCAAAGTGAAAATGTACGATGATGCAATACCAGGCATAACATTCATAAAACCAGGACCTTGTTCTTTTGGCTTAAAAGGAGGTGTGGCAATACGTACAGTTAACATAATGCGATCACCTTCTGCAGGATAGTTTGCCATAGAGTAAGCACGAACAGTCTCTTCGGTATTGGTACATTTTAAATTAAATAAACCAAATTGCTCCCAAGCTTTTATGTATTCTTCTCCAATCAGTGATTTGTCAATATCTTTATCATAATCCATGGTGTATGTAGGAATTTTAATTTGGGCATATGAGCCAGGAATAAAATCCATATGTTCTCCTTTAGGAAGGGCAACAATAAATTCTTTGATAAATGTAGCCACGTTTTTGTTAGAAATCACTTCACATTCCCATTCTTTTACACCAAGTACAGATTCAGGTACTTTTATACTCATATCTCCTTTCACCTTTACTTGACAGCCTAAACGCCAATTTTCTTGGATTTGTTTACGGCTAAAGTGTACGGATTCAGTCGGAAGAATTTCACCACCACCCTCTTCTACTTGACAGCGACATTGAGCACAAGAGCCTTTACCTCCACAAGCCGAAGGTAAAAATATACCAGCATTAGACATAGCATTCAGTAGGGAAGAACCTGCTGGAACCGATAACTCTTTTTCTCCATTCAACGTAATTTTCACATCACCAGAAGCAACTAAGTAGTGTTTTGCAATAAGTAGCACAATAACCAATAAAAGTACTACGCCTAGAAAAACAGCTAAGCTAGTGAGGATCATTAAAGAATTAATTTCGAGTAACATAGTTGATGTGTATTTATTTAAAATTGAGGTTTGAATAGCACTTCTTCCTCTTTGTTTTTTTGAATTATCATGACATTATTAAATCTTAAGTCCACTAAAGCATAAAAAAGCTAAAGCCATAAGACCTACTGTGATGAAAGTAATACCTAAACCGCGTAACGGTGCTGGGACATCGGAATATTCTAATTTCTCGCGGATGGCAGCCAAACCTACGATAGCTAACATCCAACCCAATCCCGAGCCTAAGGCATAAGCTATCACGTCTACCAAATTGGTTAACGCTTTAGGATCAGTAGCTTCTAAGCCGACACGTTGTTGCATAAATAAAGCACCACCCATAATAGCACAGTTTACTGCGATGAGCGGTAAAAAGATACCTAATGAAGCATACAGTGACGGAGAAAATTTCTCAACCACCATTTCTACCAACTGTGTAATAGCCGCAATTACAGCGATAAATAAAATGAAACTTAAATAACTTAAGTCGAGGTGAGCAAAATTTTCGCCCAACCAAGCGAGTGCGCCTTCACGTAAGACGTACACTTCTAAAAGATAATTTACAGGTAACGTCATCAATAGGACGAAGGTTACCGCAATACCTAAGCCTATGGATGTTTTAACATTTTTCGATACAGCTAAGTATGAACACATACCTAAGAAGTAAGCGAAAATCATATTGTCCACAAAAATAGACCGAACGAATATACTTAAAGCATTTTCCATATTGTTATGAGTTAAAAGTAATAGCAAAGCACATCATACTATTACAATTTTAATTACTGTTTTATTCTTTTTCTTGAAGGTCTTTGTTTAATGAACGATGTACCCAAATAACACATGCTAAGAGAATCAGTGCCATCGAAGGTAACATCATTAAACCATTGTTGATATACCCAGCTTCATACCAGCTTTGAGGAACAACTTGATAACCTAATAATGAACCTGAACCAAATAATTCGCGTACAAAAGCAACAATTACTAAAATGGCAGCATAACCAAATCCGTTTCCTAATCCATCAAGGAGGGAAGGCCAAGGTTTATTACTCATTGCAAATGCTTCAAGGCGTCCCATTAAAATACAGTTGGTAATAATCAATCCAATATATACTGATAATTTTACGCTGACATCGTAGGCAAATGCTTTTAAAAATTCACTTACTACGGTTACTAAGGCAGCAGCAACTACTAATTGTACGATGATACGTACGCTGTTAGGAATGGTGTTACGAATAAGTGAAATTACCACATTTGAAAAAGTAATAATAATCATTACTGAAATACCCATTACTAGCGCTGGTTTTAACTCAACAGTAACAGCTAGTGCAGAACAGATACCTAATACTTGAACTGCGATAGGATTATTTTTGCTCAATGGGCCTAGTAAGGTGTTTTTTAGTTCTTGATTTATTTTCATAATACATTTCCTCCTTCATTAACTGTATTATTGTTTGGAGTTGTTTTTTGCAAGAATGCAACATAATTTCCAATACAATTTTTGAGCATCGATTCAACTCCTTTTGAGGTAACGGTACCTCCAGAAAGAGCATCTACTTGATCTTGTCCATGAGCTAATTGTCCGGCTTTCATAACAGCAATAGAAGTAAAAGAACCATTTTTCATAACTTCTTTTCCAACAAATTGATCTCTAAACTTTGGTTCAACGATGTTTGCGCCTAATCCAGGAGTTTCACTAGCGTGTGAAAAATAGATACCATATATTGTATTTTTGTCGTTATTCAAGGCTACATAACCCCAAATAGCACCCCAAAGCCCAGCGCCATCCAATGGAATAATGTATTTAGTTTCTCCTTCAATTTCTGCTATATATAAGGGAAATTCACCTTCGCTAACATCGTAGTTGAAATCGTCAACTTCTTTGGTAATTTCTCCATCTTCATTTAGCATCACATATTTTTTGATATAAGTGACGTATAAAGCTGCAGCATCAGCACCTTCTAAATTTACAGCAGGTAAGGAACTAAGAATTTGTTTCTTTTTATCAAGTTCCATATTCGCAGCCTGGCGACTTTTGAGTGCACCAGAGGTGAATGAAAGTAACAAGGATACAATAACAATAATAACAGAGGTATAAACAAAAATGTAAGTACCATTTTCTTTGTTAAAACTGCGCGATTCTTTTATTGCTTCAAATTCTGAAGCAGGAGCCTTGCAAACAGGGCATAGCTCTGGTGGTGTTTTGCCTTCGTGTATATAACCACACACTTTACATTTATATTTCTTTGTAGCCATATTCAATTTCTTATTTAATAGTGGTACGTTTTAGACGTTTTGTAATATTTGATTGTACTACAAAATAGTCAATTAAACATCCGAAAATGTTCATTAACAAAATGGCGAGCATCATGCCTTCTGGATATCCAGGATTCAACACACGAATAATAATAGCCATAACTCCAATTAAGAATCCGTAAATCCACTTCCCAGTTTCTGTGCGAGCAGAAGTTACGGGGTCGGTTGCCATAAAAACAGCACCAAAAGCAAAACCTCCTAATACCAAATGGTTGTACCAAGGCAAGTTTGCAATAGCACTGTCGGGACCCCAAGTGTTGAATATAAATCCCATAAATGCACCGCCTAAGAAGACGCTTAGCATAGTTTTCCAACTGGCAACATTAGTTACAATAAGTAATGCTGCTCCCAACAAAATAGCCAAAGTAGAGGTTTCACCTATAGAGCCGGGAATAAATCCAAGGAAAGCATCCCAAAATCCGATGGGTTCGCCCATAATGTTATGGAATGCAGCTACAGATTCGTTTGAAGTTGCCAATTGACCGAGTGGTGTTGCACCTGAAAAAGCATTAACAGGTTCGCCAGCTCCCCACCAAAAAGCATCACGCGTGCGTACCCAAACTTCGTCTCCACTCATAGCGGTAGGATAAGCAAAGAAAAGGAAAGCACGTGTAATAAGTGCAACATTGAAAATGTTGTAACCTGTACCACCAAACACTTCTTTAGCAAAAATTACGGCAAATGCAGTAGCTACTGCAATCATCCAAAGTGGTGTATCTACAGGAACAATGAGCGGAATTAAGAATCCTGTTACCAAAAAGCCTTCTTGGATTTCATGACCTTTAATTTGGGCAACAATAAACTCAATGCCTAAGCCTACAACATAAGAAACAACTAAAATTGGTAAAACAGCTAATAATCCAAAGGCAAATTGTTCCCAAAAGTTAACCAGTTGACCTGTGGCTAAAAAGTGTTGATAACCAACGTTCCACATACCAAATAATAGTGCAGGTACTAATGCCAACACCACGGTAATCATAGTACGTTTAGAATCGACAGCATCATGAATGTGTGCGCCACTTTTTGCAGTATGATTAGGCACAAACAAGAAGGTTGAAAATCCGTCGAATACAGAATGCAATTTTGACAGCTTACCGCCTTCAGAGAAGGTTGGTTCCAACTTGTCAAGGATGTTTTTAAGAAATTTCATATGACTAATAATGAAGATTCACGTTATTACTCTAATTCTTTTTTCATGTAATCCAAAGCTTCGCGGACGATTTTTTGAATTTCAATTTTCGATGTACAGACAAATTCACATAAGCCAAAATCTTCAGGAGCTACTTCATAAGCACCAAGTTGTTCCATTTTGTCGAGATTTTTTGTAATCATCGCTTTGATTAGTTGCTCAGGTAAAATGTCCATTGGGAAAACTTTTTCAAGTTCACCACTCATAATAAAGGCACGCTCGCCACCTAAAATACGCGCATCGAATTCAAATTGTTTTTTAGGACATAATTTGCGAATGAGTTTCGTGGCAAACAGATTGCTGTTGCTGAATTTATTCAAGCGTGGCATGGCCCAGCCAATAAATTCATGGGTATTATTACCTTCGGCAATAACAGAAACAACATTTGCAAAAGGGCTTAACACACCATTTGCTTCAACCTTTGTTCCACTTAAAACGTCACCATTTATATAGCGCACTTTTACACCTTTACTGATATTGCAGTCGGTGATGTTTGCGATAGAAGTTCCATAAACTGTTTTTACGTAAGCAGGTTCAATAACTTCAGGTCCTGCAATAGCAATTGTTTTAGTCAGATTTACAACGCCTGTGGTGGCAAAACGGCCAATAAGAGCAACGTCTTGAATGTTTATACTCCAAACCACTTCACCTTTATTAACAGGATTGAGGTAATTGATTTGTACACCAACAGTACCTGCTGGATGAGGACCAACAAATTCATTGATTTCCACATCTTTCATGTTTCTCAATTCAACTGAAGTGCTTGGAGAAACAGAGTAAAAAACTTTACCATCAGTTAGTTTTGCAAGAATAGAAAGTCCGGCTTGCACTTGTGATGCTTGACCTTTCAGTACAAAATTGTAATCAGGAGCAAGTGGAGCAGAGTCAAATGCAGAAACAAAAATAGCTTTAGGATGGACTGTTGGGTTTGCGATGACATCATAAGGACGTTGGCGAATAAGGGCTCCAAATCCAGCTTCCAAAAGAGCACTTAAAATATCTTCGCGTTTAGCGTTAAGATCGATTGTTTTAAACTTTTGATAAGTGGTTTCAATGTCACGCTTCACTGCAACGTAAAGCAACTTGCGGCGTTCGCCACGTGCTACTTCAGCCACTTTTCCACTCACAGGTGAAACGATTTTCAACTCTGGATGTTTTTTGTCAAAGAAAAGTACACTACCGGCTTTCACGGTATCGCCTTCTTTTACGGCAATTTTAGGAGTAATGCCTGTGAAATCATCAGGGACAACAGCAATGGTGTCAGGTTGACTCGTAGAAGTTACATGTAAAGATGCGTTGCCCGAAATTTCAATGTCTAATCCTTTTTTTAGCTTGATTGTTTTCATATAAAATGAATTGAAATAAATTCAAAATCAGAACAAAACCAGAGGTTTTATTTTTTTATTTTGCGCCGCAAAGGTACAATATCTTTTCAAAAAAGTCAATCTTTTTTACTATAAAAAAATAAAATAAAAAAGTGGCTCTAAATAAGTGTATAAAAATGTTGTATAAAATGTTTTAACTTAGAATAAAATGGTTATTTTTGTACTGTAAAAGTAGATAAAATATCTTAGACAGCGAGCTTGTGATTATGGTTGATCAAACCATTATAAATATCAAGTTAAATTAATTAAAGAAATTTTTCCTTAATTCATCTAAAAGGTTCGATTTTTTATTGTATCTTTGTGACGTTTTTATGTGTAAAATGCAAATAGAGTACTAATCATTAATAAATCAATTTTTCAAATGGTAAATTTAGATTTAGAAAAGTATGGCATCAAAGGTAACTTTGAAGTGCTACACAACCCAACCTACGAAGAACTGTTTCAAGCTGAAATGGATCCTTCAAATGAAGGTTTTGAAAAAGGTGTATTAACTAATACAGGTGCTGTGGCAGTTGATACCGGTAAATTTACAGGTCGTTCTCCAAAAGATAAGTTCATCGTACTTGACGATACAACAAGAGATACGATGTGGTGGGATGGCAACATCAACAAACCGACTACTCCGGAGGTTTTCGACCACTGTAAAGATCTTGTTACAAAACAACTTTCTACTGCAAAGAAAATTTTTGTAGTTGACACTTTCTGCGGAACAAACGAAGATACACGTATGAAAGTACGTTTCGTTATGGAAGTAGCATGGCAAGCTCACTTTGTAACTAATATGTTTATCCGTCCTTCTCACTATGAATTGGCTAACTACGGAGAGCCTGATTTCGTATGTTTGAATGGTTCAAAAACAACTAACCCGAACTGGAAAGAGCAAGGTTTAAACTCAGAAGTATTTACTTTGTTTGACCTGACTCGCAGAATGCAAGTTATCGGTGGTACATGGTACGGCGGCGAAATGAAAAAAGGTATTTTCGCATTGATGAACTACTACTTGCCACTTCGCGGTATCGCTTCTATGCACTGCTCTGCTAACGTTGGTGTTGATGGTGATGTAGCTATTTTCTTCGGTCTATCCGGAACAGGAAAAACTACTCTTTCTGCCGACCCAAAACGTTACTTAATCGGTGACGACGAGCACGGATGGGATGACCACGGAGTATTTAACTACGAAGGTGGTTGCTATGCAAAAGTTATTGACTTGGAAAAAGATAAAGAACCTGATATCTGGAGAGCTATCCGCAGAGATGCTTTGCTTGAAAACGTAACAGTAAAAGAAGACGGAACACCTGACTACACGGCTGCCGCTTCAAAAACTGAAAACACACGTGTTTCTTATCCTATTTATCATATCAATAAAATCGTATCTCCTTCACGTGCAGGTCACGCAAGCAAAATTATTTACTTGTCAGCTGACGCGTTTGGGGTACTTCCTCCGGTTTCTATTTTGGATGAAAAATCTGCTCAATACCACTTCTTGTCAGGATTTACTTCCAAATTGGCAGGAACAGAACGCGGTATTACAGAGCCGGTTCCTTCTTTCTCACCTGCATTTGGCGAGGCTTTCTTAACGCTTCACCCAACTATGTATGCTAAAACGTTGATTGGAAAAGCTCACGAACACAACGCGAAAGTATATTTGGTTAACACAGGATGGAACGGTACAGGAAAACGTATTTCTCTGAAAAATACACGTGCGATTATCGATGCTATTATCGACGGTTCAATTGAAGAGGCTCCAACTAAACATATTCCAATCTTGAACTTGGTAGCTCCTACAAAATTGAACAATGTGGATACGGATATTCTTGACCCACGCGATACTTATGCAGATGTTGCAGAATGGGAAAGAAAAGCAAAATCACTTGCTGAAAAATACATCAAAAACTTCGAGCAATACTGCGACAATGATGATGCAAAAGCATTGGTTGCTTCAGGTCCACAGTTGTAATTTTGCAAACTGAAGTTTATAATCCAATAATCCAAGACCATCCTTAAAATAAGGATGGTCTTTTTGTTCATAAAAATCGTTTGTGCATATCCGCTTAAAAGTGTATTTTTGTGGCTGTATGAAACTGGAATATTTTATAGCAAAACGTCTTCATTTTAAAGGGGAAGGACAACAACGTATGTCGCGCCCTGCTGTGCGCATTGCCATGCTTAGTATTGCTGTTGGAATTGCTGTAATGCTTGTTGCAGTTTCTATTGTTGTGGCTTTTAAACAAGAGGTTAGTAATCAAGTTATTGGTTTTGGATCGCATATACAAGTGAGCAATTATGGAAGTTCTAATAATTATGAAACTGAACCTATAGCTCCTTCTGACTCTATTTTGACTATTCTTCGTAGCTTGCCTCATGTAGAGTGTGTTCAAGAGGTGGCAACTAAACCGGGCATTGTCAAAACCGACGATAATTTTCATGGTGTTGTTTTGAAAGGTGTAAACAGTAGTTTTGACTGGCAATTTTTTAAACGTAATTTGGTAGCAGGCGACACGCTTGTATACAAAGATACAGCCTTAACCAATGATGTTTTAATTTCGCAAGCGGTAGCCAATCTCTTGCATTTGGAAGTTGACGACCGTTTTTTGACTTATTTTATAACAGACCCTGTGCGAGTTCGTAGATTTACGGTACGTGGTATCTATCAAACAACTTTTGCCGATTACGATAATCTGTTTTTGATTACAGATATTCGACATGTGCAAGCATTGAATCTCTGGGATAGTACGCAAATGAGTCAATTGGAAATTTTGGTTGATGATTTTTCCAAAGTCGATGATGTGGAAAAAGCTGTTTTTCGTTCTATTGCCAATCGATACGATAAAGAAGGCACATTTTATCAATCGCATACAATTAAGGAGTTAGTTCCTCGTGTGTTTGAATGGCTTGATATGTTAGATATAAACGCTAGGATTATTCTAATTCTTATGCTTCTCGTGGCAGGTTTTAATATGATTTCAGGGTTGCTAATTCTCATACTTGAGCGTACAAATACCATTGGAATTTTAAAGGCGATGGGCGCTTATAATTGGTCAATTCGTAAAATATTTTTGTACCAATCGTTATTTCTAATTGGTAAAGGTATGTTTTGGGGTAATATTATCGGTGTGTCGCTTATTTTAATACAATATTTTACGCATATTATTCCACTTGATGCGTCTATGTATTATGTAAACTATGTCCCTGTTTCCTTAAACATTCTCTATTGGTTTTTAATAAATATAGGGACTGTTGTTTTGTCGTTGGCTATGCTTATCTTACCATCTTATCTGATTACACGTATTATGCCTGCGGCAACCATTCGTTTTGATTAAAAAACGTCAAAAATTACCAATTAAATTAAAATTTTGAAAAGTTATGAAAAGGTAGTATCTTTGCAACGACATAAATATAAGGTTTAATTATAAAAAAATTATAGCTATGAAAGAAAAAATAGGAATGAACGCAGGAGTCGTTTGGAATGCTCTGAACGAAGGTCCAAAAGAATTGAAAGCTTTAAAAAAAGCCACAAAGTTGACTGAAAAAGATTTATATGCAGCTCTTGGTTGGTTAGCACGTGAAGAAAAAGTGGCATTTGCTGAAAATGAAACAGAAGTTGTTGTTAGCTTAATCTAATAGAACTTTATCCTGAATAAAAACGCCCTGATTTATGCAAATCAGGGCGTTTTGTTATTTTCGAATGATTAGCTTGTGAGATTCACTGTGGGATCCATAATCAATCATTAATAAATAAACTCCATTTGTGAGTTTGGGTAGTGTTAATTGTTCGTGGGTTGTTGTCCATGATTTAACTTTACGGCCCAACATATCAACAAGGTAAGCCGAAGCGTATTCGGGCACATTATTGATGTAGATAGTTTCATTAGCGTAATTCACCAACACTTCTGACGTAGAGTTAACGGGTTTGCTGGTAACAACTTTGGGTTCTAAATCAAAAGTAATAGTAAATCGGTTATCGATGGTGACGCCACTTGTGGCAAAATTAACTGTATAGTTAGTTTGCATTAAGTCAGTTTGTTGTCCGAGCAGTATATCTGTTAAAATAACAGATGTAGCTTTTTGTCCTTCACGTTTTTCTAAAACAAAATTAAACTCTCCTTTATTCCCAATCCACACACTTAAAGGTACGGTTTGTGTTGTTTTGGCTAAATGATTAAATTCTAACCCATAGCCTCCAGTAGTGCTGTAGAGTTGTGGATAATGATTTTTTTCAATCATTTTTGATAAATCTTTATTGATTTCATAGATATCATTACCTTCTTCTGCCAAAATAAAACAGGTGCGTTCTGAATAATTCTGATTTTTGAGGTACAGATAATAAAACTCATCAGGAGTTTGTTCTTCGGGTAAACGTCTGGGTGCGTGTTGGGCTTCGGTTACATTTCCAAAATCAATATAACCGTGATATTGAATGAAATAAGATTGGAAATGCGGAATTTGGTAATCAGCTGCTAAATAACCAACAAATCCGTAAACACTATCGCTGGCATTTTCTTTTTGTCCTTCATGGCGAATGATGTAGGTTGGGCCAGTTGCTTTATTAAATTTAAACGATGGTTGTCCCATTAAGTACCAGTCCTGATTGGATTTACGATAGCTGTGTTCTGGAGTGTAATCAGGGAATTCGCTGAATGGCAAAGTGGGGTCAGGCAAAAATGTACTTGAACGATACAACTTAGCAGCTTCTGTTGAAAATAGAAAACCACTATGTATAGAAGGATAATTAATGGTAATTTCACCTTTGTTATTAAGTTCGGTTTGTATGCTCCTATTGGTTGAGAAACCAAGTGAGTAACCAACATTAGCGAACAGCGTATCTTGCTTAGATAAATAAACCCAGTTTGTTCCATTTTGGAATCCATCTTTAGCACGTTTAGCTGAATCGTATGCACGAATAATATATTTGACACCATAACCATCAAGTCCGTATACGTCTCTGATAGCCACATCGTAAGGGAAACTCATCCAGTGCCAATAACCGAATTCTCCAGTTTTATAAGTTTTACGTACTACAATGCGTCCGTTCAGTTGGATTGAACAGTTGCTTGTTATTAAACCAGCTGCTCCATATTCATTTGAAATAAACACAGCGTCAGCATTGATTGTATCTGTTACAGTAGCTTCGTAAATTGGATTAGGGTCAGCTGAACTTGGGTTGTTAGTTGGTAGCCAACCGTAAGTGAGACGGTTTGTTTTATAATCAAATGTGGCCCGCACTCGTTTTCCGTTGAGTTTGCAACTTACGGTATTTACACTATTGTAAGTGGTAGGACCTTCCCATTCATTTTTTCCAATGACATCAATGATATTGGGTGCTGATTCAAATGTGTATTCGTACATCCAATCGTTGCGATCTATAGGTGCTTGATTTCCAATAGTTAATGTAGATGTAACTAATTGATGGCGTGTCAGGGTATTCGTTCGCTTGTCATACGTAAAGCGAACGCCAGCTGCACTATATTTTCCATTTCCTGAAACAACATAATTGTCAGTAAAATCACTAATATTACTATTGTAGATATTTCCTACTTGGGCTTTAAGATTGGTACCTCCGGGGAGACTGACCCATTTTACCCAATAGTGATCGTATGTATCTGAGAACAAATCGGCTCCTGCAACATATTTGGTAAAGAATGTCATTTTATTATCTTTCGACGTGTCCAAATAGTTGTTCCATCCACCAGTAGCAATGTCGGTGCGTATATAGAAATCGCCCATATATTCACTTGGTGATCCGAGTGCTTGTGTGGCAAATGTAAATGGAATTTGCACAACAGTACTGTCGGCCGTGAAAGTAACTTCGCTTATGTAAGTCCAGGTGCTACCGTTCCATTGTTTCAAAACAATAGCACTATTTTGGAAAGTATATAACGAGAACGTTCCATCACTGTTTAGTTCGTTAGAATAGTAGGTATTTCCACCAGAACTTACTTCAAGTCTGTACGATGTGCTTGCCGTAGTAAATGTTTCGGTATTTGTTGAAAGTGTAATACCTAAACCATTATCCACGTAGGCTTTGTAGTAATAGGTTGTATTGAGAGGTAGTCCTGAGAGTTGATGGTAGAAATTTGTAATAGCTGAATCGCCTTGTATTACTTTTGTTCCAGTTTTAAAATCAGCCAAATTGGTTGTGCTATAAAAGAAACCTTGTTCTTTAGGTAGTGCACCTCCATTATCCGATATCGCTGCATTGATGATAGCAGTGCTTCCTGTCACATTGGTGGCTGGAGTTGCTAACACAATAGGTTCATTAACGACCATCACAGTAGCGCTGTCAATGGCAGTTTCGCACGTTCCAACACCAGGAGATACTAATTTTATGATGTATTTGCCAGTGTTTGATGGTGCCGTGTATGTTGGTGTAAGTGTGCCTGATGTGGCACTTAAGGAACCACCGCTACAACTCCAATTATAGCTACCAGTTGCTTGCGCATTAGCGATAGTAAAGGAGCTATCGGGTGTAACGCAATAATATTTGGTAACCAATGTTGCTGTTGGTAAATTATTGTTGTAAGTTACACTGACAGTTGTAGAAGCATTGCAAATTCCATTTGAATCTGTTACGGTAATGGTATATGTTTGGCTATTTGTTCCAGTAAAAATTGGTTGTGCTTTGCTTGCATTATCTAACCCAGTAGCTGGTGACCAATTGTATAAAGCGCCTGTCGGAATTGAACCACTTGCAGCTGTGATGACAGGTAAAGTTTTATTGGCATCACAACGGTTGATGGTTAATGAATTTGAATTCAACGTAAATGGTTCGTTACAAAATAACGGGCACGTACTTTCTGAAACTGTCTTTTTCCCAGTTGTATTGCTACTTAATGTATAACATATCGATTCTGTAATAGGTGATGTCAAATTGTTAGTTTGATTGTTATATTCATTGGCACTGTTCCAAACACCACCATCAACAAAAATAGCATATAACGAGGTAGTGTCAACATCAATTGTATATGACCACCAAGTTTTACCTTGATAATCAGCTCCTAGTGATGTCATGGGTTTAAAGTTTCCGTCACTTGTTCCACCATTGATATTGTAAACAAATAGATACATTGTGCTACTCCAGTTGTCAGGTTGTTTCACTTTTATGGTAATAGGTTCGCATACATTCACTGTAGCAAACGCAGTATCTGGCGAACAGTTACCTATTGCTGGTGAAATAAGTTTAATAGTATAAATGCCAACAGTAGAAGGAGCGGTATAAGTAGGTGTAAGTGTACCTGTTGTAACATTGAATGAACCGCCAGTTGCTTCCCAGAAATATGAGCCGTTGGCATTAGCACCACTTAGCACAAAATTACTTCCGGGTTCTACGGTATAATTAGCTGTTGTTAGGCTTGCTATTGGCGTATTATCAGTGTAAGTTACTGATACGGTTGTGGAAGCTACGCACAATGTTTCATCTTGGTTAGTGACAGTAACAGTGTAGTTTTGGCTACTATTCCCTGTGAATGTTGGGCGTGCTACGTTGGTTGCCGATAGTCCTGTTGCTGGCGACCACGTGTATTGTGCGTTAGCTGGTAAAGAACCTGTTGCTGCCACAACTTGTGGTAATATTTTAGTGATATCGCAACTATTAAATGTGACGCTTGCATTTTGGAGTGTAAACGGTGTGGAACATGTAGCTACACTTGTTTCAAAACTTCCTTGTGTAGAATAAGTTGTACCAATTGAGTTGGTGGCATAAGCTTTTATGTAATAGGTTGTTCCAGCGCTTAATCCTGACACCACTTTACTAAAATTTCCGGTAAAATTACTTGTTCCAACTTGAACTTTAGTGCCACTTCCATCAGCAAATCCATTAGTTGTGCTATAATAAAATCCATAATCAGTAATGTTTACTCCGCCATTAGTACCAATGTTTCCGTTAAGTGTAGCTTGATTGGCAGTAATAGATGACGTGGCTGATAAAGTGACGTTTGTAGGTTTTGAGTTGAATGTTGCCGCAATTGTGGTATTGCCTCTAACAACAAACGTGTTTCCAGATGTAAAAGCTGATCCATTTATAGTTAAGGTTTCTAAAGCGTAACCGCTATTTGCTGTTGCTGTGACGGTGATGATACACGTTGGGACAACACTATTTCCTGATGCTAAATTTCCTGTAGTGCCAGAAGTATTGGTGTACGTTACGTTGATTGTACCTCCTGTTGGTTGTGAATAAGTAACGGAGTAGGTTTTCAGACCAGAAGTTGCACTAGTTGCATAGTAAGTACAACATCCATCAGTATTATTTACGCCTGTTGGAATTAGTGTATAGTCTGTTGAAACACTGTAGTTTTGATATACCGTAGATCCTGTTAC
>JARKSE010000142.1 GCA_029974315.1 Paludibacteraceae bacterium | reverse complement strand
CCCATAAATTTGAACGTAATAACATCTAAATCTTCAGCTATTGAAGTCAAAGTATACGCACCGGTTGGTGTATAACTGGTTCTATTAGAAGTACCAGGATAGGTGTCGCCAGCATCACCACCTGTCGATACACCATCAGCTTCTACAATGTCATAATACATGGGCGTACCGTTATTTGGCTTATTTCCATACCAAGCCGATGAGTTATACTGAACTTTAGTCACCAATAATCCATGCCCTGGTAAAAAAGCATCCCAATCTAAATTTTGACGATTTTCAAAATACCACGCCACAGATGTAGATCGTGGAGATGGCAACGTGCCTGCTGCGGTAACCACTCTATAATCATGCATAAAAGCAGGATTTAGAGTAACGTTTGCAGGAGCATTCATCAAAGTCGGCGTGTTCCAACCTAAAAAATATTTATCATACGCAGAATAGTTGGGTGGAGTTTTACCAGAATTGTTGTATGAGCCTTGATCCATTAAAGTCCACATACCTGGAGTTGCATTATTGTCATAATTAGTTCCGTTGTCAGTGTCATAATAGTCAGGCAACCCCAATACGTGGCTAAACTCATGACAAAATGTTCCAATACCTGCCCTAATAGTGCCAGATTTTCCATTTAATTCAGAACTACATGCATAATTATTGACCTTTTTACCATCAAAGATTGGTGTTCCTCCACTATAATATTCCATATAAAAATTGTGAGGCCATATTGTGGCAGGATCTGCGCCTGCATTTTCTCCATAACCAGCATAAATAATATAAACGAAATCAACAAAACCGTCACCATCGTTATCGTACTTCGTAAAATCAACTTCACATTGTGTATTGGCGAGAGAACATGCTTCCGCCACTAATTTATCCACATTCTTATCATTACCATAAGAGTCATTTTCACCATAATAGCTCATATCTTGTGAAACAGTAACAGGCCCAACTACGTCAAAAATTGGTGCATACGCACCTTTTGATTGATCAGAAAAATATTGTTTTGCTGACCCCGTAGCCCCATTGTATCCATAGCTTTCACCATTGAGCATTTCATCCATAGCTTCTCGAGTATTAGTTTCTTGAAAAGCTTTATCTTTATAACTAACCAATATCACTAAACCCCGTGGTGCCAAATTTACATCACCCACTTTTGCTGCTTTAAGTGCAGCGTGTTTTTTTGCTTTTGCAGTTTTCCGCTGATTCATAGTAAATTCAGAGCTAAGAGCATCGTTGGCTTTTAACTTGCTCAAAACATCAACATCTACAGCTGTACGTTCGGTCACTGGACGCGCTTTAATTCCAATAGGTGTAATCACGTTATTAGCAGACAATTCAGCATATTCGAGCACACCATTTTCATTTTCTTTTACTAAAAAACCGTCTTCTGTGGTTTTATAGTGAAAAAACTCATCGCCATGAAGATACACATTTAGCGTAGTTCCATCTGGCTGTTTTACATCAATCAGTCCACGATAAGCAGGCACTGCATGTAATGTCAAAACGAGTAACATCACAACAAAAAAAGACAAAATTCGTTTCATGATTTTAATTTGGTTAAGGGTTAAGTTTTAATTTTTTATTTTTTTCAAGTTTTTTCAAGTAATGCCAATCACATTTAGAGCGATCTTCAGGATTTTTAGCCACACGACAACTTGGGACAAGCTGCCCTTTACAGTTGATTTTAGCATAACAATAATAGCCTTTTTTGTTCTGCTTAATCACATAGCCATCTGCAGTCATTCGAACGTGATAACGCTCATCACCACGCAAATAGATAGTCAAAAATGTACTATCTGGTTGCATTACTTCTATCGGATCACGTTTGGCAGGAACTCGCGATGGACGCTCTTGTGCCTTTCCAATTACCGTTACGAACAAGCAACTAGCGATCACTAATAATTTTAATTTATTCATGCGTCTAATAATTCTGTTGGTAATTCTTTGGTGGCTTTCGCTCCCAATTGTTTTATTTTGTCGGCGGTACGGAACACATTTCCATTACCCTCTTTCAATTTATTCATAGCATCATCACACGACTTGCCCGCTCTATCTAAATTTTCCTTTACTTTATTCCAATCTGCAACAAAGCCAACTAATTTGTCATACATCGTTCCACTTAAACGAGCTATTTCAAGGGCATTTTTCGTTTGATTTTCCTGTTTCCAAATACTTGCGACTGTACGCAACGTAGCCAATAATGTTGTAGGACTTACAATCACAATTTTACGATCCCAAGCCTCGGAGAACAGTGTATGATCATTCTCTACCGCTATAGAAAAAGAAGCCTCAATGGGAATAAATAACAGTACAAAATCTGGCGTATTTATCCCCAATGCATGTTGATAATTTTTATCAGCCAATTCGCGGACGTGTTTCTTAATTGACGACAAATGCTCTTTAAGTGCTGCATTATACTCCTCTTCATTTTCGGCAGAGTTCATACGTTCATAAGCTACAAGTGACACTTTAGAGTCAATTATAATATGCTTATTATCAGGCAAATTAACGATCACATCAGGGCGATACACCTCACCTTGAACACCTTCAACTACTTTTTCACGCTCATACTCTCGACCCTTGGTCAAACCAGACGTTTCAAGTACACGCTCAAGAATGATTTCACCCCAGTTACCTTGTTTTTTAACATCGCCTTTGAGTGCTTTGGTCAAATTATTAGCTTCATCACTGATACGCGCATTCTGCTCTGTCAATATTTTAAGCTGCTCTCTTAAACTCATTTTATCACGCACTTCAGTGTTAAAAGCCTCTTCTACCTGTTTTTTGAAATCGTTAATTTTATCTCCTAATGGATTTAAAATAGCACCAAGATTTTTTTCACTTGTTGCCGAAAGTTCGTCAGCACGCGCTTTAAGTATTTTATTGGCAATGTTTTCAAATTCCGTGGTAAGTTTTTTCTGCAATTCCTCCAATTCTGTTTTTTGAACAGCAAGCTGTTCTTTTAAATTGCCATTATTAGCTTCAAGCGTTGCCAATTCTGACGTTTTTTCCATCAAATCAGCTCTCACAGTAGCTAATTCATTCGTTAAATTTTCTGCCTCTACGGTCTTTGTTTCCAATTGCGATTGTGCAAAACGAGCTTTGTTGCCCATAAAATAGGCAAGCATAAATCCCAACAAAGCAGCAAAAAAAGCAATTAAAACAATTAAACCTACACTCATAATATTCAGAAAATACAACTTATAAATAATCAATCGCTCTATCTATTTTTGGTCAAATAACGTAGGACGATCTTCGTCCAATTGGCGCAAAACCGTACGAATAACCGCCTCGCGTACAAATTTAGAAACATTTGTAACCTTATATTTAGTAACGTATTTATCTAAAATTTTTTGTTCTTCATCGTTCATCAAAAATGCTATCTTGTGAGTACGCTTGCTTGCATAATCCCGCGACAATCTTGGTGAAACTTTTTTCTTCATGGAATACTGATTCTAAACAACTCGCAAATATACATATTTTTACGAAAAAAACATAGTTATCAATGAGTTTTAAAATCCTTTCTTAAATCAATAAAAACAATTGATATTGAATTACTTTTAATAGCCTTTGTTTACCCCAAAGTTTAGAAAAAAAGTATATATTTGCGCAACCATAATCAACAAATAATAGAATGGCTACACATAATGATCTAGGAAAAGAAGGCGAGCTCCAAGCACAACGTTTTTTGCAATCTAAAGGTTATCAAATTTTAGATTGTAATTGGCGAAGTGGTAAAAACGAACTTGATATTGTAGCACGTCACGATAAAATTTTAGTGATTGTTGAGGTAAAATCGCGCTCTACAGAGCACTTTGAACATCCAAAAGATGCTATTACCAATGCCAAAATACGTCGAATTGTGGAAGCTGCACATGATTATGTGTGGTCACATGAACTGAACAGCGATGTACGTTTCGATGTTATAAGCGTCATTCCGAGCGGCAACAGTTTTCAAATAGAGCATATAGAAGATGCTTTTTTACCTCCTATCAACTGAATTTAAAAAAATAACCGGAAGAGATAAGTTTTAAAAAACCTTAATTATCAAATGTTTACATTTACGCCTATAAATTTTGACAAACTTCTTGTATAATTCAACAAAAAGGATTACTTTTGCTGGGCAATTCTGATAGAGATTGTGCTTTAAAATTCTTCCTTAGCTCAGTTGGTTAGAGCACCTGACTGTTAATCAGGGGGTCCTTGGTTCAAGTCCAAGAGGGAGAGCAACTTTTTAAAACAAAATCGTGAACTTGGTTATACACCAAATCACACCTCATTCTTCCTTAGCTCAGTCGGTTAGAGCATCTGACTGTTAATCAGAGGGTCCTTGGTTCAAGTCCAAGAGGGAGAGCAACTTTTTTGAACGTAAAATACATTTTTGAATTTTAACCGACAAAAAAACAAATAGAAGCCGCAACTTTTTAGCAGCGGCTTTTTTATTTTTTATAAAAACACCAACAAGTATTTCCGCACATGAAAAAGATTCTCGGCATGGGCAACGCACTTGTGGATATCCTAATGATGTTAAAATCAGACGATTTATTACATCATCTTAGGCTACCCAAAGGGAGCATGCAACTCATTGACGAGGCGAAAATGCGAGAAATTCAAGAAGCTACTATTATCCTCAATCAACATGTTGCTACCGGTGGTTCTGTTTCTAACACCATTTCTGGACTGGCACGATTAGGTGTTTACGTAGGTTTTATTGGTAAAATTGGCAACGATTCTATCGGTAACTTTTTTAAAGTAGACTCATTTGAAAATGGTGTACTCACCCATTTATTAGGCTCACACTTGCCTTCAGGCCGTTGTCATGTTCTTATTTCGCCCGATAGCGAACGTACGATGTGTACTTATTTAGGTGCTGCAAGCGACTTACATCCTGCGGATTTATACCCACACATGTTTAGTGATTTCGATATACTCCACATCGAATGTTATTTGGTCGAAAATAGAGAATTGATGTTACGTACGGCACAAATGGCAAAAGCTGCTAACTTGAAAATATCACTGGATTTAGCCAGTTACAATGTAGTTGAAGCTAATCTCGAGTTTTTACGTGATTTTGTAAAAGATTACGTTGATATAGTTTTTGCTAATGCAGAAGAAGCTTTCGCTTTCACAGGTAAGCGCGACAAAGAAGCGGT
>JARKSE010000127.1 GCA_029974315.1 Paludibacteraceae bacterium | reverse complement strand
TATTCTTTTCCTTCAATGTTCATCTTGCCTGCTTCTTTTACAGCAGCTTCGGAACCATAGTGAATAAAGTCTTCATATTTTATAACTTCGGCACGAATAAATCCTTTTTCAAAATCGGTATGGATAACCCCTGCGCATTGTGGTGCTTTCCAACCTTTTTCGAATGTCCAAGCCCGCACTTCTTGAACTCCAGCGGTGAAGTAGGTTTGAAGATTCAGTAGTTGATAAGCGGCTTTAATTAAGCGTGCTACGCCTGATTCTGTTAATCCTATTTCTGAAAGAAACAATTCTCGTTCTTCATAAGTTTCGAATTCTGCAATTTCAGACTCTATTTTTGCTGCGACTACAAGAATTTCGGCATTTTCATTTTTCACCGCTTCACGTATTTGCTCAACAAATTTATTGCCATTTACAGCACTAGCTTCATCTACGTTACAAACGTATAAAACAGGTTTTGCAGTTAATAAGTAAAGTTCATGAGCAAGTTTATTTTCGTCTTTTGTATCAAAGGTAACTGTACGAGCAGATTCTCCTTTTAAAAGTGCCTCACGAATTTTAGAATAGACATCAAACGCCACTTTGGCATTTTTATCACCACCTGTTTTTGCCTGTTTTTCTACTTTTTGTATGCGCGATTCAATAGTTTCTAAATCTTTTAATTGCAATTCAGCATCGATAATTTCTTTGTCGCGCACTGGATTTACGGAACCGTCAACGTGTGTAACATTTTCGTCTTCGAAGCAACGCAGGACGTGTAAAATAGCATCTGTTTCGCGTATGTTGGCTAAAAATTTATTACCTAATCCCTCGCCTTTGCTTGCTCCTTTTACTAATCCTGCAATATCTACAATTTCTACTGTCGTAGGTACAATGCGTTCAGGTTTAACTAATTCAGCCAATTTATTTAATCGTTCATCAGGAACGGTAATTACGCCCACGTTGGGTTCAATAGTACAAAACGGGAAATTTGCCGCTTGTGCTTTTGCGTTCGACAAACAGTTGAAAAGTGTTGATTTACCAACGTTGGGTAATCCCACAATACCACATTGTAAAGCCATATTGAGTTTGTTTTAGTTATTTATAAATTTATTCTACAACTTCACCGAGTAAAGTTGCAGCGGTTGCTTTAATGATTTTTACTTGTACAAAATCACCTATTTTTTTTCTTGATTTAGGGAAAACAACCATTTTATTTTGTGATGTCCGTCCAGAAAAATGGTCGCGTGAGCGTTTGGAATAACCTTCTATGAGCACTTCGAATGTTTTTCCGACATCGCGCTTATTTGATTTATGACTGAGTTCTATTTGTAAAGCGATGATCTCGTTTAATCGACGCACTTTTTCTTCTTCAGTGATGTTATCCGGGAGATGTTTAGCAGCATAAGTGCCGGGACGTTCTGAGTATTTAAACATAAATGCTGAGTCAAATTCTACTTCGCGCATCAAACTTAAAGTTTCTTGATGATCCGTTTCGCTTTCGTTGTGAAAACCACAGAAAACATCAGTCCCTATAGTTGCTTCAGGCAAAATACGACGAATTGCTGCAATGCGTTCTAAATACCATTCACGTGTATATTTACGGTTCATCGATTTGAGCACAGCGTTACTTCCGCTTTGTACAGGCAGATGAATAAATTTACACAAGTTAGGATATTTTGCAATCATTTCGAGTGTGTCATCGCTCATATCTTTTGGATGCGATGTAGTGAAACGGATGCGCATATCTGGTACAGCTAAAGCCACTTGCTCTAACAGTTCCGGAAAGCCAATTGTTTTTCCGTCTTTTTCAAATTTATAAGAGTTTACGTTTTGTCCAAGTAGTGTAACTTCTTTGTATCCACGTGTTTCTAAATCTTTCATTTCGTTTATGATGCTTTCAATATCACGACTGCGTTCTCGTCCACGGGTGTAAGGCACAATACAATATGAACAGAAATTATTACAACCACGCATGATGCTTACAAAACCAGAAATCGATTTTCCGATGCGTGCTGGTAGAATATCTCGGTATGTTTCTGTAGTTGATAGTTCAACATTGATTGCTTTTTCGCCCTTTTCAGCTGCGCCTACTAAATTTGGTAAATCGAGGTAAGCGTCAGGTCCAGCAACAAAATCAACGCCGTGATGCGTAATTAAATCCTCTTGAACACGTTCAGCCATACAGCCAATGACGCCAATAATTCGTTCTCGTTTTTTACGTTTTAACGATTGAAAATATTGTAAGCGATTGATCACTTTTTGTTCTGCATTATCCCTAATAGAACAGGTGTTTATCAAGATAGCATCTGCATTCGTTATGGTGTCTGTTAATTCAAAACCAATAGTTTGCATAATCGATGCAACTACTTCACTATCGGCTACGTTCATTTGACATCCGTATGTTTCTATAAAAACCTTTTTCATACACGATTTGTAAACTTGTAACGAGGTGCAAAGGTACATTATTTTGATGAATTTTCTACAGTGGAAAAAGTTTTCAACAAAAAATGAAGCTCTTTTGTTGGCTTATTAAAAAAATATCTCTATCTTTGCAACCCCTAATAGAAAGGTCTAAAAATAACACAAAATAACGATAGCAATGAAAAGAACATTTCAACCCTCGAACAGAAAACGCAAAAACAAACATGGTTTTCGCGAAAGAATGGCAACTGCAAATGGTCGTCGTGTATTAGCATCACGTCGTGCTCATGGCAGAAAAAAATTGACAGTATCTGATGAATACTGTAAAAAAGCATAATGCTTTAGAAATTCAAAAACACACCAAATAAGAAAAAGTGAAGATGTTAGTCTTTGCTTTTTTTTGTTTTCACACCATTTATTGGCAAAATAATTGTACCTTTGGAGTTTAGTTTATGAACCTATTCAGTATGTTGATATTATGAACCTGCAAACCTTTTTTAATTTTCTCAAAAGCAAGTTTTTTTGGATAAATATTAGTATAGCAATTCTTGTTATTATTGTTTTAGCAACCATAACTCTGTTTTCGTTAAAGTTCTTTACAAAACATGGCGAACAGGTGGCTGTACCTAATGTTACTGGGCTTTATGTAGAAGAAGCAGACGTTTTGTTTAGAAAACAAGGTTTGTCTTATGAAGTTATTGATTCTATATATGCTCGCGATAGGTTACAAGGAGAAATTTTGGAACAAATTCCGCGTGCAGATAGTTATGTGAAAACAGGTAGAACGGTCTATTTGACTATTAACTCAAAGTCTGACAAAATGATTGTTTTACCTCAAGTTCAAAATGTCTCCTACCGTCAAGCAAAAGCAACGTTGGAGGCTGTTGGGTTTGTAGTGAGCGACATAGAGTACAAACCGTCTGAATTTCCTGACTTAGTGATGGGAGTTCGCGTTGGTGAAACTGCTGTTCGTGCGGGTGACAGATTGCGGGATGGCTCTAATGTTGTCCTTATAGTGGGTTCTAAAACTGAAGGTGAAACGGCTGTTGTACCTGATATTATTGGTTTTACACTATCTACTGCCGAACAGCTTATTTTGCAAAATAATTTTGTTGTAGGTGCTGTTGACTTTGATGTTCAACCGACTAATGACGCAGATAAAGCTACCTATTTTATCTATCGCCAATCTCCAGAGCCAACCACCTCGTATGAAGTTGGTCGTCGTATTAATATTTGGCTGACTAAAGACTCGAAGAAAATGTTGGAAAAACAGTCGAAAGAAAACATTGAAGAAGATTTCTTTTAAATGATGGCGATCATGCGAGAAGACCAAATTATTGATGACATAGACGAAGAAGTAGATGATTTTTTATCTCAAAATGAGCGCTTTGAACATCATCGTTTTGTAGTAGATAAGGGTCAGTCTTTGGTTCGTATCGATAAATATTTGGTCAATTGCATGCCAAATATTTCGCGTAATCGCATACAAGAGGCGGCTGAAGCAGGAACAATTCTGGTCAATGATTTTCCAGTAAAATCCAACTATCGTGTTAAGCCTCAAGATGTTATCAGTATTGTACTCGATTATCCAAAAAGTGATTATTCAATTGTGGCTCAAGATATTCCGCTTGATGTGGTGTATGAAGATGCTGATTTAATAGTAATAAATAAACAGCCAAACTTGGTGGTGCATCCCGGATTTGGTAATTTTGATGGAACATTGCTCAATGCAGTGGCGTGGCACCTCAAAGACGATCCCAATTTTGATGCAAATGATCCACGTTTAGGACTTGTTCACCGTATTGACAAAGACACTTCTGGATTGATTCTTGTGGCTAAAAATGAGTCTGCAAAAGCTAAATTATCATTACAGTTTTTTCACAAAACAACCGAGCGTACTTATAATGCTTTGGTTTGGGGCGTTGTAAAAGAAGAAGAGGGAACAATTGTTGGTGCATTAGCACGTGATCCACGCGACCGCATGTTGTTTACTGTTTTTTCAGAAGGGGAAAATCCGGCAGCTAAACATGCGGTGACACATTATAAAGTGTTAGAACGTTTTGCTTATGTCACTTTGGTAGAGTGCCGACTTGAAACAGGACGCACTCATCAAATACGTGTTCATATGAAACATATTGGACATACACTGTTTAACGATGAGCGTTACGGTGGTAATGAGCCGTTGAGAGGAGTAACGTCGGCAAAATACAAGCAATTTGTCAAAAATTGTTTTGATGTTTGTCCGCGTCAAGCATTGCATGCCAGGACGTTAGGTTTTGTGCATCCGACAACTGATAAGTGGATGCAATTTGACAGCCCTTTGCCTGAAGATATAAATAACGTATTGAATAAATGGCGAAAATACTCGCCTAATAATTTACAAGACTAAAAATAATGACAAAAAAAGTTATTGCCATTGTTGCAGGAGGAAACTCATCAGAGTGTGAGGTTTCTTTGCGTAGTGCAGCAGGTTTAAATTCATTTATTGATAGTGACAAATATATAAAATACATTGTTACTATTGTTGGTAAAACGTGGCAAGTAGAGTTGCCTGATGGTCGTCAATTGCCGATAGATAAAAATGATTTTTCATTTTTACTTGACAATAAAAAAATAACATTTGATTTTGCCTACATCACCATACATGGCACGCCTGGTGAAAATGGTATTTTACAAGGTTATTTTCGACTGATTGGTTTACCTTTTTCGTGCTGCGATGTGTTACAAGCCGCACTGACCTTCGATAAATATGCCTGCAATAACTATTTGAAAAGTTTTGGTTTTAAAGTGGCTGAATCCATCGTGTTGCGCCCTGGTGAAACCATTGATAATACTACTGTAGCGAATAAAATGGGTTTCCCGTGCTTTATCAAGCCAAGTGTAGGAGGTAGTAGTTTTGGTGTTACCAAAGTGAAGACGATTGATCAAATTCAACCAGCTATAGCTAAGGCGTTTGCCGAAGGTGATGAGGTGATGATTGAAGCGTTTTTAAGTGGTACAGAGGTCACCAGTGGCATGTATAAAACAAAAACAAAATCTGTGATATTCCCTATTACTGAAGTAGTTACTACTAATGAGTTTTTTGATTATGATGCCAAATATAATGGTCAGGTAGACGAAATTACGCCTGCCAGATTGTCTAATGAACTTACGCAAGCCATAAAAAATACTACTGAGCGAATTTATACTATTTTGCACGCAAAAGGTATTATTCGCGTCGATTACATTATTTCACCAGACGGCACCATTAACTTGCTTGAAGTGAACACAACTCCAGGCATGACAGCCACTAGCTTTATTCCACAACAAATTCGTGCGGCAGGGTTAGATATTAAAGATATTATGACCGATATTATTGAAAATGAGCTGAATTAATAAAATTTAGATTCAAATTGTTGAAATAAGCAGCTAAAATTTTGGCTGCTTATTTATTTTTTTCTTCTTTTTATGTTAAATAAAGTTATAATAAAGTAAATAAAATTAAAAAACAAGGCAATTTTATTGCGAATAATTGTTTTAATGGGAAAATGTACTACATTCGCATTTAATAACGAATTGTTTTTCAGTTAGTCATGCACAATTATATCAATCAGCAACTCGAAACGCTTCATTGGAACATTGCTCCTCGTGAACTCTATTTGCCCATTGGGTACGCTTTGGAAAGTGGTGGGAAACGTATTAGACCAACTCTTGTTCTGATGGCTTGTGAACTATTTGGGGGTACTAAAGCAGAGGCAAAAAATGCAGCATTAGCAATAGAGGTGTTTCACAATTTTACGCTGTTGCATGACGACATAATGGATAATGCAGAAACGCGCCGAAACAGATTAACGGTTCATAAAAAATGGAATGCCAATACTGCTATTCTATCAGGTGATGCCATGATGATTAAGGCGTATGAGCTTTTAGAAAATACGCCAACTCATTTATGGTCAAAAATATTCCCACTTTTTACTCGTACTGCACTAGAGGTGTGTGAAGGTCAACAGTATGACATGAATTTTGAAACAGACGAAAATGTGACGCTAGACGATTATTTTAATATGATTCGTTTGAAAACTGCCGTCTTGTTGGGTGCTGCATTGAAGTTGGGTGCTATTGTTGGTGGTGCTTCAGAAAAGGACGCACAACACCTCTATGATTACGGAATAGCTATCGGCATTGCTTTTCAACTGAAAGATGATTATTTGGATTCTTTTGGCGATGAAAAAAGTTTTGGGAAACGGATTGGTGGCGATATTTTGTGTGGGAAAAAAACTTTTTTGTTAATCAATGCATTAACAAAAGCCACAAAAGATGATCGTATTCTGATTCATAACACATTAGCAAATTGTGAGATCTCTGAAGAGCAAAAAATAGAGACGATTAAAGCAATTTATAAGAAATTGGAAATTCCACGTTTGTGCGAAGAGGCGATTTCAAACTATTACAATCGTGCCTTGCAAGCGTTAGATAAAATTACAGATCATAAAAATGATAAAAAACCATTTATAGCATTGGCTGAACAGCTCATGCAACGTGTCGATTAAAACCATTAACCTAATACCTTAACCTTATGCCTTACAGACGATTACCTAACACCGATCAAGCGCGCTTACGTTCGCTCGAAAAAGTGATTGCGCTCGAACACCTGTCAATGGCAGAGTTACCATTGTCGTTTAAATTATTAAACGAAGCGAAAACACAGTACCCGTTATTTTTAAACTTGATTCAACAGTATAATCAAACGTTTGAAAGTCAGGTTACTGCAAATAAAAAATATCAGCAAATCGTAAAAAATGCGCGGTTGTATATCTCTCATTTCATTCAAGTGCTGAATCTGACGGTTATTCGCAATGAAATCAAGAAAGACTATAAACGCTTTTATAAGTTGGATCCTGATGATTTCACAGTTCCCGATTTGATGAATGAGCAAGCTATTACAGATTGGGGGAAAAATATTATTGAAGGCGAAAATGAACGTTTACGTCATGGTGGTGCACCGCTTCAAAATCCTTCTGTGGCGAAATTAAAAGTACATTATGATATTTTTAAAGAGTACAAAAATAGTCAAAAAGTATTTCAAGGCAGTACGGCCCGTAACTTGGAAAATGTGGCATCTATGCGAGTTAAGATAGATGAAATTATTAAAGACATTTGGGATGCAATTGAAGATTATTACAAAGATCTACCACCGTATAAACGTTGGAAACTTTGTTCCGATTGTGGTATTATTTATTATTACCGTAAGGGAGAAGAGAAGTTAACACCGGCAAGTGATATTCAGTTTTTAGAAGAACAAAAAAAAGAGCAGTAACTGCTCTTTTTTTTAATGGTTTTCTGTGACGGTTTTGATAAAAATTTCGTGCATACTTGGTAGCTCTTCGTTGAACGCTTTTACTTCATAATCGCTGATGAGTGCTTGCAGTAATGCATTTGATTCAAGGACTGTTTTTAAGCGTAACTGCGTATGGTTACCTATTGTTTTTTTATCTATAACTTTAAATAAGGTGTTAGGTTTTAGTTCTTGTGTACGGATTATAGCACTATAGACGTTTTCTTTGAATTGCTGTTGAATTTCACTGACACTTCCTTGTAATACAACACGTGCGTGGTTGATAAGCGCAATGTCGTCGCAAATGGCTTCTACAGATTCCATATTGTGTGTGGAAAATATGATAGTAGCACCTTTATCACGTAACTCCAAAATTTCTCGTTTCAATAAATCTGCATTAACCGGGTCAAATCCACTAAAAGGCTCATCGAAAATAAGTAGTTCTGGTTCATGTAATACGGTGGTGATAAATTGCACTTTCTGTGCCATCCCTTTTGATAATTCTTCAACTTTTTTGTCCCACCAAGTCTCTATTTCAAACTTTTCGAACCAATATTTGAGTCGTTTAAGGGCATCGGATTTTGACAATCCTTTGAGACGGCTTAAATAGAGGGCTTGTTCGCCAACTTTCATTTTTTTGTATAATCCACGTTCTTCGGGTAAATAACCAATGCGTGCTGTATCGTTCGGTGTTAGTGGTTTTCCGTTGAGTAAAACTTCTCCATTATCGGGTGCTGTAATGGTGTTTATGATTCGAATTAGTGTGGTTTTTCCAGCTCCATTGGGTCCTAATAGTCCGTAAACATGCTGTTTTTCTATACTTAACGAAACATTGTCGAGTGCCAAGTGGTTGGCGTATTGTTTGCTAACATTTTTTACTTCTAAAAATGGCATAAGTTATTCAGCTTTGAGTTTGATTATGAGAATAAAACACTGCAAAGATAACTAAAAAAGATGTACCTTTGCAAAGCACTTCAAGTTCAAACAGAGTTTATTTTGAAAAAGATGAAATTTAATAAAAAATCAATTGGGCATTTAGCCATTTTTACGTCGAGTTTTATATTTGGGATCTATTTACCTTTGTCGAAAACCATTTTGTCAGTATATATCGATGCTCAAACGTTGACAGTATTTCGTTTTTGTGGTGCAGCATTGTTATTTTGGATAGCCTCATTGTTTATCAAGAAAGAACCGGTGCCTTTCAAAGATTTATTATTAATGTTTGGAGCATCACTATTTGGTGTTGTGATCAATCAATTTGCTTTTCTCGAAGGCTTATCAAAATCATCTGTTATTGACACGGGAATTATTCAAACTACCACACCAATTATAACCATGCTTTTAGCTGCGTTATTTCTTAAAGAACCTATAACAGGACGTAAAGTGTTAGGGGTTTTAGTCGGTTTATCGGGTGCGTTATTATTAGTTTTTGCTAACGGTTTTAAGAGCGATGAAAGTAGTAGTCTTATTGGTATTTTATTGTTAATTTCAAGTGCGTTTACCTTTGCTTTATATTTGACGCTATTTCGTAGTTTAATTGTACGTTATTCGCCAATAACACTTATGAAATGGCTCTTTTTGTTTGCGGCCATTATTGGCATAAGCATTTATGGAAAGCGTATTACTGAATTTGATTTCGTGAATATGCCATCAATGGTATATTTTAAAATTGCGTACGTGGTTGTTGCTGCTACGTTTATCACTTACTTGCTTATTCCTATTGCTCAAAAAAAGGTTGCGCCCAACTACGATCAGTATGTATAACTACTTGCAACCTATTGTTGCCTCTTTCATTGCTTTTGTCTATGGCATGGACACATTTGGATGGGTGCAAATTTTAGCTGCAACTTTAGTGTTTAGTGGAGTCTATATTGTAACTCAAAGTAAGTCGCGAGTAGAATCCGAATAAAGACGTAGTGAAATAGCATTTAAAAAGAAGTTTATAAATGAGTCATTTTTTGTTAAAATAATCTGCTATTTTGTTGGTTGAATGCTGAATTTCAACAAAAAGACGTATATTTGTAGCAATTTTTTAACAAGGAATACGTTCTATTGGGGTGATAGGTACAGAAAAGATGAAGAACAAAGTGATTTTTAGAACGTTTCTTGTGGTTTTTCTATTGATTACGGTAAGTGTTTCGGCACAAAAAAATCGTGAACAATATCGGTATTATATGGAGGCAGGTTTGCAAGGCGGATGTGCTTTCTATTTAGGTGATGTTAATACGGTATTGTTTAATCAGCTCGGACCATCTTTTGGTGGTTTTGCAAAATATAAAGTTGATGGTCACCACGAAGTGGGCTTTGATTTGACAGGAGGCATGGCTGGTATTCAAACTGTGAATAACGTAAAGCAAATGACAGATTTTATAGATTTTAGTTTGCTTTATACATTCAATTTTTGGAATTACGGTGCCAAAAAATATCAGGAAAATGCTTCAATCGTAACGCCTTTTATTTTTGTAGGATTAGGTACAACGTTCTATAATTTTGAAGCTCGTTTGTTAGGAGTCAACGTTCCGTTTGGATTGGGTGTAAAGTATAAGTTTGCCCGTCGTTGGAATGTGGGCGCTTCGTGGACAATGCATAAACTTGTTACCGATAATTTTGACAATGTAAACGACCCTTATCGCTTGAATAGAGGCGTGTTTAATAATAAAGATCTATTTTCAACATTTGGGATTTTTTTATCAGTTGATTTTCTGGAAATATGCGCACCGTGTCGCAACAATAATAGATACAAACAACAGAGATGAGTTTTAAAGAACAAATAGACAAAACAGCCTTACCGAAGCATGTTGCTATCATAATGGATGGTAATGGGCGTTGGGCTAAGGAGCGAGGTTTTAATCGTTTAGTGGGACACCAAAACGGTGTTATCTCTGTACGCAAAGTAACAGAAGCTGCCACAGAATTAGGCCTTAAATATTTGACTTTGTACACATTTTCCACAGAAAATTGGAATCGTCCCAAAGCGGAAGTTGATGCGTTGATGGAGTTGTTGGTTGAAAATATCGAGAAAGAAACTCCAACATTTCATGCCAACAATATTCGGCTGTTAGCGATTGGTGATTTAGTGCGTATGCCTCAAAAAGCCTATAAAAAATTACAGCATTGTGTAGCCGATACAGCTAAAAATACAGGGTTGACTTTGGTATTAGCGTTGAGCTACTCTTCACGTTGGGAAATTGCAGATGCCATGCAACAAATCGCAATGAAGGTACAAAAAGGTTTGTTAACTCCAGAAACAATAACCGAAGATATTATTTCGCAGCATTTAAATACAGCGAACATTCCCGATCCAGACCTTTTGGTGCGTACCAGTGGCGAAGTGCGTATTAGTAATTTTTTATTATGGCAAATTGCCTATTCTGAACTCTATTTTACCTCCATTCATTGGCCAGATTTTAGAGAAGAACAACTGTACGAAGCCATTGTCGATTATCAACGCCGCGAACGTCGTTTTGGTAAAACTAGTGAACAACTCAATGAAAACTAAAACACGTGTTTTTTTCTTACTCTCTTTTCTTTTGTTGAGTAATCATATGGTGGCACAACAAACGGAGCAACTCATTGATACAATTGTAGCTCCTGTGCCGGTTATTGATTACGCTATTCCTAGTGGCGATTTTACTATTGCAGATATTACTATTGTTGGTTCTGAAACCTACGAAGATTATGTTTTGATAGGTTTTTCAGGATTATCGCTCGGACAAACAATAAAAGTACCAGGCAATGAAATTTCAAGTGCTGTAAAACGCTTTTGGAAGCAAGGTTATTTCTCCGATGTACGTGTATTAGCAGCTAAAATCCAAAATGATAGCATTTGGTTAGAATTACATTTAAAACAACGTCCGCGTATTTCAAAAGTCAACTATTATGGCTTAAAAAAATCGGAAGAGGAGGATTTACAAACTAAATTGGAGCTTACTAAAGGCAACCAAATTACGCCCGACTTACTCGATCGTTCTAGGATAGCTATCAAAAAGGAGATGGCAAGTAAAGGTTTTTACAATGCCGAAGTTGTAATGTATGAAAAAACAGATCCTTCACAGGCAGGAACTGTTATTTTGGATGTCAAAGTTGATAAGAAAGAAAAAATTAAAGTGCGCGAGATTTTCGTAACAGGCAATCAAGCACTGTCGTTAAATAAGATTGATGCTGCGATGAAAAAAACCAATCGTAAAGCAAATCTCTTAAACCTTTTTAGAAGTAAAAAATTTGTTGAAGAAGAGTACAAAAATGATAAGGTCGCTCTTATTGCTAAGTATAATGAAATCGGTTATCGTGATGCTGTAATTCTGTTTGATAGTGTTGTCAAATATGATGAAACCCACGTTGATGTTTACATGACTATAGATGAAGGTAAAAAGTATTATTTCCGCGACATAAAATGGGCGGGCAATACAGTTTATCCGAGCGACTATTTAGATCATGTATTGAATATCAAAACAGGTGATGTGTATAATCTAAAATTGCTCAACAAACGTTTGACCGAGGACGATGACGCAGTTTCTAAATTGTACCAAGATAATGGTTATCTGTTTTTCAATATTGATCCTGTAGAGGTACAAGTTGAAGGGGATTCTATTGATTATGAAATGCGCATGTACGAAGGTAAACCTGCTACTATCAGCAAAGTTACTATTAATGGAAATACACGTCTGTATGAACATGTTATTCGTCGTGAATTACATGTAAAACCCGGTAATTTATATAGCCAATCAGATTTAGTACGTACGTTGCGAGAGTTGGCTCAAATGAAACAATTTGATGAAGAAAAACTCTACAAGGGAGTTGATATTCAGCCAAACCAAGAAGATGGTACCGTAGATATTGGTCTGAATTTAGAAACAAAATCGAGTGACCAAGTAGAGTTTTCGGCTGGTTGGGGACAATCAGGTTTAGTGTTTTCTTTGGCGTTGAAATTTACTAATTTTTCCATTCAGAATCTCTTTAAAAAAGAGATGTATAAAGTCTTACCTCAAGGTGAAGGGCAAACATTTAGTATCAGAGCGCAAACTAACGGAATCTACTACCAAAATTATGGACTTTCGTTTTATGAACCATGGTTAGGTGGTAAGCGTCCTAATTCGTTGTCGGTAAGTGTCTATTACTCGATACAAACAGGATTGAGTAAACGTTATCAACAAGCCTATTTGGATAACACCTACTATAATTCATTGTTGTATGGATACGGCAATAATTATAATTACTCAACAGGGATAGGTACAGAATATGATAAAAACATCTATTTACGAACATTGGGCGCTTCTGTTGGTATAGGTACACGTCTCAATTGGCCCGATGATTATTTTGCCCTTTACAGTGATTTATCCTACCAACGTTACGATCTTAAAAATTGGTACAAATACTATTTTGGTTTTGAAACCGGAATTTCCAACAACCTCTCTTTGGGCATAACACTATCGCGTAATTCTATTTTTAACCCTATTTATACGCGTCGTGGTTCATCATTTGCTTTATCAATCAAAGCGACTTTCCCGTATTCCTTAGTTGATGGTAAAGATTATTCAACCATGCCTGATATTGAAAAATACAAATGGATTGAATATCACAAATGGAAATTCTCTGCTAAAATGTTTACACCACTCACAAGAGATGAAAAATTGGTATTGATGGCACGTGCAGAATATGGTTTCTTGGGTTATTACAATAAAAACAAACGATCGCCATTTGAGAAATTTTATGTCGGTGGAGATGGTATGTCGGGTTATACGACAGCGGGAACAGAAACCATCGGTTTACGCGGTTATGAATCAGGCTCGTTAACTCCTCAAAATAGTAATGGTTACAATGGTAATTTATACACAAAACTCTCATTTGAATTACGTTATCCGTTACTATTAGAAGGTCAAACCAATGTTTGGGCGCTAGCCTTTTTAGAAGCAGGTAACTGTTGGTCGGAATTTAAAGAGTTTAATCCGTTCAATTTAAAACGTTCAGCTGGAGTGGGCGTGCGTGTATTCTTGCCAATGTTTGGCTTGTTAGGTGTTGACTGGGGTTATGGTTTTGACGCTATTCGTGGCGATAAAACTAAAGGTGGTAGCCAATTTGCTTTTGTCTTAGGGCAAGAGTTTTAATAAAAGTTGTTAAAAAATAGTGTTTGGCAAGAGTTTTGCCATACGTTTTATACTTGTAATTGATTTCATTATGAAAAAACTCATTTTACTCATTGCTTTAATGCTTGGTTCATACGGTTTTACGCACGCACAGAAATTTGCGTTGATTGATATGGATTATATTTTGAAAGCTATTCCTGCTTACGAAACAGCCAATGAACAGTTGGAACAGTTATCGAAAAAATGGCAAAAAGAGGTGGAAACTAAATTGGTTGAAGTGCAAACTATGTATAAAAACTACCAAACGGAATTGGTTTTCTTGTCTGCTGATATGAAAACAAAACGCGAGGAAGAAATTATTGCAAAAGAGAGAGAAGCCAACGAGCTTAAACGCAAATATTTCGGACCTGAAGGTGAATTGTTTAAAAAACGCGAAAGTTTGATGAAACCAATTCAAGAAGAGATATTTACAGCGGTACAAACCTTGGCTAACGAAAAAGATTATCAATTAATTTTAGATAAATCATCAAACATGAGTTTGATTTTTGCATCACCAAAATTAGATGTGAGTGATGCTGTACTGGAGAAACTTGGTTATTTTAAATAAAAATTTACCTTTGTGTGTTATAAAATTGTTTATTAAAATCATTAAAAATAGAAGTATATGATGAAGAAGATTATGTTATTATTAGCGGTTGTTATGCCGTTAACCCTTGTGGCGCAAGATTTGAAATTTGGCTATATCAATACGCAAGAAGTGATGTTGTTGATGCCTGAAATTAGTGACATCGAAAAGCAAATGGCTGAATTCAATGCTCAAAATACAAAGTATATGCAAGATATGCAGAAAGAGCTAGAAGATAAAATGAATAAATATGAGCAAGAAAAAGCAACGTTGAGCGAAGCTGTTCGTAAAGTGAAAGAGGAAGACTTGCAAGAGTTGTATCGTCGTTTCCAAACTGCTCAACAAACCTTGTATGCTGAAGCACAAACAAAACAACAAACCTTGTTGCAACCAGTACAAGACAAATTGAAAAAAGCGATTGATACCGTAGGGCAGAAAAATAACTTTTTCATGATTTTTGAATCTGAAATGGGTATTTTGTACAAATCATCAAAAGCAGTAGACGTAGCTCCTTTGGTGAAAAAAGAGTTAGGGATTCTTTAATTTTGCCGAATGTTAACATAAAAGAGGCTACCATAGGTAGCCTCTTTTGAAATTATAACGTAACTTATGAAACGATTTTTATCTCTCATTGTCTTTTTCTTGACGTTGCTGTTTGTTCAAGCGCAAGATGCGTGTAAAATAGGTTATATTGAGCGTACAATACTTTTTGAAAATATGCCAGAAGTGTCGCAAGTAGAGGCGCAGTTGTCGCAACTCAATATTCTTTATACCAAGGAATACGACCGTATGACAGCAGAATATAACGATAAAGTAAAAGCTTACATGGCTACCAGTAAATCGTTGAGCGAACCCATAAAATTAGCTCGTCAGGCAGAGATAACAGAGTATGAAGAGCGTATGGCGCTTTATAAAAAACGTTATACTGAAGAACTAAAAAAACAGACTGCATTGTTGTGGGTACCAATCAACAATAAAGTTAAACAGGCTATTGCAACGGTGGCAAAAGCGCAAGGTGTTTCAATTGTTTTAGATCAAGCAACGCCGTTGTATGTGAGTGAATCTTGTGTGGATTTATTACCGTTGGTTAAACAGGAGTTAGGTTTACAATAATGAAAATAGGAGTGTTCGATTCAGGTTACGGCGGATTGACCATTTTAGAAGAAATTCGCGAACGTTTGCCACAATATGATTATATCTATTTGGGTGATAATGCTCGCACGCCGTACGGTACACGTTCGTTTGAAGTGGTATATCGCTATACGTGGCAATGTGTCAAAAAGCTCTTTGAGATGGATTGTCAGTTAATTATTTTAGCTTGCAATACTGCTTCGGCTAAGGCGTTACGTTCCATTCAACAAAATGAATTGATCCAAAATTATCCCAATCGTCGTGTGCTTGGTGTTATTCGTCCAACTGCTGAAAGTATTGATGAGTTAACTAAAACACGTATAGTAGGTTTAGTAGCGACTGACGGTACCGTTCAATCTAATTCCTACACATTGGAAGTTGGGAAACTATTTCCGGACATAGAAGTGGTGAATCAAGCCTGTCCGATGTGGGTCCCATTGATCGAGAATAATGAACATTTATCGGACGGTGCTGATTTTTTTGTCAAAAAATATTTAGATCAACTGTTGGCTAAAAATGGAGCAATTGATACACTTATTTTGGGCTGTACGCATTATCCGTTATTGTTACAAAAAATCAAACACTACTTGCCTGAACACATTAACATCGTGACTCAAGGCACAATCGTGGCAGATAGTTTAGCCGATTATTTGAGACGTCATCCTGAAACGGAACAGTTATGCTCAAAAGGGGGTAATATACAATTTTTGACAACAGAATCATCTGAAAAATTTCAATCGTCGGCTTCTATATTTTTAAAGAAAGCGATTAAAGCTGATCATATTTCGTTAGATTAATTACATATATTTTATGCAACTCAAACTTAAAAACCCGCTTGTTTTTTTCGATTTAGAAACTACCGGAACTAATATTGTATCCGATCGGATAGTGGAAATCTCCTATTTGAAAATTTCTCCCAACGGTATGGAAGAGAGTAAAACCATGCGCATCAATCCGGGTTGTCCTATTCCCAAAGAGGCAAGTGCAATACATGGTATATACGACAAGGATGTGGCGAATGCACCAGAATTTAAAGCGGTTGCAAAACTTATTGCTAAAGATATCGAAGGGTGCGATTTAGCTGGTTATAATTCAAATCGTTTTGATATTCCATTGTTAGCTGAGGAGTTTTTGCGTGCTGAGGTCGATATTGATTTGATGAGACGTAAGTTTATTGACGTGCAAGTTATTTTTCACAAAATGGAACAACGTACATTGAGTGCGGCTTACCAATTCTATTGTGATAAAAATTTGGATGATGCACACTCAGCAGAGGCTGATACGAGAGCAACGTATGAAGTGCTTCAAGCACAACTTGACCGCTATCCTGACTTAGAAAATAGTGTGGAATTTTTATCCAATTTCACGTCATTCAATCGTAATGTGGATTTTGCTGGACGTATTGTTTATAATGATAAAGATGAGGAAATTATCAATTTTGGTAAATATAAAGGTCAAAAAGTGGAGGATGTACTGCGTAATGACATAGGTTATTATGGTTGGATCATGCAAGGCGATTTCCCGTTGCACACCAAAAAAGTGTTGACCAACATTAAACTGCGTGCATTTGGGAAATAAATTTCCTTTGTTGCATGAAAATAGCACTTGGCGATTTTTCGTTAAGTGCTTTTTTTATTTTCTAAATTGAGTAAAATTTCAAGGCTTTTTTATTTACCTTTGTGTATCTTTTAGTCCTCTATTTATGAATAGTGTTTTTATTTTATTGAATAGTTTAAATGATTGGAAACCATACTGTTCTAGTGAAAGTGTAATGACGGTTTCCGATTATTTAGAACATCAATATGCTGGGCGCACACCACAACTCGTTATCAATTTAGCTAACGATTACAGTTACAATTCTGAGGGCTATTATTGTTCACTTTTGGCACAAGCTCGTGGACATCGGGTAATTCCAGGTGTCGATACGCTCAATAAGTTGGAATGTGGTATGGGAATACGCATGTCAGAAGTGCTTCAAAAACAGTGTTATCAATATATCACCAATAATAACTTAATTGAGCCGTGGTCTATAAATATCTATTTTGGGCGATGTCAGGAGAAAGGTTTAGAGAAAATCGCCCGTTTTATTTTTGATAACTATCCAAGCCCACTTTTGCGTGTAACATTTAATACGCAGAAACGTAATCAGTTGGAGTCTGTGCAGCCGTTGCCATTAAATGTTTTAACCGACTCTAAACAAGATGATTTTGCCGATGCGCTTGACCAGTTTAACAAAAAAGTATGGCGTTCGCCACGATCTTCTAAATCGACTCGTTATAGTTTAGCCATTTTATATGACCCTGCTGAAAAATTTCCACCAAGTGACAAACAAGCTCTCAATAAATTTTTAGACGTAGCGAAACGGATGAATATTCATGCTGAATTGATCACGGAAGACGATGCAACTCGTTTGATGGAATTTGATGGACTGTTTATAAGAACTACAACTTCGCTCAACCATTATACCTACAATTTATCGCAAAAGGCAGAAAATAACGGTATGGTGGTGATTGATGATCCGCAGTCGATAATTCGTTGTACAAATAAAGTTTATCTATCGGAATTGTTTGTAAAAGGTAAAATTTCTGCTCCATCCTCGCAGTTACTATTTCGCTCACAAAAATATACATTTGACGCTGTGAGTGAGCAAGTGGGTTCACCTTTTATTATGAAAATTCCTGACGGTTCATTCTCCGTTGGAATGCGTCGCGTGACAAATAAAGAGGAGTTTAAAGAAGCTATAGCAGAACTATTTCAACATTCGTCTATTTTATTGGTACAAGAGTATATTCCAACGGAGTACGATTGGCGTATTGGTATTTTAAATGGCGAACCGCTCTTTGCCTGTAAATACTACATGGCCAAAGGACATTGGCAAATCTACAATCACGCTGTTACAGGCAAAAATCTGTCTGGTCCGTGGGAAACCGTTCCTATTTATCAAGTGCCTTCAAAAGTACTCGATATGGCGGTAAAAGCTTCGTTGTTGATTGGTAAAGGGTTGTACGGAGTTGACCTCAAAGTGGTGAATGGCAAACCGATGGTAATTGAAATCAACGATAATCCAAGTATCGACCACGAAGTAGAAGATGCGGTTATTGGTGATGAATTGTACTACCGTATTTTGCACTATTTTGTGAGCAAGCTCAACCAAATGCACGCCGCCTTATGATTCCAGCAGTTGTTATAGAAACTGGTACATTGAGCCATTTACCCGATGTGGTAGCACTCGAAAAAGCCTGTTTTGGTGCCGACCAATTCTCGAAACGGCAATTGGCTTATTTGATGACGAAAGCGCACGGTGCATTTTTGGTGGCGTGTTACGAAGCGCATGCAGTGGGTTATGTGTCGTTGGTGTGTCGAGCTAATTCTACCAATTTACGCATCTATTCCATTGCAGTAGATCCTGCGTTTCAAGGGCAACACGTGGGGCAGTTATTGCTCGATAGAACACTACAATTTGCGCGCGAACAGCAACAGCAACAAATCAGCCTAGAAGTGAATGTTAATAATGCGGCCGCTATTGGCTTTTACCAGAAAAACGGATTCCAAACCGTCGGAATTATTCCGGCTTATTACCACGATGGCTCGGCGGCTTACAGAATGCGGTTAGAGGTGTAGTTTATTCTTTCAGAAATCCGTATTCGTACACTTTAGGCTTGATTTTGGTTGCGAGTACATTTAATTTCTCTCGTAAATCACCAATCAGTTGGGTGTAGGTTTCATCATCGCTTTTTGCATTCATGCGACCTTGTTCGTTTCTTCCTTGAAAATGTTCTCGAATGTCGTATAAACTTGCATTGACGTTCACGCTGTTTTGCGCATGGTAATATTTCCACAATTTACGTCCCGCATCGAAAACGGCTGTTGCTTCATCTGAAAATTGTAACGATTTGTTCTCTACGGTGGTTGTTCCAAACAAGGTAGTTGTTTCTTC
>JARKSE010000096.1 GCA_029974315.1 Paludibacteraceae bacterium | reverse complement strand
CAAGTGTTTTTGGTCGTGAATTGCACGCTTATGTAATAACAGATGCGATTAGAGATGAAAAAGTACTAAAATTCAAAGTTGACTATAATGATGTTCGACCTAAGTTTAAAAGCATCGAAACCGAACAAGACGAGCAAAAACTGAATGCGGCAGAAAACAAAAAAGCATTGCTTCATCCGGAACGTATAAAAGAAATAGCTCAATACATTTTACAAAATTATAGAATAAAAACGCACAGGACTCAGGGAAACAACAGAGGCTTCAATGCCATGTTTGCCGTAAGCAGTGTGGATGCAGCTAAACGCTATTACGAAGAATTAAACAAACTGCAAAAAGACAGTGACAAGCCTTTAAAAATTGCGACAATCTTTTCTTTTGCCGCAAACGAGGAACAGAGTGCAATAGGTGAAATTGTAGACGAGAATTTTGAGCCTTCGGCAATGGATGTTACTGCCAAAGAGTTTCTGACCAAAGCAATCAATGACTATAACGCCATGTTCAAAACCAGTTATAGTGTTGATAGCAATGAATTTCAGAATTATTACCGCGACCTTGCCAAACGTGTAAAAAACAAAGAGGTTGATTTAATCATTGTAGTCGGTATGTTCTTAACCGGGTTTGATGCTCCAACACTCAACACTTTGTTTGTTGATAAAAATTTACGCTATCACGGGTTAATTCAAGCCTTTTCACGAACAAACAGAATTTATGATGCCACGAAGACCTTTGGAAACATTGTAACATTCCGTGATTTAGAACAAGCAACTATCGATGCTATTACACTTTTTGGCGACAAGAATACCAAGAATGTAGTTCTTGAAAAGAGTTACAAAGAATACCTGGAAGGCTTTACAGATATTATTACAGGTGAAGCACGCAGAGGTTATGTGGAAGTAGTCAAAGAGTTAAATGAGAAATTTCCTAACCCTGACGAAATCGTAAAAGAGAAAGACAAAAAGGAATTTGTAAAATTATTCGGGGAGTATTTGAGAATTGAAAACATACTCCAAAACTACGATGAGTTTAACCATCTCAAAACACTACAAACGATTGACATCAACAATCCAGAAGCTGTCGAAGAATTTAAAAAGACTCATTTCATATCGGATGAGGACTTTGCAACTATGCAGCAAATTGAATTGCTCAAAGAACGGACAGTGCAGGATTATCGCTCTACTTACAATGATATTCGTGATTGGTTAAGACGAGAGAAAAGCGGTAAAGAGCCGGAAAAATCTACCATCGACTGGGATGATGTTGTGTTTGAAGTTGACTTGCTGAAATCGCAGGAAATAAACCTTGATTACATTCTTGAATTGATTTTTGAGCATAACAAGAAAAACAAAAACAAAACTGACTTAATCGATGAAATTCGTAGGGTGATACGTGCAAGTGTAGGGAATAGAGCACAAGAGAGTTTGGTTGTTGATTTCATAAACGAAACCGACCTTGACACTCTTCAAGACAAAGCGAATGTTATAGATTCATTTTTTGTATTTGCTCAAAAAAAGCACAAGGAGGAAGCGCAGGAATTAATCAGAGAAGAAAATCTAAATGAAGAGGCAGCAAAACGTTACATAATAGCATCTTTAAAGCGAGAATATGCCAGCGAAAACGGAACAGAACTCAATGCACTTTTACCGAAAATGAGCCCTTTAAATCCTCAGTATTTGACTAAAAAGCAAACAGTATTTCAAAAGTTAGTTTCGTTTGTAGAGAAGTATAAAGGAGTTGGAGGTCAATTATAAATAATGACAAAGAAAGAAAAATGAATAGCCAGTCCAACAGACACACACATTACCAAGCCGCACCAGCCAACGCACAAACCAAAGCTTGGCAAAGAGTGTGCCTGTCCCACCCTGACAAAATTGAATTAAAAAAACCTTCCCTCCCTTCTGAAAATAAAAAATACGCAACCGCACAAACCGACACGACAAGGACGGTGAAGCGTACTATTGACAATGGTTTGCAAGGACGGACGACAGAACACCAGCCGGTAACATCGGTTTTGCGTAATGGGGCGGACGTTCTTCGTATGAAACTTTGTGTTAAATTTGAACTCTGTGCTTCGTATGAACTTTAGTTCTGAAAAACCCCACTACGCCAAGCCGTAAAACGTTTCAAATAACGAATTGCAGTTTATTGATTCACTGGATAATACGGTTGTTTTATTTATCAATGCTTTAAATAAAGATTAATTATGAAAAAGTTTTTTCTAACTGCCGCTTTTGGTGCGGCAATTATGTCGCTGCTAATAGCATGTGACGGTGAAAAAGCTATCTTCCTTGATAATTCCGACGAGTTCGTTGAGATGCAGTTTGCACCGAATGGGATTGATGTAAACATAACTCCACTGTTAAAGGCATCA
>JARKSE010000093.1 GCA_029974315.1 Paludibacteraceae bacterium | reverse complement strand
GTAAGGTATATTCAGTCAATACGGGTTATCGCAGTAAAATGAATTGTAGTATATTTCAAAATAAGTAATCTGACTATTCACTCCCTCTTATAAACCTTTTTGAAAGGGAATATCAAATTAGAATACCCATAGAGTCAAAGTGCTTAGTCCAACTCAATTTTATACACAATCTTTTTTAGATCCAGCCAGGTAAAGAGGTAATTTAATTGACTATCTTTAATGGAGTAAGTGTAAAAAGACTGTGTATAAAATACTATTAAGTTATGGGCAAGCGTAGATAACCATAGCACAACTGACGAGCTGACAAGAACCAAAAAAAACATTTTTACTGGCGAACAATTTCGAAAACTAAAATTTTGGACTTAAACAACATTTCCCGCTGACATTTATTTATAAATTCGTCAAGAGATAATTGATAAAAGATTTCTGACAGCGCAATGAATGAAGATTTAATATGAGCGTTAGACGAACTTTACATACGTTACAGGTATGAGCCAGGAAAGAATAGGGCTACTTTGAAAATATGAGTAAGGCAAAAATATCCATACGTTTTTTTGACGACCGCGAGGTGCGTGCCGTTTGGGACGAAAAAAACGCCAAGTGGTGGTTTTCGGTGTTGGATATTATTGCCGTGCTTACCGACCAAAACGACTACACCAAAACCCGCAACTATTGGAAATACCTTAAAACTAAATTGAAGAAAGAAAACAGCCAAGTGGTTAGTGCTACTACCCAGTTGAAATTCCTTGCTCCGGACGGCAAAAAGCGTTTAGCCGATATGTTGGATTACAACGGCATTATTGCATTGGGTAAAGAGTTTCCGAGTAAAAAAGCAAACCGATTTATTGAATGGTTTACTTACAGTGATCAAAGCATAGACGGAAAAAGTAAAACAAAAGCGTATGCCTTGTTTGAAAGTTCGTTAATCAACAACATTGAAATTGGTACAACCAAAGGCCTGCAACAAATTCACGCTTATTTGTTCGGCGGCTTGTATGATTTTGCTGGACAAATCAGGCAAAAAAATATTTCAAAAGGTGGTTTTCAATTTGCCGTATCACACTTCTTGGGTGAAACATTAAAGCAAATAGAAGCAATGCCCGAACCTACCTTTGACGAAATCGTGAATAAATATGTAGAAATGAATGTTGCACACCCGTTTATGGAAGGTAACGGCAGAAGCAC
>JARKSE010000074.1 GCA_029974315.1 Paludibacteraceae bacterium | reverse complement strand
CGTATAGGCATGGATCCTAATAAGGTTAATTATGCCTTGTATAAAGCGGTGCCATCTGCTTGTCAAGTGGTCGAAATGGTTTCGCCAGTTGTTTATATGAAGTGCATTAAAAATGAAGTTGAATTGTCTGGATTACGTCGTGCATTAGTGAAAGATGGTGTTGCTTTAGTTAAGTTTTTTCGCTGGCTAGAAGCTACTGTACCAACAGGTGAGGTATCTGAATTAAGTGCTATCGAACAGTTGAGACATTGTCGTGAGGCACAATCATTATTTGTAACAGAAAGTTTTGGAACTATTGCTGGTTATGCCGAACATGGAGCTATTGTACATTATGATTCTACCGAGGAAAGTAATGTGACATTAAAAGCTGAGAATTTCTTTTTGTTAGATTCTGGTGGACAATATCTAGACGGTACTACTGATATTACACGTACGGTAGCACTTGGAGCTTTGTCTGCACAACAAAAAAGCGATTTTACATTGGTATTAAAAGGTCATATAGCTCTTGCTACAGCAAAATTCCCATATGGTACACGTGGCAACCAGTTGGATATTTTGGCACGGCAATTTTTATGGCAAAATGGTTTGCAATATGGGCATGGAACAGGTCATGGAGTAGGGCACTTTCTTTGTGTTCATGAAGGTCCACAAAGTATTCGTATGGACGAAAATCCAACCATTTTACAACCTGGTATGGTTTTGAGTAATGAACCAGGTTTGTATCGTACCAATGAATATGGTATTCGATGCGAAAATTTGGTAACGGTACGCGAAGTAGAGACCAACGATTTTGGAAAGTTCCTAAATTTTGAAACGTTAACATTGTTCCCTTTTGATCGTAATGCTATCGATACATCCATGCTTACATCAGAAGAAAAAGAATGGCTCAATTCGTATCATCAAATGGTGTATGAACGCTTATCCCCAGCTTTAGATGATGTAGAAAAAGAATGGCTCAAGTTTAAAACTCAAGCCATTTAAGAAGCTAATTAAATAAAAATAGACGAGCATTGCTCGTCTATTTTTTATGGTATAAGCATATGTAATGCTTGAGGAATAATTTCTATTGTGTAGGGCGATTTAGCATCAATCAAAATTCCATCAGTTTCTGCATAAATTTTACTAGGTGTTTCTACCACAAAGCGTTTCGTTATAAATGAATGTGCGCGCTTATGATCTGTTAATTTCCCTTGGAATAAGCATCTTAAAGCGGAT
>JARKSE010000060.1 GCA_029974315.1 Paludibacteraceae bacterium | reverse complement strand
ATCTGTTAAAATTTATGAGGATTTATTTTGCAGTTTCAAAAATAACTGCTTACTTTGCTACTTGATTTATTTACAATTTAATTACTAATTATCATGTCAGTCAACAAAGTTATCCTAATTGGGAATGTGGGTAAAGACCCTTAAGTACGTTATTTAGACAAAAATGTAGCAGTTGCTAACTTTCCGCTTGCTACAACAGAGAAAGGTTATACAATGGCTAATGGAACAGTTGTTCCAGACAGAACAGAATGGCACAACATTGTTGTGTGGAGAAGCTTAGCCGAATTCAGTGAAAAGTATATCAAAAAAGGCAGCCAACTCTTTATCGAAGGAAAAATCAAAACTCGTTCATACGACGATAAAACTGGCAATAAACGCTATATTACAGAAATATACGGAGATACTGTTCAATTACTAGGCAAACGCGAAGCATCTGATAATGCTGGCACACCAAGCCAACCTATGGCTAACCAAGAACCAGTAGTTAACGCGACTCCATTTGACGGAGCACCTGCTGATGCTGCTGACGATTTGCCATTCTAATAAGATTTTTTAGTGCATCGCGCATTTTTTCAATAAAAAAGCGTATTTTTGCAAGGATGAAAAGCCATTTTCATCCTTGTATTTTTTTGTAGTCGCCTCAAATAGGAAACTACAGCCAAATACAACGCCCTAAATATTAACTAAATCACTGAATTTTGGACACCTATCTGTTGCTAAACGCGGTTATTGTTTTACCATTCACCTTTGAGCATGTAATTACATTGCTTATCATAGTTCTACTTTTAGGAGTTTCCGCTTTTATGTCAGCTTCTGAAGTTGGCTTTTTCTCCCTTACTCCACAACATCGGAGCGAAATGGAAGCCGCCAATACAGACGCAGATAAACGTGTTTTTAAATTACAAGAAAAGCCAGAATATTTGTTAGCGGCTATTTTAATCAGTAACAATTTTGTGAATGTCGCTATAGTGGTCTTATCAGCATTTTTTATCGACAGTTTATTCGCTTTTTCACAGGTGCCACTATTGGAGTTTATCATTCAAACCATCGTTATTACATTCCTACTACTTTTGTTTGGTGAAATTATGCCCAAGGTTTATGCCACACAAAACCCAGTGAGTATGACTCGTAAAGCATCGAAAACCTTTGGCTTTTTAACTCGATTATTAAAACCATTTGCAAAATTATTAGTCAATTCTACGCATATTGTCAATAAGCGATTGGCCAAACGCCGCCACAACAATCTATCGATTGACGAACTCTCGGAAGCACTCGAACTAACAACGAAAGCGGATAACGAGGAAAAAGAAATTTTAAAAGGAATTGTCAATTTTGGCAACACTACGGTAGACGCTGTGATGACATCGCGCCTGGATATGGTAACTGTTGATTTAAAAACACCCTATTCGGAAGTACTCAACATTGTAGTAGAGCTCTGTTACTCCCGAATTCCCGTATTACAAAACTCACAAGAGAATATTCGAGGAATTTTGTACATCAAAGATTTGTTGCCACACTTAACCAAAACCAATGTGTTCAAGTGGCAAACACTCATTCGTCCAGCTTTTTTTGTACCAGAAACAAAAAAAATAGACGATTTACTACGCGATTTTCAAAAAAATAAAATCCACGTGGCCATAGTTGTTGATGAATTTGGAGGAACTTTAGGCATGGTAACGATGGAGGATATTCTTGAAGAAGTGGTAGGTGATATAAGCGACGAACATGATGAAGAAGAATCATTGTATACAAAAATAGACGACACAACGTACCTATTTGAAGCTAAAATTCAGTTAAATGATTTCTTTAAAGCCACCAATATACCTTCAGATATATTTGGAGATAAAACCGACGATGTAGATACATTAGCTGGCTTATTGCTCGAGTTGAAAGGTGATATTCCAAGTTTATATGAACAATTGGAATTTGGTGTCTATCGTTTCGAAATTCTAGCGGTAGACAACCGCCGCATTCAACAAGTAAAATTGTATATAAAATCTGACACTACCACTGATGAAGCATAAACTTATCATATTAAACGTCTTACTCGGATTGTTGCTCACTTCTTGTGGACATCAACCATTGCCTTTGGATTACGGATATTTCAGAATTGATTTACCCGAAGCACGTTATGACAGTTACCAATCGAATTTACCTTATGTTTTTGATTTGTCACAATATGCCCAAGTAAAGCCTTCTGCCTCAAATGAACCCTATTGGGTGAATATTGAATATCCACAATGGAATGCCACCATTCACTGTAGTTATAAAAAACTTAATCGACAAGACTTGATTCAAGCCATAGAAGAGACGCGCACACTGGTTTACAAACACACTATTAAAGCTGATGCCATTGCCGAAGAGTATTTTGAAAATCCCGAGCATCACGTCTATGGTATTTTATACGAGATAAAAGGGAATGCTGCCTCGTCAGCACAATTTTATGTAACCGATAGCGTCCATAATTTTGTACGCGGTTCACTCTATTTCAATCATTTACCAAATGGCGATTCTATAGCACCTGTAAATGCTTTTATAACAAACGATATCCGTCGCCTCATGGAAAGTTTAACTTGGAAATAACTAAACCCAACACACTATGCTTTTAAGTAAAAAAACAGTCGAAGAAAATGCTACGCTAGCTCTTTGGGAAATCAATGAAACCATCGATGAATTGCTAGATTTACTTCATTTAGATCCGTTTATTATTGAAGAAATTTCGCTCTTTACAAGCGAGAAACGAAAATTAGAATATCTCGCTGCACGTGTATTACTACAAGAGGTAATTGGTGAAAAGAAAACCATTGCTTACACCAAACAAGGCAAACCTTATTTGGTAGATAATTCTTTCCAAATTAGCATAACACATACTGGCAAATATGTGGCTATTGTTCTGCACCCAAATTACCGCGTAGGTGTGGATGTAGAAAGAATATCAGACAAAGTAGTACGTGTTCAAAGCAAATTTTTGTCCGAAACAGAGCGCGCATCTATTGAACCTTCATTGGCAAAAACACATCTAGCGTTACTCTGGGCCGCCAAAGAAACACTCTATAAAATACTCGGACAAGAAGAAGTGGAATTTACAAAACATTTAGCCATAGAACCATTTAAACCTTATTTAATGGGAACTATGGAAGCTAAGGAAACACGCACACCAGCTGCCGAAACATTCCAATTGACCTACCATGTGTTTCCAGAATTTGTATTAGTGTGGACCGTAAAGCCATAATAAACTAAATGCAAGCGATTTACAACACAATAACCACAGCACATAAGACAGGAAAACGACTTTTTGCTGTGCTTATCGACCCTGAAAAATGTGTTGGTACAACGCTTGAACAGGTCATTGACACCGCCAATAAAGCACAACCAAACTTCCTATTCGTAGGTGGTAGCCAACTGCAAAAATCGGTAGATGAAACAGTGATACACATCAAACGATTAACGACTATTCCCGTGGTGCTTTTCCCAGGTAATGCGTTTCAATTGACCAATAAAGCCGATGCGCTTCTTCTGCTTTCACTCATCTCTGGGCGTAATGCAGAATGGCTCATTGGGCAACACGTACAAGCAGCTAAGGCTATTCAACAATCAGCTTTAGAAACTATTTCAACAGGATATATACTGATTGATGGTGGCAATACAACAGCCGTTGAGCGCGTGAGTAAAACCAAACCTTTACAACGCGATGCCATTGATGAAGTAGTATCTACCGCTTTAGCTGGACAATTATTGGGTCACAAACTCATCTATTTAGAAGCTGGTAGCGGAGCCCAAAATCCAGTGCCAACAGCACTCATAAAAGCTGTAAAAAAAGCTATTGACATTCCACTCATTGTAGGCGGAGGTTTAACTTCTACCGATGCCATAAAACAAGCGTATGAAGCTGGTGCCGACATCGTGGTAGTGGGTAATTACTTGGAAACTCACCTCGAAAAAATGGTCGACTTTTGTGCTGTTCGAAATTGAGGTAATTTAAATATCATACAAAAAAAACGGAATCTATAAATAGATTCCGTTTTTAATGATAACCAGTTTAAACGTTATTTTACAACAACTTTCATAACCTCAGCGTCAACTCTAACAATATACATTCCTAGCTGAGGCACAGTAATTTTAAAATTTGAACCACTTTTCGGTGAAACATAAATACATTGCCCAATAGAATTATATACACTTATGGAGTTTTTAATCTCTGTTGTTTCAATAATAATTGCTTTATCACGCACATACACACCATCAATAATTCTGTTATAATCTATTGCGGTTTGTGATTCTTGAAATTCTGCTTGTATAGTAATATCGTCAACAACTGTCAATATACGTGGATTATTAACATTATTATCATTCCATTTCACAAATTCATATCCACTATTAGGTATAGCTTCAATCTGTGCATTTGTATTGTAAGCATAATTACCTGAACCAATTACGCTTCCCATTAATGAATCATTTACGGTCAAGACTACTGCAAAGGTATCGACAGAAAATTCAGCTGAGAATACAGAATCGCTGATAACAATAATATTACGAGGATTATCTGAATTACCATCGCTCCATTTTACAAATTTATGCCCAATAGTTGGCAACGCCTCAATTTGTACGTTAGTATTATACACATAATTACCAGAACCAACAACTGTTCCCATTAGGGAATTATTTGTACTTACGTTTATATTAAAAGTATCAACGGCAAATTCTGCAACAAATATAGAATCTTGAGTAACAATGACCTTGCGAGGGTTATCTAAATTACCATCGCTCCATTTTGTAAAGTGGTAAAAATCAGCAGTAACGGTAACACTTAAATTGGCTGTGTCAAGATAAGCGTAATCATCAGTACCCTCTACAAATCCCAAGGTCATATTGGCAGGCTGAGCAACAATTGAAAAAGTATCTTTAGCAAAAAACGCAACTAAATTAGAGTCTTGTGTTACTGTAATGTAATATGGATTATTTATAGATCCATCACTCCATTTTACAAATTTATAGCCTTTAGTTGGTTTCGCACGAATACCAGCCGAAATTCCACAAGAAGGAATTCTTTCTATAATAACATTCCCCCAGATTTCATTTTGACTTTGTGCTGTAAACTTGTAGTCAAACCCTCCCTTCATAAAAGAAGAAAAAGTGCTCCAAGTATTTGCTATTTTATAATCAGTCAAAGCAGAACAAGGTACAATTACTCTATTTATTAACATCCCACTCATATAAAAGGCATCCGCACGAAGAGTTGGTGGGATTAAAGCATTACATTTTACAGTGTCTAATATCCTTTTATAATTACTATCATATGCAAATGCACAAGCTTCTATATTAGTGATATTTGTCCCCATTTCTATAGAGGTCAAACGGCATCCAGAAAAGGCAAACATGCCTATGTTTTTGCAACCATTTCCGATTAGGACAGAGCTAATACTATCACATCCAGAAAACGTAGAGTTCCCAACATTTGCGACTTTATCTGGAATGAGTAACCGTTGTTTGAGACTCTTACATCCAGAAAACGCATAATTACCTAAGTACTCTACTGAAGAACCGATTTGTAAGCTATTTAATTTTTTACATTGATAAAAGGCTGAATCGCCAATAACTGAAACCTCATCAGGTATAATTAAATTTCCTTTAAGTGAACCACATTGAAAAAACGCAAAATCACCAATACTTGTAAGTGAATTAGGTAGAATCAAATTACCTCCTAAATTTGAACATCCATAAAAAGCACCATCTTGAATATTAACCCCACCCAAAAGCATTAATGAATCCAAAGTGGCACAACCTCTAAATGCATTTTTCCCGATAGTAACAACATTTTGAGGAATCACTAACTCCCCCTCTAATGGACATGTTGAAAAAGCCCATTCTCCGATTGTTTCTAGAGAATCTCCCAATACCAATTTGATAGCCGCAGAACAAGAGTAAAATGCTCGATTTCCTATTCTTTTTACAGAGTTAGGAATAGTTATTACTCCTACTTTGTCACAATTTGAGAAAGCATCATCATCAATATTCAAAATACCCTCACCTAGTGTCAACGAAGTCAAGTTTGCACAATCAGAAACTGCAAATTTTGCAATATGCTTAACGGTTTGAGGAATAACAAGACCTTGCATATTTTTAGATCTATAAAAAGCATAATTTCCAATACTTGTAACCACATATGTATTTTGGTCATATGTAATAGTTTCTGGAATTACAAAATTACCAGCTAAATCAGAATAACCTGGTTGTTCTGGCATTCCATCTCTAATATTCGTCACTTCCGCAGTCTTATTTATCAAATCCAGATTGTAATAATAATACCCAACTTTAACAGGTGACGAAAAGGTAAAATTAATTACCGTTATTAAACACAGTAAAAGTAAACCAACTTTCTTCATAATATGATTATTTTAAAAGATTTATAATTAAAGTTATTAGTGCATCCGCAAAATGGGTATTTAACATATTAGTGTCAAAACTTGCACCTCGCAAATCATCACAAAAATTAGAAGTCCAAATAATGTTATACCCGTCTTCTGAGTTCAAACGGAAAATATTATCTACTGTCTCGCCACGAGTACGCGTAGCGCAAAGAATAATTTCACACTGTTGAGTTGTCAAATCTTTCAACAAATTCAAATGAACGTTTTGATTCAATGGGTTTGGGTCTCCCATGCTTAATAATCCGATTTTATGACCTTTAACTTCAATAACGGACAAAATATCGAATGTATTAGATATCTTTTTACATGTAATAATACTATCTTTAAAGTGTTCGTTAACTTTTAAAATAGTAGCACTCTTACCTGTGCAGGAATTCCCTTTGACTGCAATAATTGTTTTCATCTCGTTTATAATTAAAATATTAATAGAATGTCTAGTATAGGCACAAAAAAACGTGGGACAAAACTCCATATTTGTTCCAGAAGGTATCGCCAAACACCTAAGACTCTCAAATATAAAGTAAAGCCCACGCGGAAACACGTGAGCGTTACGCTTGATATTCTTGAGAGTTTCTTTAAAATTGGCGATTTTTCTGAAACAAGAACTAAGCTAACGCTTGTTTTTTATTTTAATATGGTACGTACCCTTCGGTTACGTTATTTTCTCATAAGCAAAAAATTAGATTATTGAGCAAAGATATAAAAAGAATTTAGAAAACTTAACTTTTTTAATATAAATAACTCATTTATCGTCCTAAATTAAATGGTGGGTCTTCAGACTCAACACCAACAGGCTGCCATTGTTTATTAGGGTCGCCTCGTTTCCACTTTCTATCGGGATGATACACGGCGTAACTTCCTCGACGACCATCTGATTCTTGTTTTTTTGTATACGGTATTTGGTAACCAATACCCCATTCTATCATTTCCGCCTTTTGTAAATGTGTTTTTAAACTCGCATTCACAAATAAATTATCGTATACACGACAGCGTACGCCTAAGCGAAAATAGTTCCAACCATCCTCTTTTTCGATATCATAACTATAAAACATCGGACGATTATCACCATATACAGGATGTGGGTCATGTGTAGCGTTACGAATTGGGTCGTACACATAAACCCCCCATTGTAAAACAGCTGTCACCCGACCAATAATAAACTCATTGCTTAAACAAACGCCTGCTCGAAATTTATTAGCAAGATCTTCAGTTGGAATAAAATAACGACCAAAAAGGGTGTTATTTCTGTATGATTCAGCACCACGTGTACCTTGCTGTACAAACACGCCATCATAAAAAACGTCAAAACCGCCACCTAACGCATACCAATTGGTTAAATTAGCAGACATACTTGCATGAAAAGAACCTATTGGATACATTTTATTGTCCTTATAATACAGTTCACGTGCTCCACCCGAAGCAATTAAATTGATTGAAAAGTCGTAGGGAAACCCGTCAATAGGCGGTTTGGGTTTATTGCAATGGGCACATCCGGGGAATAGATATTTAGCACCAATCATGGCCTGCAACATGTTAATTCCGGCATTTGGCTGCAACATACTGCCGTTACTCATGTGGTTATATCCAATATCTGACGTTATCGAAAATTGTTTTGATATTGGGAATTCAAAATTTGCCCCTGTAGTTAAATATACATTCAAAATTGAACCAATAGCAGAATTAGCTGTTGACGCATTGACACCTGAAAGCGTGTCGCCATCATTCCATGTTTTAGTGAAAAAACTCAGACCTGCACCGATTTTATAATTCAGATGAAAATGTTTCGTTTTTACAACAGGAACTAACAGATAAGGATACACCGCAAAAGCGGTCCCTAATAACTTTGGATTCCCTAAATTAATACCCAAAAGCCCAACGCCCACCGTAGGCATTCGCCAATGGTGTTGCCAATCGTAATTTCCCATTGACGGAAATTCTATAGCTAACTCACCACCTAATGCTGGTGGATGTGCGATAGAATCAAGATTTTTGGTCATAGGTACAATGTAACCTCCATAAACAGAAGCTTTGATAATAAAAGGGATTTTTTGAGCCATTGACCATTGCCCAAAACAGATAAATAACAAGGCAAAAAATATCGTTTTTTTCATCATTCTAAACTGTTTTTGTGCAAAAATAGAGCTATCTTTGCAACTATCAATATATTGTAGCAAAAATACAAAACTTTTTTACATTTATGATATCTTCCGTATGGAACCTCTTGAAAAAAGAGTTTCGTAGTTTTTTTAACACTCCCATTGGCTATATTATTCTGGCTATTTTCTTTGTTGGAGCAGGGCTTTTTCTCTGGGTCTTTCCGGGTGAATACAACGTCTTAAATAGCGGTTACGCTAATATCGATGGCTTATTTGTATTAGCTCCTTGGCTATTCTTATTTCTATGCCCTGCAGTAACGATGCGACTCATTGCAGAAGAACGACAACAGGGAACAATCGAATTATTACTAACACGTCCTATCAGCGCTTGTTCACTTGTTGTTGGTAAATTTTTGTCCGCTTGGCTTATTATGGTTATAGCACTAATACCAGCCATTATTTGGTATGCCACTGTTTATGTTTTAGCTGAACCTATGGGTAATGTCGATAGCGGAGCATTTTGGGGGTCGTTTATTGGTTTACTTTTTTTAGCATCAGTCTATGGAGCTATTGGGCTATTTGGTTCTTCCATCACGCGAAACCAACTTACCGCTTTTGTTGTTTCTGCCATCATAAGTTTTAATATATTTTATGGTTTTGAACTGATAGGTTCACTTTTTAGCGATGGTGACACAACTCTTTTTATCAAAAATATTGGTATTCATGCTCACTATCAATCAATGAGCCGTGGCGTACTCGATAGTCGCGATGTGCTCTATATGATTATCATAACAGTACTCTTTTTGCTTGGCGCAAAAACAGCTTTAACACAAAAAAATAAATTTTTACACATAAAACTATGAAACCACTCATTTTAATAACCAATGACGATGGCGTACAATCAAAAGGTATTCAGGAGTTGATTGATATGGCTTGTACGTTGGGTAATGTTGTAGTTATGGCACCCGACGGACCGCGGTCAGCTCAATCGAATGCGCTTACCATGGCGGTACCCGTATATTATCAACTGGAGCGCAAAGAACCGGGATTAGAAATTTACAAATGCTCAGGCACACCAACCGATTGCGTAAAGTTAGCACTTAACAATCTTCTCGATCGTAAACCTGATTTAATCTTTTCGGGCATCAATCATGGCTCCAACTCGGGTATAAATGTGATTTACTCAGGCACTATGGGTGCTGTTTTTGAAGGTTGTGTCAATGGAATTCCTTCGGTTGGATTTTCACTTTGTGATCACGCTAAAGACGCAGATTTTTCAAAAGCAAAAATCTATTTTGAACAGATCGCACACAAAGTTATGATGGAAGGTTTACCCTCTGGGGTTTGCCTCAATGTAAACGCCCCCAAAGGTGATATTAACGGCATTCGCGTAACACAACAAACCAAAGGCTATTGGACAGAAGAGTTTGAAAATCGCACATCGCCTCATGGACAAGATTACTATTGGTTAACGGGCTATTTTTTTAATCAAGAACCTGACAATCAGCTCACTGACGAATGGGCCTTATCTCAAGATTATGTGGCTATTGTACCTACACGAATTGACATGACTGATTACGATGCTATCCAACTATTGAAAGACTATGAAGAAATTAGATAATTTTTGGTTATCATTAAGCATAGGTGCTATTCTACCTCTGGTTTTTAGCTGGCTTTTTGTCGCTTCATTTTACAAAGGTTCATTACCAATTTTTGAAGCATTAAAAGTTATGATTGCAGGTTCTCCTATAATGATAAGCAAATTAATTCTCGTAGCTTTAGTGCCTAATTTATTCGCAGTCTTTATCTGTTACAGCCAGCAGTGGTGGAAGGCAGCTAGGGGATTCTTTGTTCCAGTTTTATTTTATTTGGCTATAGCCATGTTTTTCTTATAATGACAACATGAAGTATTTTTTGATAGCAGGCGAAGCTTCTGGCGATTTACACGCTTCCAACCTTATGGCAGAACTGAAACAACAGGACCATAAGGCAGAATTTTGTTTTTTAGGAGGCGATTTAATGCAGGCTCAAGGCGGACAACTCATAAAACATTATCGCGATATGGCGTTTATGGGTTTTATAAACGTACTGCTTAACCTACAAAAAGTACTTACAAATTTCAAAGAGTGCAAACGTGCTATTGCCGACTTTAAGCCCGATGTTGTAATTTTAATTGATTATCCAAGTTTCAATTTACGCATGGCCAAATACGTCAAAAAACAGTTTAAAATACCTGTTTTTTATTACATCTCTCCAAAATTATGGGCATGGAAAACGTTTCGCATCAAATCTATCAAAAAATACATTGATAAGATGTATACAATTTTTCCGTTTGAAACCGAATTTTATGCCCAATACAACTATCCCGTAACTTATGTGGGAAATCCCACAGTAGACTCCATCGCCCAATTTCACGCCAATAAAAACAGCCAAAATTTTAGAGAGGAAAATAATTTAGACGAGCGTCCTATTGTAGCACTGCTTGCAGGCAGTCGCCGTCAAGAAATACGAAAATGCTTACCTATAATGGTTGCCATGGCTGATCTATTCTCAAATTTTCAATTTTTAGTAGCAGCTGCGCCCGGTATAGAACAAAATTATTACAACCAATTTTTAACTTCCTCAGTTAAAATTGTTTCAGACAGCACATACGCTCTATTAGATACATCATACGCTGCTATTGTTAATTCTGGAACCGCCACGTTGGAAACTGGACTTTTAAAAGTTCCACAAATAGTTGTTTATTATGTTGCTGGAGAACGGATAGCCTCTTTACTGAAAAATATTTTTATTAAAACACGCTATATTTCGTTGGTCAATTTAATAGCCCAAAAAGAGGTTGTAAAAGAGTTGATTGCGCACGAGTTCACGCCTGAACGTGTTTACAAAGAACTCAATAAAATTCTGACCGATTCAGCCTACTACGAACAGATAAAAGCAGGATACGATGACATAGAAAAACAACTAGGCAAATCGGGCACTGCACACAGAGCAGCCGTAGCCATTACGGCAAGTTTAAGCAAGTAATTCAAAACACGATGCAACGTTTATAACGTTCTACGCATCAATGAGAAGGATAGGAAACACATATGATCTAACTGAAAGTCAGTTGATAGATGGTTGCATTCGCGGTGATAGGCGTGCGCAACGTCAGCTTTACGACTTATATGCTAAACGCATGACAGCTTTATGTATGCGCTATTGTGGCGATTACGAAGTAGCCTTGGATTTGATGCACGACGGTTTTATAAAACTATTCACACGTATTGAAAGCTATAGTGGACAAGGTGTTTTTGAGGCTTGGATGCGTAAAATTTTTGTCAATACTTCACTTGAATATTTACGCAAAAATGATGCGCTACGTGAAAGTTCAGATATAGAAGACGTTCAAATCATGGCACAAGAGCCGTCTACTATCGAACAACTTTCTGCCGACGAAATTATGCGGTTGATCCAAGAGTTACCGGTTGGATTTAGAACTGTGTTTAATTTGTACGCCATTGAAGGGTATAGCCATGCTGAAATAGCTAATCTGTTACAAATTAACGAAAGTTCATCCCGCTCTCAATTTTCACGAGCAAGAGCTATTTTAAGAACAAAAATTATAGATTTATATAAATGACCGACCAAGAATTAAAACGACTACTACAGGAAAAAATCAAATCTCACGAATTAGATTTGCCTGCTAATGATTGGAGCGCTATTGAAAAGCGTTTATCGGTCGTTCCTAGTCGTATTTCTGTAGCTTGGCGCTGGGCTATGGCTGCTGGCGCAGCGGCGGTTATACTTATTGCTATACTACTATATACGCAACCATCAAATTCTTTATCAACCGAACCGACAATTGCAAAATCGAGAGACATAAAAACTGAAATTATTACCGATGCAACTTCTTCTACACCTTTAGTAAGCCAATTGGTAAAAACAGAAAAAGATGACCAGAATAATAAAAAAAGAGATACAAAAAAAGATGACAAACAGGTTGATAAACATGTAAAATCAAAACATAAAACAACTGAAGAAAAAGATAATACAAGTGAAGGCAAAGAAAAGGAATCCATAGAATCAACACCTCAAGAAGAGGAGAATCAAGTTCCATCATGGCACGAACACGAAGATGATGGCGCGGAATACATTGTACAAACAATTAATACATATAAAGAAAAACAAATCCTCGTAGCAGAGAACGCCAACAACGATTCTGGTCAGAAATCAATGCTATCTATAGATGAAGCGGAGGCTTTGATACACAAACGGGCTCAACAACAAACTGAAGCACTCGAAGCCCTTGAACAAAAGAACGATAAGCAATCAGAGCCACAACAGTGGAATCTTGGATTACATGCCTCTTTTACTCCTGAACTTTTAGCTGTAAATAAAGTGACTCCAACAGTGCTCATGGACAATTCTTTGGCTTACCGCAGCATGAACAGAGTAAATGCCAAACACGATTTGCCAATTATGGTAGGCGCTTCTGTTGGAATTCCTTTAGCCAAAGGTTTTTCCGTGCACACTGGGCTTAATTATGCGTATATCCACTCAACCATTACTAATGAAAATACCCTTACTGGCGATTATGCTGTCAATAATCAAAAACTTCATTATTTGGGTATCCCTGTCATGTTTTCGTACAAAGTATTCGATTATAACATCGTACAATGTTACGTCTCAGGGGGTGGTATGGCAGAAAAAGGGTTGGTAAAAAATGTTCAAACATATACCTTCGATCAAACCAATGCTCTGCTTGATAGCGACTCAAAAGAGGAATTCATAAACGGATTCCAATTTTCATTAACAGCAAACATCGGGCTTGGCGTACGCCTCTATAAAGGCTTAAATCTTTTTTTTGAACCAGGTTTCACTTGGTATATTCCCAATAACACTTCGCCGCAACCTGAAAATATACGAACAGAACATCCCTACAACTTAAGTTTGACAGCCGGACTTCGATATAACTTAAATCAATAAAAAAGTAAGAAACTAATAAATTTCTTACTTTTTTATTGAAAAATGGAGCACTTTGGTCGCAAAATCGATATATTTTTTTAACTTTGCAACGCAATCAATTATTTATTAATTAACTTTTTACTTACAATGAAAAAAATCTTTAGTTTGGTGGCAGGTGTGTCACTTTTAATTTTTGCTGCTTCATGCGAAAAAGAACAACCAATTACGCCTCCAGTAGATAACAAAACCGATTCTCTTATTTTTGCTACAGCTACAGCTGGCTATTATGGCACAGAATACAGCGAGGCCTATAACTACTATACACAGTTAGCTACAGCCATGCAAGTAGATAGCACTGGCAGCTATGCCTCTGCAGGCCAAGTGGTAACATTAGATTTATATTCGGTTGATTCAGTTTTAACAGAAGGTACTTACACATTAAGCTCAGGTACTTATGCTGCTGGTACATTTGATGTGGAATATACAAAATGGTACGAATTCAATGACAAAGGTGAATATGTTACATTTGGCATTAAAAGCGGTACTGTAAAAGTAGCGAAATCAGGCGAAAAATATGTATTTACCGTAAACCTTGTCGATTCATTAGATAAAGTACGTACTGGTTATTTTACAGGCGACTTAGTAGTACAAGATCAAACAGAAAGCACTAGTGATGACTATGCTGGCGAACCTGAAACCCCAACACAAACAACATTAACTATTCCTTCTGACTCTATTGCCGCATCAAACTATGGTGATTATTATGAAGTAGGAACTGACAATATCAGTTTAGAAATGTGGGATGCAAACGGAGGCTATATTGCACTAGAATTATTTACAGAAAAAGGTGCTACCACTTTACCTGTTGGTACTTTTAACTTCGCAACCACCTATGCAGCTAACACATTATTACCAGGCGCTCTATTCTGGGGCATGTTCCCAACTGGTAGTTTCGCAGCTGTAAATGAAGATTATTTCTGGTTAGAAGGAGGTTCGGTAACCATCGCCTTAACTGAAAATGTATATACTATCACAGTAGCTGCCACTTCACATTTTGGAAGTACAATTAATGCTACATACACAGGTGCTGTAACACTTGAGACAGTAGAAACCGAAGCGGCTGCAGCTCCTGCAAGAAACTTTGCAAGAAGCGCTAAAAAAGCACCACACAAACATATTACAACAAGACGCTAAACACATTACTTGTTCAAAAATAGATGCGGTCTGTGATTCTCACAGATCGCATTTTTTGTACTATCTTTGCAATACCATGAATAATAAATCACTGTACATATTCAATCCACAGCACGATTTGGCGTTAGCAAACTACAGTCCCTATTATCATGCGCCAAAATCGGCCATTACCTTTGCGTACGATTTAGCGTTATTACCCCTATGGTATTCATCTACACATGCCGATATTGTTACCGAAACACCCGATTTAAATTGGTTAGACGAACAAAAAAAACACTTTAACCAATTAGTTAATATCAATACGAAAAACAGTGCTGAATATAAACACGTACACACGTGGGGCTGGGACCCTGAAGTTCGATACACATTATTGCAGTTAGGCGTATCACCAACTTGTTTGCCGTCAAATGACGCGTTAAATAAAATCAAGGAGTTGTCACATCGTCAATTAGCCGCAGAGGGCATGTTATACCTTAGAAATGCCATCAAAACGATTGAATTTCCCGAACCTGCAATTCGATTTAATACGATTGATACTGTCATTGAATTCACGCAAAAATACCCAGAAATTGTGCTAAAAGCACCGTATTCTGGAAGTGGTAAAGGGCTATATTGGAATAAAGGCCCATTAACCGAAAGCCTTGCTGGATGGTGCAAACGAACCATCGCTAAACAAGGTTGCGTGATGGGTGAAGAAGCCTTACAAAAGATACAAGATTTTGCGATGGAATTTCATAGCGACGAACAGGGACACATTTTATTTAGTGGCTATTCACTCTTTCAAACTGACGACTCAGGTATTTATAAAAGTAATATGCTACTAAGCGACGAAGCTATCGAATGCGAACTTGAGCGTTATATTCCGATAAACACATTGCAAATCATTCAAAACCATTTAATTGATTTTTTTGAGACTAACATCGCAGGTCACTATCAAGGTTACTTTGGTGTTGATATGTTTATTTACAAACAAGTAGATGAAAGCTTCGCGATTAATCCTTGTGTCGAAATAAATATGCGTATGACCATGGGAATGGTAGCGCGATTATTTTACGATCGCTTTGTTGAATTGGACAAAAAGGGTACATTCACCATTGAACATGGCTTAACCGAAGGAGAATTGTTGACCAAACACCAATTACTCACAAATCAATATCCACTCATAATAAACGATG
>JARKSE010000056.1 GCA_029974315.1 Paludibacteraceae bacterium | reverse complement strand
AAATCAGTTAATTTAGGTAATTTCCATAATGATGAACCATTACCCAGAAAAGCATCTGTCAGTAAAATAACAGGGGTCATATGTTCCAATGCAATTTTAGCCGCCATAAAAGCATAATGAAAACAATCGTCAGGACTACTCGCAGCCATTACTACTAGTGGACTTTCGCCATTGCGACCATAAAGTGCTTGTAGTAAGTCAGTCTGTTCTGTTTTAGTTGGTAATCCCGTAGATGGACCACCTCGCATAACATCAACAACAACAAGCGGAAGTTCAGCCATCACCGCCAAGCCCATGGCTTCCGATTTTAACGACATACCTGGACCCGATGTACTTGTAACAGCTAAATCACCAGCAAACGATGCTCCCAATGCCATACAAATTCCTGCAATTTCATCTTCGGCTTGTATAGCTTTTACACCCATATCTTTACGAGCGGACAATTCGTGCAAAATGTCTGTAGCTGGTGTAATAGGATAGCTTCCTAAAAAGAGATTACGTCCTGATTTTTGCGAAGCAGCTATCAATCCCCAAGCAGTAGCTTTATTACCACTCATTATCGCATAACTGCCTTTAGCTAAATCTTTAGACTTGCTAATGGCAAATGTAGAAATATTCAAATGTAAGTTATGCCCATAATTAAATCCATCGGTAACCACCTTTGTATTAGCTTGTAACACATCGAGATTTTTCTTAAACTTGTCACTTACAAAATGAATCGCTTGATCGAGTGGACGATTAAACAGCCAACAAATCAAGCCAAGTGCAAACATATTTTTAGAACGTAAAATCAACTTGTTATCCAATCCGGAATCTTTCAGACTATCATGTGTTAATTGTGTTAACGGCACAGGTATCAACTGGATAGAGTCTGACAACTTCAATTCCGTAAAAGGATTATCGGTTTTAAAACCTGCTTTCTCTAGCTGTTTTGCTTCAAATAAATCGGAATCAAAAATAAGTACTCCAAGTGGTTTTAACGCATGAGCATTTACTTTGAGTGCAGCAGGATTCATGGCCACTAATACATCAGCCTCATCACCCGGTGTATAAATTCCCGTACCGACGTGAACTTGAAATCCCGAAACACCACCCACAGTACCTTGAGGTGCACGAATTTCTGCCGGATAATCTGGGAAAGTAGCAATTTCGTTACCTAAAACTGCTGATAAATTTGAAAAAAGTGTACCTGTAAGCTGCATGCCATCGCCCGAGTCACCACAAAAGCGAATGACTACATTGGTAAGCACATTTTGTGCTGCTTGTTTCTCCATTAACAGTTATGAGTTAAGTCAAAAAAATAGTAGATTTTAGCAAAAAATTAATTTTCTATAAGTTTTCTATAACGAATACGTTTAGGTTCTACATCGCCTAAACGAGCCCGTTTATTTTCTTCGTATTCACTATACGAACCTTCAAAGAAAAAGACTTGCGAATCGCCTTCAAAAGCTAATATGTGCGTACAAATACGATCTAAAAACCAACGGTCGTGACTAATAACAACTGCACAACCAGCAAAGTTTTCAAGTCCTTCTTCTAACGCACGCAAAGTATTTACATCAATATCATTAGTTGGTTCGTCGAGCAATAGCACGTTTGCCTCCGACTTTAAGGTTAAAGCTAGGTGTAAACGATTGCGTTCACCACCCGACAATACACCGCACAGTTTTTCTTGATCAGCGCCAGTAAAATTAAAGCGACTCAAATAGGCACGAGCATTAATTTCACGTCCAGACACGCGAATAAATTCTGTTCCGCCACTTACCACTTGATGAATTGTTTTCTCAGGGTCAATATCTTTGTGCATCTGATCAACGTAACCAATTTTTACTGTTTCACCAACTTCAAAAGTTCCTTTATCAACTTTTTCCATTCCCATGATCAGGCGGAATAGTGTTGTTTTACCAGCACCATTAGGTCCAATAATCCCCACAATACCGTTGGGCGGTAACATAAAATTCAAATTTTCAAAAAGCAATTTATCGCCATACGCTTTGCTTACATCTATTGCGTTAATCACTTTATTGCCTAATCGCGGTCCATTAGGAATAAAGAGTTCCAATTTTTCTTCACGCGCTTTTTGATCTTCGTTCATCAGCGCATCATAGGCTTTCAAACGAGCCTTTCCTTTAGCGTGACGCGCTGATGGTGCCATGCGCACCCACTCCAACTCACGTCCCAAAGTTTTACGACGCTTACTGGCTTGTTTCTCTTCTTGAGCCATGCGTATTGTTTTCTGTTCTAACCAACCAGAATAATTTCCTTTCCAAGGAATACCTTCTCCGCGGTCTAATTCCAAAATCCATCCAGCTACGTGATCCAAGAAATAACGGTCGTGCGTTACTGCAATAACCGTTCCTGCATATTGCTTCAAGTGTTGTTCTAACCAATCAATACTTTCAGCATCGAGGTGGTTAGTTGGCTCGTCAAGTAACAAAATATCAGGTTCTTGTAACAACAAACGACACAACGCTACACGACGACGTTCACCTCCCGACAAATTACGCATAATAGCATTTTCATCTGGACAGCGCAGTGCATCCATAGCACGTTCTAGTTTACTATCAATATTCCAAGCATCGTGTTGATCGAGTTTCTCTTGTACTTCTGCTTGACGCGCTAATAATTTATCAAAATCGGCATCGGGATCGCCAAAAGCATTATTAATTTCTTCAAATTCTTGAAGCAAACTCATAATCTCAGCAACTCCCTCTTGTACAACTTCTTTAACTGTTTTATCTTCGTCAAACTTTGGCTCTTGTTCCAAATAACCAACACTATAACCGGGAGAGAAAACCACTTCTCCCTCAAAAGATTTCTCAACGCCCGCAATAATTTTCAACAAAGTCGATTTTCCAGATCCATTTAAACCGATAATACCAATTTTAGATCCGTAGAAAAACGACAGATAAATATTTTTTAAAACTTGCTTGTGTGGAGGAAATGTTTTACTGACATTTACCATTGAGAAAATAATTTTTTTATCGTCTGCCATAAAAATAATATTACATGTAATTTATCACGCAAAGATACAATTTATTGACAAACAGATCAAATTTGGAGGTATCAATTTTATGCTTTACCTTTGCATGGAAAAATCTCTTCCTTTTTATGTCCAAAAACTTATTATTCAGCTGTTTTGCTTCTCTTTTGTTGTTCGTTTCCTGCAGACCAGAACCATCAGAAGATTATTCCATTCCTGTAGATGGCGACGGGAATACCTATCAAACTATCACCATTGGTACACAAACGTGGATGGTTGGGAATTTACAAACCACTCACCTAAATGACGGCACGCCCATAGAACAAGATGTACAATGGGAAAACGCCGAAGTAAAGCCCGTGTTTTGTTATTATGACAACAATTCGGCCAATGAAGCCACGTACGGTATGCTCTACAACTGGCATGCTGTGCGCTCGGGGAAATTAGCGCCCAAAGGTTGGCATGTGGCTACAAAACAAGATTGGGAAAAATTAATTGCACACTATGGCGGATTGAATAAAGCTGGCGGTGCATTCAAAGCTTTAAAACTGTGGCGAGAACCAAACACAGGCGCCACAAACAGTAGCCGTTTAGGATTACTACCTACAGGATGTTGTTTAGGCAGTTTCGAGAGTGGAATTTTTGAAGGTCAAGGTGAATATGGCTATTGGTGGACATCTACACCCGCTATAGGTGGAGGCGGCGAGATGATCCATCTATCTTACAATAGCGAAACGGTAGAAGGGAATGGTTCAAGTCCTGATTTTGGATATGCCGTAGTGTGTGTAAAAAATTAATCAAACTTATCTACAACTAAAAATTATAGTTTTGATTATTAGTAATTTAAACAGTTTTTTGGCGGTTTTTTAGAGAAATAGTCGCTTATCATTTGGCAAATAGCAGAAAAAATAATACCTTTGCAACCGCTTTTGAGAAAGCAGATTCAGTAGCTCAGCAGGTAGAGCACAACACTTTTAATGTTGGGGTCCTGGGTTCGAGCCCCAGCTGGATCACAAAACTTAATTTTTTTATTACATATTTTTCCTGATTCAGTAGCTCAGCAGGTAGAGCACAACACTTTTAATGTTGGGGTCCTGGGTTCGAGCCCCAGCTGGATCACTTAAAAGAGATTACTGTTTGCACAAGTAGTCTCTTTTTTGTTGCTTAAAATTGAGGAGTCTTGTTTTTAAAACACACTTTCTACGCTAAACAAAAATTGTATCTTTGCACTATAAATAAAATACAATTCGATTATGTCAACAACTATTTTTTACATCATTGTTTTTATCTTAATAGCTGATTTTATTGGGAATCGTACACTGTCGCTATTAAATATCAAAGCCTCAAAAGCAAAAATTCCCACACTATTAGCTGGAATTTACAATGAAGAGAAATATGGCAAACAGCAACACTATTTGCGTACCAATGCAAAATTTGGCTGGGTAACCGCCACATTCAGTTTTTTATTGATTTTAGCGATGTATACCTTCGGCGGATTTGCTTGGCTTGATAGTCTCGTACGGACATTAAGTAACAATGAATTAGTCACTTCACTACTCTTCTTTGGAGTTCTATTTTTTGCCAAAGACTTGTTAACCATACCTTTGCAATGGTACCACACATTTGTTATCGAAACGCGTTTTGGTTTTAATAAAGTCACACCTAAAATTTTTATACTCGATAAATTGAAAAGTTGGGGATTGGAATTACTTATTGGCGGAGGTTTACTGACTGTTATTATAGTGATATACCAACAAACACCGACTTATTTTTGGCTGATTGCGTGGTCTGTAGTTACAGCATTTAGTCTATTTATGAGTTTGTTTTATTCAGAATTGATTGTACCACTATTCAACAAACAAACACCACTTGAAGCTGGAGAATTACGCGATGCCATCGAACAGTTTGCAGAAAAAACAGATTTTAATATCAAAAACATTTACGTTATCGATGGTTCAAAACGCTCCACCAAAGCGAATGCTTATTTTACAGGTTGGGGACGAAAAAAACGTATTGTGCTATACGATACACTGATTAAAGAATTGAGTACAGATGAAATTGTAGCTGTATTAGCCCACGAAATTGGCCACAATAAGCACAAACATACACTAAAAGGATTGGCCATATCGCTACCGATGAATTTACTCCTATTTTTCCTACTTGGGCTGATTTTAAACAATAACGCCATCGCTCAGTCCGTAGGCTGTAACGAAGCGTCATTTCATATCAACATGTTGGTATTTGGTATTTTATACACACCCATAAGCTTACTTTTGGAGCTTGTAAATAACATGCTTTCGCGCCACCACGAATACCAAGCCGATGCTTTTGTAAAAACACACGGCTACGCCGAACATTTGGTAAATGCACTCAAAAAAATATCATCGAGCGCACTCAGCAACTTAACTCCTCATCCACTATACGTACTTGTAAATCATTCTCACCCAACACTTTACGAACGCATTAAAAAATTAACAACCTGATTTAAAGTTGTTTATTGTACGCTCTGTATGAGAAGAACATATAGGGTTAGTAAACAACTCTATATCTTCAATAGACATAGTGAGATGCTTAGTTTGATGGCATTTTACTGAAGTAGTTGTAAAATTTCAACGTCTACAAAGTCGCGACCTTGACGAAGCCATTTTTTAAGCGTTCCAGTGTGACTAAACTGCAATTTTGAAAACAGTGCCTTGCTTACCGTATTAGTTATTGGGACGTTTGCGTAAAGTTGTTTGAGATTTAAAAATTCAAAAGCATACGTAATTAACAACGCTACAGACTCCGTGCCAACTCCTTGATTTTGAAAATTTTTATCAACTAATACGCCCACCGCTGCACGTAAATGATGTGAATCAAAATCGAATAGATCAACTGCTCCTAACACCGCTTTATCAACATTACGCTCAATAATAAAACGCAGCTGATTTTTTTCATAAATGGTTTTATCTGCTTCAGCTAAATATTGCTTAATGACATAGCGCGAATAAGGCTCCACAGCACTACTCACTGACCAAAGCGATGAGTCATTTTCCCAGCGATAAAAATGCTCTAAATCTTCTGGTTCGAGAGCACGTAATGTGATATGATCATTTTTTAAATACATGAAAACGCAATTAGAGAGTACAAATATAACTATTAATTTTTAGAATGAAAAGCTACACAAAACTCCTTCAGAAAACCTGAATATTTTCTGTATCTTTGCACACGTTATTTTACACAAATTGTAGTTTTTAGTCGTTCAATACTTGTTTTTTATTTATGGCTCGTAAACAGAAACAACTCCCTCTTTTTCAAGAAGTAACCATTACCGACATTGCGGCTGAAGGTAAAGCCATCGCCAAAATAGACGATCTTGTTATTTTTACACAATACGCAGTTCCGGGCGATGTAGTCGATTTGCAGATTTTCAAAAAAAAGAAAAACTATATGGAAGGTCGCGTGATAAAATTTCACAGATTTTCCGAAAAACGATGCGAACCCGTATGTGAACATTACAGTATTTGTGGTGGATGCAAATGGCAAATTCTTCCTTACGATGAACAGATAAAACATAAACAAAAACAGGTTGTTGATAATTTAACCCGTTTAGGAAAAGTGGAACTCCCCGAAGTTTCTCCGATTTTAGGTTCTGCAAAAACTATTTTTTATCGTAACAAATTAGAATACACATTTTCTAACAAACGCTGGCTTACCAGCGAAGAGCTAGGTAATTCAGGCGATTTAAATCTTAATGGCGTTGGCTTTCATATTCCAGGAATGTTTGATAAGGTTTTGGATATCAACAAATGTTGGTTGCAAGATGATATCTCCAACCAAGTGCGCAATGAAATTCGCCAATACGCATTCGATCATAATCTTACCTTTTTCGATTTACGCAACCAAGAAGGTTTTTTGCGTACGCTGATAATCAGAACTACATCAACAGGCGAATTGATGGTTGTGATGGTATTTTTTCACGAAGATAAGCCTACACGCGTAGCTTTACTCAACCATTTAATCGCTAAATTCCCACAAATTAACGCTTTGCTTTATGTCATTAATGAAAAAGCAAATGACACCATTACAGATCAAATTATTCACTGTTTTCATGGATCCGGTGCTATTTACGAAGAGATGGAAGGTTTGAAATTCAAAATCGGTCCTAAATCGTTCTATCAAACCAACTCAGAACAAGCATACGAACTCTATAAAATTACTCGTGATTTTGCCGAACTTACAGGCAACGAACTTGTGTACGATCTATATACAGGAACGGGAACCATTGCTAACTTTATAAGCAAACGTGCGAAACAAGTCATTGGAATTGAATATGTTCCAGAAGCTATTGAAGATGCGAAAGTCAACTCATCGCTTAATAACATTGATAACACATTGTTTTTTGCAGGTGATATGAAAGAGATTCTCACCGATCAATTTATCGAAAAGCATGGGCGTCCCGATGTGATTATTACAGACCCACCACGTGCAGGTATGCATCAAGATGTAATAAACGTTATCCTCAATGCTGCACCAAAACGAATTGTGTACGTAAGTTGTAATCCGGCTACCCAAGCTCGCGATTTACAACTCCTAGATAGCAAATATCGTGTAGATGCCGTTCAGCCCGTAGATATGTTTCCTCATACACACCACGTAGAAAATGTGGTGAAACTCACCAGACGTTAATTCAACACTGGATTTAAATTTAAACAAGTTACATCATATTACAGGCTCAATATGAATGATAACTTGCGTACCTACACCATACTTTTCTTTCAATTTTTGTTCAATATTGACCGTTAAATTATGTGATTTTTCCACCGTCATATCGCCGGGAACACGGACGTGAACTTCGATAGCAATGTTAGAACCTATTCGTCGTGTTTTCAGATTATGCGGATCGCTCAACGATGGATCTTGCATAATCAAAGCTAAAATTTCATCCTCTTGCTCTTTCGGTAACGATCGCTCCACCAACTCATTTAAACTTGGCATTACCAAATCGTACGCTACTTTAGCAATTAACAGACTGACAATTATAGCTGCCACTGGATCCAACACACGCCATTTGTCGCCTAAAAAATAAGCACCACCAATACCAAACAATGTACCAATTGACGAAAATGCATCTGAGCGATGATGCCATGCATTCGCCTTTACTGCGGGCGAATTAACACGTTTAGCAACCTCCAACGTGTACCAATACAACCACTCTTTTGTAACAATTGAGACTACAGCCGCTATCAATGCAATCAATCCCGGGCGTTCAATTACCTCACCTTTAAGAACACGACCAACAAGCCCAAAACTATTGATAAAGATACCAACAGCAACAGCAAACAGTGCTAATCCTATGATAATTGTAGCTATAGTTTCAAATTTGCCATGACCATAATCATGATTTTCATCCTTGGGCTTAGCCGCCACTCGGACAAACACAAGTACCACCAAATCAGTTGCGAAGTCAGATATTGAGTGAACAGCATCGGCTATCATAGCGCCACTTTTTCCAAAAATTCCAGCTAATAATTTAGCAATTGACAGTACCAAGTTGACAAAAAAACCAACCCAGGTAACTTTATAAATTGTTTTTTCTCGATTTTCTTCTTGCATATTTTATAATTGATGTTTGGATAACAATACAAAATTAGTTACTTGTCTTTAATAGATACTCTTTTTTTACTAAAAAAAATAAAAAAAGTAAATTCCACTTGTTTTTATGCTATTTTTGTAAAAAACAAATTATATGAAATTCTATATTCAGTTTGTCCTTTTCAATCTGGTCATCACCTATTTACCTGCCATTATTGCACAACTTGGTATGAAGGACAAGTCGATACATCCTCTTCTTAAAACATTGATATGGACTATTCCTACGCTATTTTTAGTAGTGTTCTTTTTATTCCGACTTAGCGTCCTCAACCCCTATCAATCGAGCTTTTTATGGTTTATTTGGTTGTATATGACCCTATTTTTACCAGCTAATATCATTGCACTATTTTCGGTGATAGATACACTTTTTAAACACATTTTTAGAAAAAAAATCCATCTACGACAACTCTTGGGTTATCCTGTAGGTATCATCATAGCTGGTGGCTTAATTTGGGGTGCTATTGATCGTTATCATTTAGAAGTAAGGCGCATAGAAATCATAACAGACCAACTACCCGAAGCGTTTGATAACTTAAAACTAGTACAAATTTCAGATGTTCACTTAGGTAATTTGAGTAATGCTAAAGCCTATTTAACTACTATAACCGATAGTGTAAATAGCGAACAACCTGATTTAATTCTGCTCACAGGCGATTTGGTAAATCTCACTGCCGAAGAGGGGAACGGTCTTGATACACCATTTTTAAAACTTCATGCTACTTTGGGGAAATATGCCATTTTAGGCAATCACGATTATGGCGACTACGTCACATGGAAAACACCTGAAGAAAATATGGCGAATTTAAATAGCGTAAAAGCACTTTACAAACGTTTTGGTTTCGATTTATTACTCGACGAACACCGTATCATCAGACGCGATTCTGCTCAAATTGGTGTTGTGGGCGTTGAAAACTGTGGTGTAGATCCATTTCCATGTTATGGTAACTTATCTAAAGCTATCGACAGTTTATCTACCACGTTCAATATCCTTTTGAGTCATGATCCTACACACTGGCGAGCCGAAGTATTACAACACCCAGAAATCACACTGACACTTGCTGGTCACACACATGGCGCACAGCTGGGTATCGATGCATTCGGTATAAAGTGGTCGCCTTCGCATTGGATTTTTGAAGAGTGGGACGGCTTATACCAAGAAGCAGAACAATTTCTTTTTGTAAACCGTGGTTTAGGTTATGTAGGCATTCCATTTCGTTTAGGTATGCGCCCTGAAATTACAGTAATAACGTTACACACGAGCAATTGATATAAAATAAGGTCTAACATGTTGTTAGACCTTATTTTATATAGTATTTATTCACTATAATTAAGCATCGATTCGCAGAAAGTCGCCACTCATAGTAAATTCTAAATCAAGACCATTGTTGAGCTTAACTTGTTGATGACGATCTTCTAATTCCCACCCGACAATAACTGATGCAGGATAATTAGCCGCAACATACTGACGGATTTTTTCCGGAATAACACTATCTGGCAATGCAGTTTCACTGTCAATATCAATCACTTGACCTTTTCTATTAAATTCTAACTTAACACGATCCGATAGTAAAATATCATAAGTTTTAGTGAACCCATCAATATCTACCACCGCCTGCAAAATAGTATGAGTTGGGAAGTGTGTAGAAATATACGTTTGAACTTCAGCTGGAAGTTTAGCCGCAGGAATTACTTCCTCATTAGCACAACTTGCTAATGAAATCATTAGGGTGAGTGCAATAAAAACAGTTTTAAAAACATTTTGTTTCTTCATAATCCTTTTTATTTTAACACATGCTACTCTTTTGGTGGATTTTCGCTTACTCCATTATTCAAAGACACTTTAATTTATATCAAAAACCGTGCAAATATCTTTTTTTCTACATTTTACTTAAAAACATAAATAAATGAGGGTTTGTTACCGCACCCTCATTTATTATTTAGCTTTTCTTTGCCCATGTATCTTTAAGTGAAACAGTACGATTGAATATGAGTTTATCAGGTGTACTGTCTAAATCAACAGTGAAGTAACCAATTTTCAGAAATTGGAACTTATCCAATGGTTTCGCTTCTGCTAACGCAGCCTCCATACGACAACCAGTTACCACAGTAAGCGAATCTGGATTCAACAAATCACGAAAATCCTTGTCCGATGCTGCTGGATCTTCAATAGCAAATAGACGATCATACAAACGCACTTCTGCTTCGACACTAGAATTGATTTCCACCCAATTTATAGTACTTTTCACTTTACGATTACCACCTTCAGTTCCACTTTTCGTGGTTGGATCATATTCGCAATACACTGTAGTGATATTCCCCGCTGCATCTTTTTCGCACCCTGTAGCTTTTACAATGTAAGCACTTTTCAAACGCACTTCACGACCATTTGGACTCAAACGGAAAAAATCTTTTGATCCTTCTTCTTTGAAATCACCACGCTCAATGTAGAGTTCTCTGGCAAACGTAATTTCACGAGTTCCAGCTGTGTCGTTATCAGGATTATTTTCTGTGGTTAAAATTTCTGTTTTTCCTACAGGATAGTTAGAAATCACCAACTTAATTGGATCTAAAATAGCGCATACACGTGTTGCTTTAGGTTTTAAATCTTCACGAATAGAATACTCAAGCAACGACACATCAATCAAGCCCTCTACTTTAGTATAACCAATACGATCGATAAAATCACGAATAGCTTCAGGCGTGTAACCACGGCGACGCAAACCGCCAACAGTAGGCATACGTGGGTCATCCCAACCGTTCACCAAACCTTCTTGCACCAACTGCAACATTCTACGTTTGCTCATCACAGTATAAGTGATATTTAAACGGTTAAATTCGCGCTGTTTTGGACGATAATCGCCCTCTACAAATTGGTCAAGATACCAATCGTAAAGCGGACGGTGAACTTCAAATTCAAGAGTGCAAATAGAGTGTGTTACGCCTTCAAAATAATCACTTTGTCCGTGAGCAAAATCATACATTGGATAGACTTTCCAATCGTAACCTGTACGGTGGTGCGGATGCGATAAAATGATACGATACATAATTGGGTCGCGGAAATGCATATTGGAATGCGCCATATCAATTTTAGTACGCAACACCATCGAACCTTCAGGAAATTCGCCTTTGTTCATGCGTTGGAACAAATCCAAACTTTCTTCAATCGGACGATCACGAAACGGACTATTAACACCCGGTGTTGTTGGCGTTCCTTTTTGTTGGGCAATCATTTCAGACGATTGTTCATCAACATACGCCTTACCTTCTTTGATAAAACGAATAGCCAAATCATATAGTTTTTGGAAATAATCAGATGCATAAAACACATTTTCCCAGTGAAAACCAAGCCATTTTATGTCGTTCATAATCGCATCAACGTACTCCACGTCTTCTTTCACAGGATTGGTATCGTCAAATCGAAGGTTGCAAATACCATTATATTTTTCGGCAATGCCAAAATCAATACAAATAGCTTTCACGTGACCAATGTGTAAATACCCGTTTGGCTCTGGCGGGAAACGTGTCTGAACACGTCCACCATTTAACCCAGCTTTAACGTCATCTTCAACAATTTGCTCAATAAAATTCAAGCTTCTCTTAGGAGCTTCTTTTTCAATAATTTTGGTCATAATTCGATTTTTTACTTACAATGTGATAAGCTCAGTTATTACTTCACACCATCTGATTATTAAGGAGCACAAAAGTACATTTTTTTTATTACAATAAATAATATAAGCACGAAAGAATGACTGTCAAAGTGTAATTTATTATTTTTTCATCTGTTTGTTTTGTAAATTCAAAATAAATGGATAATTTTGCATCGCAATTGTGAGAGGCAGTTGTACACAAATATTTTGCGAAAATAGCTCAGTTGGTAGAGCACAACCTTGCCAAGGTTGGGGTCGCGGGTTCGAGTCCCGTTTTTCGCTCACTTTTAAGGCAGTATGAGGCTGCCTTTTTTATTCAAAAAAGAGTTGAAGCCCAAATGGCGGAATTGGTAGACGCGTTAGTTTCAGGGACTAGTGACCGCAAGGTTGTGCAGGTTCGAGTCCTGTTTTGGGCACAAAATGCGCAAGTGGTGAAATTGGTATACACGCTACTTTGAGGGGGTAGTGAGGGTAACCTCGTGTGAGTTCGAGTCTCATCTTGCGCACAAAGCAAAAAGCCAGATTTTATGAATCATAAAATCTGGCTTTTTTTAGTCACCACACTAAAATTATAATCCAAATATTTTTGCATCAACATGTAACACAGCACGGATATCTATTTCGTGATCAACTGTTATCAATTTATCCGTAGTCACACGTACACGCAACGAAAACGACTCTTGTTTGATGTAGTCCATCACATTTTCTTGAGTAACATTAAGTTGTAACTCCTTTCCTATTGTATCAGGAATATTTGTTAACCAAGCAATTTCTTTATCGGGCAGTCCTTTGGTGACAATAAACACACGAATTTCATTCAAAAAACTAAAATCTCCTGATTCTGGTGATTTTAAATTCACCCCCAACTCTTTAAGACTTATTTCTTCAATTAAATTGGATTGAGTTTGATTTACCGAAAAGTGTGATTCTGAATTAGTTTGTATTTCTGGTGTAGGAATATCAAACGGCAGAGTCCGATTTATAGAGGATGGCACAACCACTGTGGAGTTATATGCCAAATCAAATTGCGTGAAAAGACTCAACACTTTGCACCCAGAACACAGTGCAAGAATACATCCTAAAACAATAATCCATTTTGCTTTCATAAGTCCGATTTTAAAAGATAATTATGTGACAAAGATAACTAATGTTATAATTTTGTATTCCCTCAAAAACATATTTATTTTTTACATACATAGCCCTATTTTTTATCACAAAAAAGTATTACATTTGTAAGTAGTGAGTAGCTACACAAAATAACCTAAATAAAACCTCTTGTTATGAAAATTCTTATCGTAGGTGGAGTGGCTGGTGGTGCCACTGCTGCTGCTAGAATGCGCAGAATTGATGAATCGGTAGAAATTATTTTACTTGAAAAAGGAAAATACATTTCGTATGCTAATTGTGGACTACCTTATTACATTGGTGGAACGATTCAAGAGCGCGATAAATTATTTGTACAAACACCTGAAGTATTTGGAAATCGATTCAATATTGATGTGCGTGTAGAACACGAAGCACTCTCTATCGACCCTAAAAAACATGAAGTTTTAATACAAAAAGCTGACGGCACGCATTACACCGAAACTTACGATAAACTACTCCTATCACCCGGTGCTTCACCTTTTAAACCACCATTGAAAGGTATTGATCTTGAAGGAATTTTTACCCTACGCAATGTAGACGACACTGATCAAATTAAAGCGTATATTGACACACATACAGTAAAAAAAGCTGTCATAGTAGGTGCAGGTTTTATTGGATTAGAAATGGCTGAAAACCTCCATCAGCTGGGCATACATGTTTCAATCATAGAAGTGATAGACCAAGTAATGGCACCCATAGACTTTTCAATGGCATCACTGGTTCATCAAGAGTTGACCATGAAAGGTGTTGACCTCCATTTGGGAAAATGTGTGGAGAGTTTTGCAGTTATTAATAACCAATTAAAAGCGTGTATGACAGACGGTGAAAAAATCGATGCCGATCTTGTCATTCTATCTATGGGTGTGCGTCCGCAAACTAAATTGGCACAGGAAGCAGGACTAACCATTGGCGAAATGAAAGGCATTTATGTCAATGATTATTTGCAAACATCTAATAAAGATATTTATGCCGTTGGTGACGCTATTGAATTCAAACACCCTATTACAGGAAAACCTTGGCTCAACTATTTAGCTAATCCAGCCAACCGACAAGCACGATTGGTGGCTGACAATATGATATTCGGTAATAAATATACTTACGAAGGCGCAATTGGTACATCGATAGCAAAAGTATTTGATTTAACTGTAGCTTCTACCGGTATCCCTGCCAAACGACTTAAACAATTGAATATTGATTATGCCACAGTCACCACAAAAAGTGGATCTAATGCTAGTTATTATCCTGGTGCTATGCCCATCACCACAAAACTAACTTTTTCACCCAAAGATGGAACTGTTTACGGTGCCCAAATAGTAGGTTGTACAGGGGTAGATAAACGCATTGATCAAGCAGCACTCGTCATTAAACATAAAGGAACCATTTACGATTTACAACAATTGGAACACGCCTATGCTCCACCCTTTTCATCAGCAAAAGATCCACTGGCGATTGCTGGCTATGCGGCAGGCAATATCTTAAATGGTACCATGCCACCAATTTACTGGCGAGAATTAAGTAAAGCTTTAGAAGAGGGAGCTACACTCGTTGACGTACGCACTCATGATGAATGCGAATTTGGCGGTATCAAAAGTGCTATAAATATTCCTTTAGACGAACTCCGCAACCACCTTGCTGAATTCAAAAAAGATACGCCAATTATTGTTTATTGCGGTATGGGTTTAAGAGCCTATTTAGCACAACGCATTCTGCTTGGTAATGGTTTTACCAATGTGAGAAATTTAATTGGAGGAAGCTCGTTATATCAAACAGTAACTGCAGATTATACACCTAAAAAACAAACATCTAAAACCGCTTCACATATGGCTTCAACCGTAAATACTCCACATGTTGAAACAAAAATAATGCAAGTGGATGCTTGTGGATTACAATGTCCTGGTCCAATTTTAAAAGTCAAACAGGCAACAGATAAAATGGAAATTGGTGAACGTGTAGAAATTATTGCCACCGATCCTGGATTTGCACGCGATATTCAAGCGTGGTGTAATACTACAGGTAATCGTCTCATTAGTCAATCATCGGACAAAGGACGCTACAGTGCAACTATCGAAAAACAAGATACAAAAGCTCGTAAAGCAACAACTTCCTCCGAAAGTAAAGCAAAAACATTTATTATGTTCAGTGATGACCTCGACAAAGTTTTAGCTACATTTGTTTTAGCTAATGGTGCAGCTGCTACAGGTCAAAAAGTAACCGTCTTTTTCACCTTCTGGGGATTAAACGTAATAAAAAAACAGAAAAAAGGTCGGGTTCAAAAAGATATTTGGGGTAAAATGTTTGGTATGATGTTACCTTCCAGTTCACTCCAACTCAAATTATCCAAAATGAATATGGGCGGTTTAGGCACGCGCATGATGCGTTACTTGATGAAATTAAAACAAATCGATTCACTAGAACAAATGCGCCAATCAGCTTTAGACCAAGGTGTTGAGTTTATCGCTTGTCAAATGTCAATGGATATGATGGGCATCAAACGTGAAGAATTGATGAATGAAGTGAGCATTGGCGGTGTAGCAACCTACATGGAACGAGCTGATCAGGCTAATATCAATCTGTTTATTTAATTAATATTTCATAATAAAAAGCCAATTCAATTGAATTGGCTTTTTATTATTTTACTACGCTCTTTAATTCGTTTTCAAACGTTCATTGTGACACACTAACACTTGCTGTTTATCGCCATGCCAATAATGAAATCCGTTACCTTGACACTGTTTATATTCTTTACAGTTAGCACACTTACCACGTTTAGTCCAACTTCTATCTCTAAAAAGTTGAAACTTGGTATGCCACACCATGTCTAAATTGTCGTGGTAAATATTACCTTGTGCAAACGACCGATCAATATTAGGACACGCCGAAATAGAACCATCAATCAATACGGAACCAATATTGATTCCTGCACGGCAGAAAAACCGTGTATCTCGCACGCGTTTTTCATAATCACCCACGTAACCTTCGCAACTAAATTTAACGTCTATATCGCCTTTGTTACGCGTTTCTGCAATAAAATCCATCAATTCTTGAAACTGACTATCGGTCAAAAATAATTCTAGATTATCTTTCGCTCGTCCAATAGGAATAATGGTAAACAAACGCCACGCTTTCACGTGTTTGGTAACTAAGTAATTTTTAATAGCCGTCAGTTCATCTATATTACGACTATTGACACACGTCACCACATCGAAATTAAGACGAGGCGCATTGGCTGCTAAACCTATCGCCACATCGGCTCGCTCAAAACTTTTAGGATTACGACGCAACCAATTATGAGACGCTTCTAAACCATCGAGACTAATAGTTAATGCACCAAGTCCAGCATTTAACAAAGCTACATGCTTTTGCTCGTTGTACAAATAGCCATTAGACACCATGCTCCAACGCATGCCACGTTTTTTAATCTCGCGACCGCACAGCTCAATATCTTTACGTAAAAGCGGCTCGCCACCGGTCAACACCACCATTAAATTGGGCGAAGGATGCTTGATTGTATCCAGTGCTTGCAAAAAATCATCCAACGGCATATCCTGATGTGCACTATCTTTGGCACAATCACTACCACAGTGTAAACAATTCAAATTACACCGCGTGGTACACTCCCAAAATAGATAATTCAGTTCGTGTCGTTGAGTTTCTATCGCTCGAAATTGTCGAAACAGGAATTGTTCAATGCGTCGTTTCATTTCACCTCATCCAAATCGACAGCTAAATTTACTACACGCAACGAATCGGAGAGCACAATCTCTTTCGAAGCATAACTACCATTCTCAATGGAATCAACATCCTCAAAACGCACCACCGTACTATCAGCACGCATCGTATAAAAGGAAAAATCGCCATCTTCGTTGGTATAAAGGTATTGCATTCTATCCACTACCGACACTTTGATGCCTTTAATAGGAAGTCCAGTGGTTTTGTCAGTAACTTTTCCTTCTACCCACATATCTTCACCAAAATCTTGCGGAGTCCCGTAACATGCCTGAAATACAAAGGCTACAGAACTCAAGCACAAACCGCCAAGCAGTTTTTTTATCCAACTAAATTTCATATCATATATTTTTAAAAATAAAAAATACAATTTATTTAAACTTCGCCATAAAACGTTCAACATCCACTAACACACGTGTATGTTTGGCAGTTGCAACGGATTCTCCATTGGTATTTGTAGCTACAATCGTGAAATGCAATTGGCGTCCTTCTACAGCCATCAACTCAGCACGACACGTAATCCATTCGCCCACAGCCGATGCTTTGATATGAAGCACATCAATGGCCGTTCCAACAGATGTTTCGTGCGGTTGTAATTGCGAGTCGATCAGACAAGTAGCGCAATGTTCCATCCAAGCGACCACTGCAGGTGTGGCTAAAACTGGTAATGAACCAGAAGCAAGATGCAAAGCGGTATCATTTTCGGTTACTTGTCTCTTTGTTTCGGCGATTATGCCTGGCGTTAATTCCATTAAATAGAGATTTAGTAAGTTTTAGTTTCACAAAATTACGATTTTATTTGGATTTTAATACATAAAAAACATTATTTTATAATTGTTCTTTGATTCATGTCAACAATCTGTTATACAATTCGTTAATACATCTACTCTGCTACCTTTTTTCCTATTATATAAGGTGTATCGACAAAAATAGTTTTCTAAAAATTTGGCACATAAGAAATAGTTTTTGTTACTTTGCACAATTTTAAAAGTAAAATTTCAAATCAACCAAACTACTATGCACAAGAACCTCGTTATTGTGGAATCTCCAGCAAAAGCTAAAACAATTGAAAAATTTTTAGGAAAAGATTATACTGTTATGTCTAGTTTTGGACATATACGCGATTTAAAAGAGAAAGATTTTGGCATTGACTTAGAAAATAACTACAAACCGACATATGTCGTTCCCGATGATAAGAAAAAGGTGGTAGGCGATTTGAAAAAAGCTGCAAAAGAGGCTGATATTGTTTGGTTAGCCTCCGATGAAGACCGCGAAGGAGAAGCTATTGCGTGGCACCTATTCGACGAACTCAAACTAAATAAAGAGAACACACGTCGCATCGTATTTCACGAAATTACAAAACCTGCTATTCTACACGCTATTGAAAATCCACGTGATATTGATCTGAACTTAGTTGATGCACAACAAGCACGCCGTGTACTCGACCGCATTGTAGGATTTGAACTATCGCCTGTACTTTGGCGTAAAATTAAACCTTCGCTATCGGCAGGACGTGTACAATCAGTTACTGTGCGTTTAGTGGTAGAGCGTGAACGCGAAATTCAAAACTTCGTTGCAGAAGCCTCATACAAAGTAACAGCACTATTTAGTGGCACTGACCTACATGGAGAGCCTTGTGAATTTCAGGCAGAATTAAAGCATCGTTTTGCAACCAGAGAGGAAGCTCATCAATTCTTACAAAGTTGTACTAATGCTACGTTCACTATTGAAAAAATTGAGAAAAATCCGGGTAAAAAATCACCTGCTGCACCATTTACCACCTCAACTTTACAACAGGAAGCATCACGCAAATTAGGTTACTCTGTTTCACAAACCATGCGCATTGCACAAAAGCTCTACGAATCGGGGAAAATTACCTATATGCGTACCGACTCGCTCAATTTATCTGATTTGGCGTTAGGCACTATCAGCCATGAAATTAAAAACATCGCTGGCGATAACTACCTACGCATACGAAAATATCACACCAAAACCAAAGGCGCACAAGAGGCTCACGAAGCTATTCGTCCAACTTACATTAGCGAACACAACATTACAGGTTCATCACAAGAGCAAAAACTCTATGAACTGATTTGGAAACGCACTATTGCATCGCAAATGGCTGATGCTGAAGTAGAACGTACTACTATTACCATTGGTATTAATGGAAATACAGAACTTTTTGTTGCTACCGGCGAAGTGTTAACTTTTGATGGTTTCTTACGCGTTTACATGGAGTCGGTTGACGATGAACAAGAGCAAGACCATAGTGGTTTATTGCCCGTATTGAGCGAACAACAAACGGTAAACTTAAAAGAGGCTGTAGCACAAGAACGTTTTTCACAAAAACCACCACGCTATACAGAAGCCTCGTTGGTACGTAAACTTGAAGAGTTAGGTATTGGTCGTCCATCAACGTACGCACCAACCATCTCTACCATTTTAAATCGCGAATACGTAGATAAACGCGAAATTGCGAACGAACCGCGTACTTACAACGTGCTCACGCTACACAACGGCACCATCAAAGAAGAGGTTAAGAAAGAAAAAGCAACGATTGAA